>DYLG01000271.1 GCA_020722215.1 Desulfomonile tiedjei
TTTGAAACCCGCCCCTACAGGGAAAAAGGACGTTTCTTCCGGCAAGGGTTATAGGCATGTCAATTCATCGCTGGCGACCGTACGGGGCGCTGCGATTCCACGTGAGACGGCTAGCGATGCGCGGGGCGGCCTCCAGATGCCTGCCCCGATAGCCCTGCAGCCTCAACTGGCGCCGCAGCAATTTCGGCACATTGATCATGGGAAAGACGCGGTGCAAACCAAGCTTGTAGAAGAGTTCACTCACAAAGACAAGATTAGGCCAGTATGGTTGGGAAGGGAGCAACCTGTCACCGATGAACGCGGCCGTACGCCACAGGCCCGACAGCATCTCATGATAGCCGCATGAAATCTCCGGTGTTCCCTGCATTGCGTTCTTGAACTGATCCAACGCAACATCAAGATCCAGCTTTTCCGACAGGTACCAAAGCTGCTGCAGCGGATCAGAGTCTTCGCCGAAGAATCCCTCCTCAAGTGCAAGGCTCCACAGTTTCGTCTCAGGATAGACCCTCACGCCGAAATAGAAATTGGCAAGATTGACTGGAGGATGTTTCTCTTTCCGGATGTACTTCAAGGTAAAGTCCAAGGATTCCTGGAACGTAGCATTCGTCTCACCGGGTCCGCCAATCAGAAAACACCAAGTGATAGTGAAATCCGTTCTGCCCGTTGCCTCAGCCGCGTGCACAAGGTCATCAACCGTGAAGCCCTTGCCGTAGTTTTCGATCATCCGCGGGGACGCGGACTCCGGGCTCATCCAGAAAGAATTGAACCCGGCTCTCTTCATGAGTCCGAGCAACTCGTCGTTCAGTCCTTTCGGGCTCACCCCCATGGCAGTTAGACGAGCTTTCCAGGGTCTCCGGACGATCTCTTCAAGGATTTCCACGCAATGATCCAACGGGTCATTGAATACTGAATCCACAAATTCGAAGCTTTCCAGGCCGTGTTTTCCTATCGCCTCTTCAATTTCGTCAGCAACGTCAACCGGCGATCGCTTGTGTATCTTGTATCCTTCCAATATCTGACCGTATGTGCAGTATATGCAGCGCTGACTGCATCCTCGCCTCGTCTGTATACTGTAACTGCTGTTCCGCCTTCGATACGGAGTCATGTCTATCCACCTGCCCAGGTCCGACCAGGTGTCACCAAAATTATGCTTGCGCGAGGGCTTGAGGCGAAAGCGTCCATTCTCCATGTACCCGACGCCAGGAATGCCTTCCGGAGACGCGCCGTCTTCGAGAGCCTTGAGCAGCCGAGTGAAAGTCCTTTCCCCGTGATTGACAACGATATAGTCCCCGTTGAGTCGTCTCAGGACCGGAGCAGGCAACAGGCTGGCTCCGGAGCCGCCCAAGACAAGGGGCGCGTCCGTCACTTCTCTGATCTTTCGTGTGATTTGTTCTGCATCGGCCAGGTAGGAAACAGGGTACAGCATGTTGACATTGTCAATGTTGCGAACCGAAACACCTGTCACTTCGGGTGAGTAAGTCCTAATCGCCCTCTCCAAGACTGCCAAGGGGCGCTTCCGAAAGCAGAGATCCACCACTCGGACGTCATGGCCGGCCGCTTCAGTGGCCGCAGCGACATAACAGACGCCCACGGGAGGGGCTGCAAACAAATCATCCCTAAGATTGCTGTTGATAAGAAGGACACGCAACGGAAACCCTCCCGTCACTTGGAAATATAATTACACGGGCTGAAGAAACCCCCTACCCGCAGCGACCCACTCTGCAAATCCACATTCCGACTGCCTTCCCCGTCATTGTGAAAATACGGACCCGCGAAGGCCCTTACCAACCGGGCGCCCCCACGGCCCCCCGTGTGCGTAGACTCTGATAGCGGAAACTGCTCCTACCAGCCGCCCTCAACCAAGTTGTCAACTCTGTGCCCTGCCTTAGTATAATTCTCAAGGGCCCGAGTTTTCAGAGATTGATCCTTCGTCTTCTCCGCATGCTTGTCGGCCAGCTCGGCAGCGTGACTCCACATTCCGGCCCGTTCGTATTCCCTCACGGTCCGTTCCACCATGGCATCGGACTCCGCGGATTCTACCACTGCTGCCCGGCACCAGGATATGATTTTTTTTACTCCGTTGCCGCAGGCCGGGCACCGGGAAATCGGGGGGTCTTTGATTCCTTGAAGCACCTCAAAGGAATCAAGACAGTATTCACATGATTGGTTCGGATCCTTTGACTGATATTCATAAATGGGCATTTTCTCGCCACCTTTCGGACAACTCCAAGTCCTCGCAACGCTTTTGTGGCCGGTCTTTCGCAAGCCCTACAGCCGGTACTCATGGCCGTTACCGAGATTCCCGGCAGAATTTCGTCCGGACGGAAGCGGGTTTTAGTCCCACCCCTAATCCGGTGAACCGGAGATCTATTTTGGGAGTGGCTGTAAACGAGTCAGCAGAGTCTTTTCTCATGTCCAATCCAGCGAATCCGGTTTTTTCTCGCGCTTGTCAGGCTCTCGCGGCGGGGCCTGTTGAGGTTTCTTGAACGGACCTCTGATCATTGTGTTCACCAGGGTTATGCCGAGAAACCCGGGCGCTGCTCTCAAGGAATACTCGTACCCCTCTCTGATTACGACAATGGTGGGCCTGGCTTTTGTTTTCTTGGCCTCCGCCGTAAGCGCTATCAGCCTGGCGGCAGTCAGCTCCCTTTGCCCGTTGTATTCGATTATGACGTCTCCGATGGCTATTCCTGCGCTCCGACCGTCCGACTTTGGCGTAAAGGCCAGCACCTTGACCCCTCTGATAGCCGGTGGATCCAACAATCGGATTTCGGGTTCAGGGGGGCTGCTTGGAGTCACCCTGGCAACCTGCGCCTCTCGCTCCTTCTCCTTGGCCAACGCCTGGGTCACATGGCGTTGATCAGTACCGGGAGACCACTCTCTGGAGAGGAAGTTCCGTGAAAAGTGGAATATTCTTCTCGGACTTGAAAGATCAATGGCCACCCTGAAGCCGCTGTTGAAAAAGCCAAGCTCGGGTCGTGACCACCCACGGAACGCGCATCTCAAGTTGACGGGACCGAAGGTCCACTCCCCTCCCTTCATCACTCTGGTCTCGCCTTGTCCGGGACCTTCCGGATCGATCTCCGGCGTGAATCTGTAATAGTCCTCACCGTAGAAGTCCCTCACCCATTCCAGGACATTGCCGGCCATGTCGTAGAGCCCGTACGCGTTCGCCTGATAGCTACCCACCGGCGCCACGTACTTGTGCCCGTCGTTGACGTATCTGTCGCGCCATCGGAAGTCCGTGCTTCTGTCCGCATAGTTCGCTCTCCGCCCATCGGGGAGAGAATCGCCCCAGGGGAATTGGCCGGAAGGCAGGCCGCCTCTGCATGCGCATTCCCATTGGGCCTCGGTGGGCAGCTTGTAAGGAAGCTTCTCCTTGGCGGACAACCAGTCACAAAACGCTTGAGCATCGTAATAGGAAATCACTGCCACGGGTTGAGCGTCTTCTGTTGCCCATCCAGGATTCTTCCAAGAAATTCCCTCCTTTCGGACGAACCTGTTCTGGGCGGTGTCGTACACCTGGCCGCCCCCAGCATCCTCGGCATCCGTAATGTACCCGGTTTCTTCGACGAATTTCCTGAACTGGGCAACCGTTACCTCGGTAGCTGCCATGAAGTATGGCCTGGACAGTCTCACCTTGTGGAATGGATACTCATTTTCCAATGAGACGGGCTGTTCTTGAGCCAGGGTGGCCATGGCCCAGGCAATATCGGATTCGGAGCTGCCCATGACGAATGCGCCGGCAGGTATGCGCACCATTCTCATTCCAAGGGAATTCGTAAACGATTCAAGCTCCTTTTTCTCGCCCACGTCGATGAGCGAATCGAGGACGCTCTTGACCAAGTCTAGACCCGCTCCCTCGTGAGAGGCTCGTCCCGACTGCGATTGGAGGAAACTGTCGGCTACCCTTCTTGCTTCGGCTCTGCGCCCGCTCGCTACAAGGTTCTTGATCCGGTCTATAACTCTGCCGACATCGGTTGCTTCGGCATCTGCGGTCGGGCCAGCGTCCTCTGGGGGGACCGCGGGTTTGACGGCATCGGCTGGGGCCTCGGCGGTCACGCGAAATCCGCAGATGTCCACGCACAGATCTGCGTCGATTCCAAAGCGGAAGGCGTTCCTCGCGATCCCAGCACCAAAGGCCCAGTTTCCGCCCCGGACCACCTTGCCTCCGCCCCGTTTTGAGACGACCGGATCCGTTGCCACCGCACCTTCTGTTCCACGGTACGCTCTCGGGTCGTAGTCGTCCTCACAAAGTTCCCACACATTCCCTGCCATGTCATACAGCCAGAACCCGTTGGGCTTATAGCTTCCCACAGGAGCAGGCCCGGAATAGCCATCATCGACGGTGCGGTCCGACCAAGGCACGGCCGAGCGGCGGTCTGCCAGATTGAGATTCTTCCCGGTGGGATAGTCATCTCCCCAGGGGAAGCGACTCCCCTCCTTGCCGCGCCCGCGTGCGCAGTATTCCCACCGGGCTTCCGTGGGAAGAGAGTACCGCCTGCCGTCCTTTGAAGAAAGCCACTTGCAGAATTCCACTGCGTCGCGGTAGCACACCAGCGTTACAGGACTGTCAGGCCAGGTCTTGTACCCGGGGTTCTTCCAGTATGCTCCCTGTTTGCGAACCCAATGTTTCGTGCCGTCGTCGTAGACCCAGCCCCATCCCTGTCTTTCAGCCACCGTCCTGTAACCGGTCTCCTTGATGAATTGCTCGAACTGGCCGAGGGTCACCTCATACTTGCCCATGTAGAAAGGCCTGGAGATCTGAACCGTGTGGGCTGGCTGTTCAGGCTCAAGCATTTCCGACTGCACGCTCCACTCGTCCTCCACGCGGCGCGCGTCGGTGGCTGAAGAACCCATTACAAAGGTCCCGGGCTCAATAAGGACAAGCCTCATGCCTATGGAATTGGTGACTTCTCCCGAGGCGACAGACGAAGCCGGCGACTCTCTGGCGGCTCGGGCTTGCTGAAGCATTTCCCTGAGTCCCCTCTGGTCTCGGTCCGACCCCATTTGGCCTGCGGCCTGGAGCGCTCTTTCAAGAGAGAGCACGCCAAGCTCAACGTCCCCCCTGTCCAGCTTGATCTTTGCCTGGGATTTCTCCACCAGCACCACTCTGGCGTATTCTTCGCGCACGGGGTCGGAAGACCTTACCGAGCGAGAGATGTACCTCTCTTTCCTCGGTGGGCGTTCCTTGGTTCCTGGAGCCTCGCCTCGCAATCCCTGCAAGTAACCGAAAATCGCCTCGTAGATGCCGGCAGCATTGGGCTGATCTACCGCGCTCTCATCCTGATGAGCAGAAATCCGGGTACGCTCCGGCAGCGCGTCGTCCTCT
>DYLG01000272.1 GCA_020722215.1 Desulfomonile tiedjei
CGAATCGCACGCGCTTCCCTACTGTTGGAATCCAGCGCAGCCAGGTCTATGGGCGGCGAACCGTTTGTGTCGTCCAAACTCAGCAGGATCTTTCCTTCGACAATGCGGCCCGGCTGAGGCACAATCCTGAGTATTGACTGGCCGATCACGCTCTTGCCCGAGCCTGATTCGCCTACAATCCCCAGAGTCTTCCCGGCCGCTAGGGAGAAGCTGACTCCGTCCACAGCTCTCACCACTCCCTCGTCAAGGAAGAAGTGAACCCGCAAGTTTTCCACAGCCAGGGCCGCAGCCATTAAGATTACCTCGAATAGGGGTCCACAGCATCTCTGAGACCGTCACCGGCGCAATTGAAAGCGAGCACTGCAACAATGACAAAAAGCACCGGTATTAACAACCACGGGTACAGAGCGATCGTTGTGACGTTCTGGGCTTCTTTCAAGAGCACCCCCAGACTCGTCACCGGGGGTCTCAGGCCGATACCCAGGAAACTCAGCGCGGTTTCGGCAAGGATCATGCTCGGTATGGCAAGAGTTATGGCCACTATGATATGACTGGTGAACGAGGGGAGAAGATGGCGGAAAATTATCCTCGCATGGCCCGCTCCCGCAAAACGGGCTGCAAGAACGAATTCTTCCTCTCTCAGTGCGATGAGCTTGCCGCGTACCATCCTTGCCAGGTCCGTCCAACCTACGAGCGAGAGGATTATGGTGATGGCGAAATAGACTTTCAAGGCGGGCCAATGGGGAGGCATGGCAGCAGAAAGCCCCATCCAGAGCGGAATACTGGGGAAGCACCGGATGATCTCGATGGTCCGCTGGATCAGCCCGTCGATCCATCCTCCCACATAGCCGGAAATCCCTCCCAGTACAAGGCCCAGAAACAGACTTAGAAACACGCCCAACATGCCGATGGAAAGCGAAACTCTGCTTCCGTAGAGGCAGCGGCTGAACATGTCCCGACCCATCCTGTCAGTGCCGAACAGGAATATCCTCCCGGGCGGTTCAACCCCGAACAGGTGCAGATCCGTTTCCCAAAGCCCCCAAAAAAGGTACTTGTCGCCCCTGACCAGGAATCGAATGGGACAGCAGCTTCCCTGAACCGGTTTGTAACATAATTGCTGACTCTCCAGATCGATGTCCGGTTCTATGGCCTCAACGAAAGGCCGCCTGAAGCGATCTTTGTGGTCAATTACCCTGATTTTGGTGGACGGAGCGTAAACACAGTCGGAATGGCGCGTGTCCTTGTGGTACGGTGAGAGGAACTCGCAGAAAGCGGCGCAGAAATACATCACCCCGATGATGTACAGCCCCATCAATGCAAGCTTGTGCTTTTTGAACCTCCACCAGATCAGTTGCCTGGTGGAGGCGTTGAGGTACTTTTCTTCCCTCTTCTTTTCTTCGATCTTACTCTCTTCGTTCATACCGTCTCACGCGCTCCGAACCTGATCCTGGGATCCACCCAGGCAAGAAGAATGTCCGATATGAGGGTCCCCACGACAGTCAGGAAGCTCAGCAGCATGATGAAGGCTCCTGCCAGATGCATGTCTTGACTGAGCAGCGCCTTTAACAGGAGAGGTCCGGTTGTGGGTAAATTCAACACCACTGCGGTGATCGCGATACCGGAAACCAGTTCGGGCAACGTCCATCCAATGGTACTCACCAGCGGATTGATCGCCAACCGAACAGGATATTTCAGGATGAGGTTGACTTCCTTGAGACCCTTGGCCCTTGCCGTTGTCACGTAGGGCTTCTTCAGCTCGTCGAGAAGATTCCCCCGGATGATCCTTATGAACTTGGCCGTGTGATCCGTCCCGACTATGATTACCGGTATCCAGAGATGCTTCAACAGGTCCCAAACCTTGGCCAGAGTCCAGGGAACGTCCGCGGCGGCGAACTCGGGAGAAAACAGGCCTCCTACACTCATTCCCAGGTACGCGAACGAAAACCACAGCAGAATCAGGGCCAACAAGAAGTTCGGCGTCGCAAGCCCCATGAAGCCGATGAAAGTGAGGAAATGGTCTGCCCAGGAATACTGCCTCACCGCGGAATAGATCCCTATGGGCACGGCCACTGCCCACGTGAACAGCAAAGTGCTCACCGAGATGAGAATTGTGAGACTGATCCGCTCACCGATGAGGTCAGAGACAGGCCGTTTCCATTCGAAAGAATAGCCGAAATCACCATGCAAGCAGTTCCAGGCCCAAAGGAAGTACTGCATGTACAGCGGATCATCCAGACCGAAGCGATTCCTCAGCGCTTCCAGTTCAGCCTGATCGACCGATTCGCCGCTCATTCGGAGTTCGGCCACGTGAGTGGTCAAGAAGTCACCTGGCGGCAACTGGATAATGACGAACGTGATGACGGAAATTGCCACCAAGGTAGGAATCATTATCAAGATCCGCCGGATTACGTACGCAAGCATGCTCTATCCGTCTCCTCGCCGGCATGGCGACCCCGCCGAGAGGCCGCCGCATCCGGCTGAAGCTGATACGTGTGCGGAGAGTAGTGAACCGCCGGGCTCACTTGGGTGCAAAGAAGAACTGCTCGGGATAAATCGGTCCGGGGTTCGGATAGATCCAGCTTTGAAAATCTCTCTTGGGGAGATTGTACATGTTTGGCGCCACAACGTAATAGTCGGGCGGATCATGCACAAGACCAATTACCCACAGGTTCTTCTCGTTTGCCGCGATTATTTTAGCAAAAAGCTCTTTCTGCTTCTCTTCGGATACGGTTGAAAGGATCTGACTGTAAATGTCCATCAGTTCCTTGATGTCGGCAGGCGGCTCTGTTCCTTGCTTGCCGCCGCTTTGGAACCACTTCCCGTACAGCGGTGCGTTGAGGCTTTCCCCACTATAGGGGAAGTACCAGCGGGGCTCAAGAAGGCACTCCATCCCGCCGTCACCGGTCCACAGGGCAATATCGTGGGCAGCGCTCTCCACCCTCTGCATGAACAGTTCCCGTGTTTCGGACTTCACCTCTGTGTCGATTCCCAGATGGCTGATATTGGATGCCAGGATCTCAGCGGTGTCAACCCAGCTCTGAATCTCGACAACCACGTCCAGGCTGAGACGCACGGGCTGCCCATCCGGGCGCATCCGTTTGCCCGTGGGGCCGACGGTGAGGCCCATTTCATCCAACAGAGCCTTTGCCTTGTCAGGGCTGTACTCCAGGTAAGCCTTTTCGTACGAAGGGCTGTAAAACGCCGACTCCTTGAGAGGAGCGACCTGTCTTTCCGTCCCTTTGCCGCGATAGACTATCTTATTGATTTCCTTTCGGTTGATTGCGTGAGACAGGGCAATCCTGAAGCGTCGATCCGAGAGGATCTTCTGCATCACCGGGTCCGGGTGATTCAAGTTCGGAGCCAGCAACAGGCCAACCGAAGCGGTGGAGGTCTTTGGAACCAGCTTGTAGTTCCCTTGTCCCCTGCTGGCCAAGAGAAGCACCGAATTCTGCATTCCGCCCAGTCTGCGGCCCTGCATGTCGATCTCTCCGGCTATGGCCTTCAGCAGAATCGTTTGAGACTCCGCTTGGAGTTCATGCACAATCGTATCGATGTATGGGAGCTGATTTCCGTTGGGGTCCACTTTCCAGTAGTAAGGATTGCGTTGCATGACGAAACGCTTCGCCGGCGCGGGCTCCGTCGTGATCCACGCAAATATGGAGGGCATGTTCTTGTCCGTGAAGACCGCATCCCGCGACGCGGAGACATCATGGAAGAACTTGACCCATGAGGAGGCCTTCTTTTCCTTCATCATTGCCTCAAGCTCTTCCGGCTTGGCATATTTCTTGTGGAATTTCTTCAGGTAATGCTTGGGATAGCTCACCAGATCCATCCCGTGAGGGCAGGCCAATTGTTGAAGAAAAAGACCATAAGGTCTGTCGAACTCGAACCGTATCGTGTACTCGTCCACCTTGGTGACCTTCGGTGGCACGCCCGCGGGCGCCAGCCATTTGGGAACCGCGGGCGTCAGCTCCTTGTTGAACACCATGTCCTCGAAATAAAATAGGATATCATCCGCGGTAAAGGACTCGCCATCCGACCATCGCACTCCCTTGACGAGATGGAACGTGAACGCTTTTCCATCAGCGCTTACTTCCCACTTGCTTGCCAGATTGGGCTCAATCGCGTAGGTCGGGCTCCATCGAACCAGCGGGTCATAGAGAAGCCTGCGGGTCCCCACCAGATCGGAAAGGCCCGTGTACGCCCGTCGCCAGGTTCCGCCATAAAGGCCGGGCTTCTCGAACGGCTTCACCACCACGGGTGATGGAGGCAACCTCTTGTCCACCGGAGGGAGCTTGCCCTCCTTCACCAGTTGGGACGTCATCGGAGACTCATTGAACGCCAACACCTCGGGCCACGCAAAGCCCGATAGGAAAAACAGCGCCAAAAGGGTGATGAAGAATCCAGCGCTCCACCCCAACTTGATTCTCATGTCAACCTCCATGCCGTAAGAGCCTGTTGCATACAGTCGTTGCCAAAAAAATTTGCGCTTCCTTGGTAGGGGCAGGTTTCAAACCCGCCCTCACGAGAAATCCGTTCGGAAAAGACTTCCTGCAAACACCATAGCCTCTTTCCCGTTCAAGATAGTACAACGCGGGTAGCCCGGACTTGTTTGAGTGCCATCATGCTACGATTCGAGCAGTTTCGACGATTACGAGAGGCCATCCTAGAACGGAATGTCATCCTCCGGGGGCGGCGGCTCATATTTTTCGCCGGACGTTCTCCGGGATTCTCCTTTACGGTCGGGGGGCCTGCGGGATCGTCTTTCCCTGTCGAAGTCCTCTCCTCCTCTGCCCTGTGAAGAATCGTCCCGAGCCGGCCGCGACGCAGCGCCCGTACCGCCGAGCATGATCATGTCACTTGCGATGATCTCCACGGTGGTTCGTTTGTTACCGTCCTGGTCTTCCCAGTCTCGGCTTTGGATCCGCCCTTCTATGAACACCTGTTTGCCCTTGCTCAAGTACTCGCCGCACACCTCCCCGAGGCGACCCCACGCCACAATACGATGCCATTCGGTCCTTTCCTGGTCGTTTCCGTCCTTGTCTTTCCATTGTTCGGAGGTCGCGAGGCTGAACGTGGCCATGGCTTTGCCCGACGAAGTGTACCTCATTTCCGGGTCTCTGCCCAGATGGCCCAGCAGCAAAACCTTGTTCAAAGACCTTGGGGCCATGTGTCCCTCCCTCGGTTCAATGATTGCGAAATAACTATTGCCGCACGCATAGTTGAAAGGGTATCCTCCACGAAAAGGTCACGGGTTGTCAAGACGAAAGGGTCAACCGGTTGGAGCGTGCTTCGCATTCCCTGGTCGACGGG
>DYLG01000273.1 GCA_020722215.1 Desulfomonile tiedjei
GGGTTTGAACCCCGCCCTTACCGAGCCTCGGGGGCAGCGCGGGGCCCGGTAGGAGCGGTTCGCGTCCCGCCCCTAATCTGCTTCGATCATCAGTCTTCGCTGGGAGGCGGGTTGTGAGACGATCCACCGTGATCCGAATCTGCAACGCATGCGGCGCGGCGCAATGGGGAGACCTGTTTGAGCCGCCGGACATCTGCCCGCAATGCCGCGCGGAAATGAGCCAAGCCCGACCTGACCGCCGGGCTGCTCTTGAAACATACTATTGTGAAAAATTCCATGAAAGAAACAGCGGGCCCGGTGTTCAACGAAGCGTGTCTTCCTGACGGTAGGCCGGGCATCTTGCCCGTCATTACCAATCGTAGGCCGGGCTCTGCCCGCCAAGTAAGACAAGAATCCGACCACCAAGGCGCCAAGACACCAAGTATAAGGGCCTCTCAAACCTTTGTGTCTCGGTGGTTGATTGGTCTTAGGGATTGTCAAGAAATAAGGTCGGCATTCATGGTAGGGGCGGACCCATGTGTCCGCCCTCTTCGGCCTTACCGGCCCGGCTTTAGGGCAGACACGCAGGTCTGCCCCTACCTTCGGGCCCGCGGCCGTTTGCATTGGTTATTTCGTGACAGGCCCTTACTTCTGTCCGGAGGCTGCGTCGAGGAAAAAGGCCCCTCCCCCGAAAGTCCCCACCCACAGAAAGGAGTCAAGCATGAAACGCTCGGATATGGTTTGCACTCAATGCATCAAATTCGACGGTTCATTATGCCGTTGCTACCCCAAGCCGGTGACCGTCGAAAACCCCGCTAAGAACTGGTGCGCTCAAGGCCTTTGGCATCAATGGTCCGATCAATATGAGGAGATGGAGCCGTTCTACTGGGGCGACTGGCCTTCGGACAACTAAATATATGATCCGGTATTCCCGTCGGTTAAGGTCTCGGCCAACGGCTTCTGACAGGACCGGCATCTTGCCGGTCATTGGAGAGGGGTGCGGCTGGGTCGCCAACCCTACGGCAGTTCCGTGGGATGCGGTTCCCGTCGGTCATTGCACCCCACAGGGTCTGACCTGCCGATCGGGGAAAGGTAATCGCTCGGCCGTGTAGTGACGGCAGGTAGGGCCGGGTTTGAAACCCGCCCCTACAGGGCATCCGTCGGGCTCCAACGTTTGTTACATGACGGGCCCTGTTGTTTCCAACACCAAGCAAAGCCCATAGGAAGATGAAATGCCCGGCAAGCCGCGAACCGGAAGCATGGCGCCCGCTCGGCCTTCGCGCATTGAGGCCGCGCAAGAGGTCGTAAGGGAAATTATCAGCGATTTTTCGCCTGACTTGGAAAAACAGGTGAACTCCATCATCTCGTCAGGCCTCAATCCCACATCCTCTCTGGAATTGCTTACCGTTCTGGTAGGTGAGGCTCCGTCTGCGTCCAAGGAAGCGATGGAAAAGATCAAGCTCATTGACACGCTGGTAAAGACCGCCAGGTCCATGATGGAAACAAGACTGAAGAACGAAGAAGTCTCCGCGATCATGCGCCGCCTGGATGAGATTGAGTCGCAGATTAGTCTTGCAGCTCAACGGAATTCCATGCGGCCGCAGGGCGTTACGGAAGTCTGGACGAGACCCGGCGACGATGAGTGATACCGTTCTTGAGGACGCAGGCAGTCTTAGGCTGGCAAAAAAACGGCTGGAAAGGCTGTCTGAACAACTGCCGGAACTCGTCGCCCCCGAGGACGACCATCTCTTCCATATTCAGAAATTCATCGAGGGACTGAAGATCATCAACAAGCGCGGGGAGATGGCGTCTCTCATCATGAATCGTTCCCAGGAAGAGGTATTCCACAAGCTCATGGAATGCCGCGAGGCAAGAAGGCCCGGGCGGTTCATCTGCTGCAAGTCTCGACAGTTAGGAATTTCAACGCTCATCGAGGCATTCATCTTTGCCCTGGTCACCAGGTATGCTTATCGTTTCGGTCTTGTTGTAGCTCACTCCATCGAGAGCGCCGAAACGATTTTCTCCATGACGCACAGATTTCACACGCATCTCGACGCCGGTCGGTCAAAGGATCTGGCAAGAAGCACATCGCGGCTCATCGAGTATCCGCCGCCGCATTATTCCTCGATCCGTATAGCCACTTCGGCAAACAAGAACCTCGGCAGAGGCGGAACCCTTCACTATGTTCATGCCAGTGAGGTGGCTTTCTGGGAAGATCCGGAGGAGCCGGTGCTGGCTATAAACCAGTCTGTGCCCCAGCACTGGGATACGCTCGTATTCTGGGAATCAACGGCCAACGGCGCCCAAAACCTTTTCCACAGGACCTGGATCGCAGCGGAACGGGGCGAATCGGACATGGAACCCATATTCCTGTCCTGGAAGGGTTTTCCCGAATACAGCATCCCGGTCGCGGCCCGGGAAAAGCTCGAGGTCACTGCGGCTGAACAAAGGTTCGCTCAAAGATACGGCTTGTCGAAAGAGGAGATGAAATGGGCGCGATATACAAGAATCAATCAGTGCCACAATTCATGGGAGAGATTCCATCAGGAGTATCCGATAGCTCCCAACCTGGCGTTTGTGTTCACCGGCATGCCTTGGTTTGATCAGGACTTCATCGCTCGGTCATTGGATCAAGCGGCACGGACGCCGCATATCCGCGGGTATCTCAAGAATCGATCCACGGATTTGCCTGTTCCCGACTTTGTGGAAGACGATGCCGGGCCTCTTTGGGTATGGAAGCCGCCTCATGAGTCCATGAGTTACAGTCTGGGTATGGACGTGGGAGAAGGCGTAGGCGCTGATTACACGGTCATTCAGGTAGTTTGCAACGAAACGGGCGAAGTCGCCGCGTCGTATCGTTCCAACCTGGTTCGGCCGGAGAACGCGGGAGTTGACGCGTACCTCCTGGGAACATGGTACAACACGGGGCTTCTCGGGATCGAGCGAAACGGGCCCGGCCTGGCGACTCTCACGGTGTGCGAACGAGGCATGAGCGAGCATCCCTGGATGACGGGTTATCCCAATCTCTACTATCACACCTATACGGACAGAAAGATTCCCGAAGAAACTCGGCGCCTGGGATGGATCACCAACAAAATCACCAAAGAAGCAATGCTCAGCCGCCTTGCCCTGACCGTGGAAAGCGGAGGGCTAATCATTTTCAGCAGGACTACCTTGCTGGAAATGCAAGGATTCGTATGGGACGCAGAGAGGAAAACCTTCCGGCAGAATTACTCGCCTCCCGGGTCGCGTCTTCCTCATGACGACGAGATAATGGCTCTTGCCATAGCCAATGAAATGAGAACGCACAACTGGGAGAATCGCTTCATAAACAGAGGGCTCCCGGCAGGGGCTTTCTGATGCCGGGGTTGCAACCTGGGCGCTTCCAAGAGAAAGCAAAAATTCGACCACCAAGACACAAAGCCACCAAGGCCTTTTTATCCCGGACGAATCCCGCGTCCCGCGGGAGGGGGCCCGGCAAGGGCGGTTCGCGAACCGGCCCTACTCTTGCCGACGAACAGGGCGAACACAAGGTTCGCGCCGTACGCCTCCGGTTCGTCGTTTATGCGAACACGGACGGGGCTCGGACGTAGGGGCGATCCTCGTGATTCGCCCTCTTCATCCGGTCCAAGGGGCGACAAAGCAATAATCCAACCACCAGGGCACAAGGACACGGGGCGAAAGGATTTCCCAATCCTTTGTGTCTTGGCCCCTTGGTGGTTGATCGATCTTGGTCGCGGCCGGGCTGCCGCTGTGCAAAAGGGCGCCTCCCCGGCTAACTTCCACCCCGCATTTTTTCGCAGGAGTTCAAGAAACCATGCTGGCCGAATACCTGGAAGACGGCTCCATTGCCGTTTCGGGCAGAACGAAATCGGAGAAGTTCAACAAAATCTGGGCAGGCATAGGATGGCCCGATTTTGAGCCGGGATACGTGTGCGTTGTCGGTGAACGAGCAGACGGCCGGTTCCACGTGCTGTGGGAGAAGCGAGGCGGGCTCTGGGAAGTCGGCGATGCAGCCCGGGAGGCCAAAGACAGGTTTCTCATTGATCGCATCGTGGTTGACCCTCGTGACGAACTGGCAACCTCGTACTTGAGAACCCTGGACGGTCTTTGCTTCTACGAAGAGGATGAGGACAGGTCCGTGCGAATTTCGGGGCCTCAGCGGTCAACCCGTCGATATTTCCGGGACACGGAAGCCTTGGCGGTTGTGGTTCCGGTTCCGGAGCGGGTTTCCGCTAACTATCGTTCCGCGCTCGAGAAGACCAGAGGCGTAATCATGGCCGGCAGGCTTCTCGTGCATGAGCCCAATTGCCCTGTGCTGACTTATACGCTCAGGCAACCCCTGGAGGATCTGCTGAGATCCCCTGTGATGAAGGGCCTGGTGTGGGTGGTCACCGCCCTGGAGGACGCCCGTGGTTTGGAGAACGGCGACACGACGGAGCCGGACCAGTGGTACGCCAACCCGCCAAGAGATGTGCGGTGAGGGTGTGGCGGCAAATGGATAACGGAGATCTTTTCTCGGCGTTAACGGATTGTGAGGAAATAAGGGCGGCATATATGGTACGGCGCGGACCCGCGTGGCCGCCCTCTTCGGCGGTGCGCGGCCGGCCAATGGCCGCCGACAGTAGGACCGGCATCTTGCCGGTCATCATACCCGGGACAGGCAGGAATGCCGGTCCTGCCGCAGTTCGGTAGGATGCGGCGACCAGCGGGAACCGCATCGTTCGAATGGTCCGCGAATGACGGGCAAGATGCCCGTCCCACCAAATCCTGCTCCCGGCGTTTTTTTTCACGAAATGCGGCATCGCCGCACAATATGGCGCCGTATTTCCGCCCGAGTGTGCTAGCACCTCGGTGCGGCATGGCTCCCTCCCGGATGCGTTTTTGTGTGGGCCAGCATGGACACCCGCCCAGTTAGACGCCTCCCCTGCCTATTCTTCGATTTTGGCCGGTGGAACAATGGTTGTCAAGATGCGAAGGGGGGAGAGTGGTTAAGCGTTAAGACTTTGTGAAAGAGCAGATTTTGCATGGGGTCACTCACGTCATTTTCCGAATAAGAAATTGAAGTTCACAAGGGCCCGTCACGAAATAAACGATGCAAACGACAGCCGAACCGAGGGTAGGCCTGCGTGTCTGCCCCAAAAGAGGTCCGGTACGGCCGAACAGGGCGGACACATAGGTCCGCCCCTAGTGCGCCTGCGAGCGCACTCAATCAGAGAGGTGCAAGTCCTCTCCAGGCCTACGCTGCAGCCTGTAACCGACTGTAACTGCGTCGCCATGAGGCGGGGTGGAGAGCAACAGGAGGTGAACGACCAGTCCG
>DYLG01000274.1 GCA_020722215.1 Desulfomonile tiedjei
AGAAAGCTCGACGATTCCCCGTACGCATCGTTGAAGAGCAGCAGCAACCCGTTGAGCCCCCAGGTGCACAGAATACCGATGGTGGCAATCCCGCACAGGGTGAAGGCGATGGGTATGCCGAGGCTGAGCAGCAGGATCAGTGCGGCGAAAACGATCACCATCAGAAGCCATGTATCCATGATCTCAGGCCCCCTTTCCCGACGGCCGACCTTTCAATCGCCACCGTTCGAAGGCCTGAATCGCACGAACGAGACTTTGCAACCCCAAAAGCGTCGCACCGATGGGCACCATCACCATCGAGGGAAACAGGGGCAGCTCGAGAATGGTCTGGGAGCGCTTCATCTGGACCAGTGCATCGTAGCTGACATCCGCTCCCTTCCAGACCATGGCGCACACGAAGCACAGCACCACGAGACAGGTGAGCATGTCGACTACATCCCGCGTCTTCTGGGTGAAATTGCGATAGAAGATATCCACGCTCACATGCTCGTTGTCCGCCAGGCAATAGGCCCCGCCCAGCATGACGATGGCTACGAGAAGATACTGGCTGATCTCGTTCGACCAGCGGGTCGGTGCGTTGAAGATATAGCGGCTGATCACCTCATACAGGATGATCAGGGTAAGCGGCAGAATCAGCCAGGCGCAAGCCTGGCCGATCCAGCGGTTGAGCTTGTCGATCGCTTGCCAGAAGCGTTCCATAGCCTCCTCGTTCAGAAGTCATGGGTCAGAATTCAGAAGTCAGAAGAACGGCGGGTGACTCCTGGTTTCATGCAAGGGGCGACCCTCGGGTCGCCTGCCATGGCCGATTATTCGATCTTGACGCCTTTTTCCTTCAGATAGGCTTTGAGCGATGCCACCAGTTTCGCGGATATCTCGCTCTTGGATGCAATCTCTTCCCAGAGCGGCAGCGTTTTCTTGCGAAGCTGATCGACGACTTCCGGGCTCAGGTCAATGATGGCCACGTTCTTTTCCTTACAGACCTTGTAAGCCTCTTCATCGTATTTGGGATTCAGTTCCACCGTACGCAGAAAGGTTTCCCATCCGGCCTGATCGATGGCCTTGCGGTTCTTTTCACTGAGGGATGCGTAGAGCTTCTGGTTGATCAGGATTTCAACGATGCCCGGGGAGAACAGGGCGGGCCGGATGATGTGGTTGGCCACTTCGTAGAACTTGTAGTTGTTGATCGTGTAGAAGGGATAATTGGTGCCGTCCACTGTTCCCTGTTTCATGGCCATGTACTGCTCCGCCCCTGCAATGGCCACGGGTGATGCGCCCAGAACGTCGATAATCTTGGCTTCCATACCGACGGCCCTGATCTTCTTGCCTTTCAGGTCATCCACCCCGTGAACCGGAAACTTCGTAATGAGCCCCATCGAAGCCACGCCGACCGGCGCCACATAATGCACCCCGTGTTTCAGGGTGGCTTGCCGCATCAGATCGAGCCATCCATGTTTTTCGTAGAGCTCCTGGGCTTCTTTCGGATTCGCCCAGCCGAAGGGCAGCCATTCGCAGTTCACTTCCGGAACGAAACCCGCGAAATACAGCATGCTTCCGGCGTATGCGTCGATCATGCCCTTGGCCATGGCATCGAAGGCTTCATTGGTTTTGACAAGCTGATCCGGCCAGAACACCTTGATATTGACCTCGCCCCCGGTAAGCTCCTTGACCCTCTCGGCGAAAAAGAGCGTGTTTTGCCCGACATAGGCCTTTTCCGGGTAAACGCACTGCAGCCGGACCTTGGTTTCAGCAAACGCAGTCGAACCAAGCCCCATGAACAACCCTGCCAACACGAACCACAACCAGACGTTCCGTTTCATGGTGTTTCCCTTTCGCTGTTTCTGTGTTGATAGTTTGAAATACCCGAACAACTCGATCGCAACCTGCAGAGACGTATCAAACGGAACTCCTGCAAAACCCGAATCATCGGGTGGCCTTTCGCCACCCCAGGGCATCCATGGCGATGATCGATTTGCAGATGTTCGCCGATCCCTCCACAATGACATAGGTTGGAATGTCCCGATAGAAGCGGGCGATGGGATATTCGGTGGAATATCCGTAGGCGCCAAGGATGCGCATGGCGTGATTGGCGCATTTCATGGCGACTTCGCCTGCGAAATATTTGGCCTGAGCAACCTCAAACCCATTGTTCATCAACCCCTGGTCCTTCTGCCATGCGCCTTTATACACCAAGAGTCTTGCCGCCTCGATTTCGGCGGACATCTGGGCGATCAGATCCTGATTCATTTGAAATTCGCCGATTTTCTTGCCGAACTGTTTGCGTTCGTTGCAGTATTTGACGGCAATGTCAAGACATGCCTGAGCACACCCGATGGCACCGGCTGCGGCGGATATCCGGGTGTTGTTCAGGGAGCCGAACACGATGGATGCCCCGTCTCCGGGATTGCCGAGAATATTCTCTTTGGGAACCCTGGTGTTGCTGAAGAATATTTCGCCGGTCGGTGAGGAATAAGATCCCATCTTATCGATATTGGTGGTGGTGATTCCATTGAAGTTTTTCAGCTCCACAACGAAGGCCGAAAGGCCCTTGCCCCGTTTGGACGGATCGCTGTAGCAATAGAGCACGACGACATCCGCCTGGTGCGCATTGGAAATCCATGTCTTGGAGCCGTTCACGAGCCAGTGATCCCCGCGGTCTTCCGCAACCGTTTTCATGGACATCACATCCGAGCCCGCATCGGGCTCCGTGATGGCAAACCCGCCCAGCCATTCGCCGCTGCACAGTTTGGGAACATATTTCTTCCGCATCGTCTCCGAACCGTACCGGTAGATGGGATAGGCGCAGCCCAGGCCGATCAGGTTGAGCTGAACCCGAAGACTGCTCGATATCCGGGCGATTTCCTCGGTGATGATGACCGAGGCAAGCCACCCCATGTTTTCACCGCCGTACTCTTCCGGAATCACCGACCCCAGAAAACCGAGCTCTCCCATCGGACGGATGACTTCATCCACCGGCAGGTAATGGTCTGCATCCCACTGGTCCACAAACGGGGCGATTTTCTTGACGGCAAATTCCCGCACCGCCTTTCTCAGCATTTCATGTTCCTTTGAAAATCCGAAATCCATTTCGTTCTCCTTTGGCGTGAAAATGCGAACTGCAGTCGGCAATAGGCAATAGGCAATAGGTTATGGGTTATGGGTTATAGGTTATAGGTTATGGGTTTTTTGGCCTATTGCCTATTGCCGACTGCCCTCTGCCCACCGCCGACTGCCCACTTTCGTAGGAATGAGGCCCGGATGTCTATCCGCGCTGGACGATTATCCCCCGTGGTTTTTTTCCATCTAAAGTGCGATAGGGCAGAAAGCCTGCATCCCGCGCCTGTCGCATCAATCCGTCCCGGTGTTGCGGATGGGCAATGGCGATCAGGGCAAGGGCGCGCTCCTGCACCGTGAGCCCCCGAAGACGGGCGACCCCCCATTCCGTTGCCACGTGTTCAACCATCGAGCGCGGCACGGTTACGTTCGTTCCCGTTTCGAGCAGAGGAACGATTTTTGATGCGCCGTTGTATTCCGAATACAGGGCGATGACGCTCACTCCTTTTCCGTCCCTGGCGAACATCGTTCCCATGACGAAATCGAGCTGCCCGCCGGTGCCGCTGACCTGAAAGGGACGGCTGCCGCCGATCTGCTCCGATGCCACCTGACCCGTCAGATCGATCTGCGCAGCGCTGTTCAGGGAGAACATCCGGGGCTGTTCGGCGATGACCATCGGGTGATTGGTGTAATTGACCGGATAGGTGGCAAAGAGCGGGTTCCGGTCAACGAAATCATAGAGTCTGCGGCTTCCCAGGCAGAACGTAAACACGGTCTTGAACCGATCCCTGCGCTTTTCGCTGTTGGTCACGATCCCCGCCTCGATCAGGTCCATCATCTTTTCGGTCAGCATTTCGGTATGCAGCCCGAGGTTACGGAAACCCGAGGCGCTGATGAGCTCCAGAACCGAATTGGGAAGCCCGCCGATGCCGATCTGGAGCGTGGTTCCCTCTTGAATAAGCCCGGCATTCAGGATGTTTTCGGCAATCAGACGATCGGCTTTTGTCGCTTCAACGGGAGGAAGGCAAAAGGTATGGGTCTCGTCATCCTCGACCACGTAATCGATTCGGGACAGGGGCAGGCATTCTTCGAATCCACCGGGAACCGTCGGCATGTCCTTGCGGACGACGACGACGATTGTTCTGGACACGTCCGCAATGGCCATGGTTTCGCCTGCAGTCAGGCCGAAATTGAAAAAGCCGGATTCCGTCATGGGCGGGGTGACGAGGTAGAAAATATCGAAGGCAAGCGTATCGCGAATAAAGGCGGGTACGTTGTGCCAGGAGCTCGGGATGTAGATGCCGATTCCCCGCCTGCGGCTGAAGGCCCGACTGAAACCGAGGACAAAGCCGCTGAACCAGTGAAAGGACTCGCCTTCCGGATCCGCTTCGCATATCCGGTACGCATGGGTGTCGATATAGGTTCGGACGGTCACATCCCGAAGTTCGTGAACCCTGCGGGCGAGCCGCGCATCGATGATGGCGGCCACATTGGCGGCCCCGCCCAGGTGGATGCTTGCGCCGGAATGAACCAGAGCCGCCGCTTCATCGGCTGAGATGCGTTTGGAACGATATTCCTTTTCGATGGAAGTGGCATGCATGGCTACGAGACCCTTTCGAAAACGCCTGCGATTCCCAGCCCCCCGCCTCCGCAGATGGTCTCCAGACCGTACCGGGCTTTTCGCCGCTGCATTTCATGCAGCAGGGTCACGAGCACCCGGGTGCCGGTGCAGGCGATGGGATGGCCCAGCGAAATGCCGGAGCCATTCACGTTCACCCGCCCGTGATCCGCCTCAACGGCGCCCATCTGCTTGAGGTCCGCCAGAACCTGTGCTGCAAAAGCTTCTTGAATTTCGATCAAGTCCATCTTTACAAATGTCAGATCCGTCATCCGGAAGACCTTTTCGACGGCAGCCGGAACCGTCAGATACGCCCGTCTGGGATCGGCTCCGGCGACCGCGATGCCCACCACCCGGGCCAGCGGGGAAAGCCCCAGTTCTTCGGCCTTCTTTTCGGACATCACCACGACTGCGGCCGCTCCATCGTTTTCACTGGAGGAGTTGCCGGCGGTGCATACGCCGCCCAGAACCGGTTTCAATCCGGCCAGCCGATCCAGGGACGTTTCGGGCCTGGGCGTTTCGTCTTTGGCAAATACGATGGGCTCCCCTTTTGCCTGCGGGATGCTCACCGGAACGATTTCCTCGTCAAAAAGCCCGTTCGCCCGCGCCGCGCAAGCCTTTCGATG
>DYLG01000275.1 GCA_020722215.1 Desulfomonile tiedjei
GGGGGCTGCTTTGGAGGCAGGAAGACTTGGCGCGGTTATTGCAGCGTCGGGATATGCGGAGTCCGCATGAGCCCGGTTCTCTGACGTGGAGCCCGCTCACCTGTAAGAGCGGATCTCGCGGGACGGGCCCGAGCAGGCCGGGGCAGCGAGCGCAGATACGGCATCGTCTTCATGGCTGGCCGTGGCTGTTCGGACCTCCGCACCGGGCCAAGGGAAGCTCGATACCTCCCCCCATCGGGCTTCCCTAATTGAAGTCAAAGCCCCGAGGCAAGCGCAAAGCCAACTCAGAAGCAGACACCCCCAGGCTCAGCTTGGCCATTCTTCATCCTGCTTACAGAACCATACCCTCCTCGCCCTCTGTCGTATCACTAGGCAGAGGGATTTTTTTCGGGGCCGGCCGCGTTGTGGCCCACCAAAAAGCCTGACGGCTTGCCTACCACCTATGATGGGCGCAACCGTCATCGGAGGTCCTAGCTGTCGGACGGAGCGTAATAGCACCTCTTGGGGGAAACGACGAGTCCCTTTTTCTTCAATGAGTCAATGAGCTTGGAAACCTCCTTGGATTCCATGTCGGTGGATTTGGCGACATCTCCGGGCCTGACGGGTTTGCCCGCCCTCTTCATGGCATCAAGAACCAGTTTCTCTTTTTCGTTCATGGTGGGTTCTCCCTCCCTTTGTTTGGCTCAAGGATATGTGTAAGACAATCTGAGCCGGTTTTCAATGATTTCCACACGGCCAAGTCCGTGGTGGGCCCGTGACGACGTTGAACATGAGACTCTTGGCTTGGGCGGAGTCTGATGATATGTTTTGAGCCAATGAAGAGATACCTGATTTACAGGGCCGGCAAAGCCATTCTGAACATGATGCGGGAGCACGGGCTCAATCCCGGAATGGTCCGGGTCTTCGCGGGTCCGGCTGGTGGACCGAAATGGTTCGCGTCCGTGGGATTCGACCGGGCTCTCATGCGGTCGAACTTTCTTCGACAGGCCGGCCATAGGGTCCTTCTTGCAGGGGCATCTGCCGGCGCGTGGCGCTGTCTCGCGATGGCCTGCCGCGATCCCCTCGACGCATACGAACGCCTCAGGATCGCCTATTCCCGAAACGTGTTCACTGCCGCGGACACGCCCGTCACTTTGAGCGCCGCGCTCAGGCGGAACGTTGAGTCCTTCATCCGGGAACACGACGTCCCGTTCATTCTGGAGCACGACTCATTCGACCTGGCAGTTCATGCGGTGAGGTCAAGGGGTCCTGCCGCGTCCGCGAACAAAAGAATCGAAGGAATGGCACTTCTTGCAGCAGGCCTGATCAACGTGCTTTCCCGCCGTGCTCCGACTCTGCTGTACGAGCGGGTTGTCTTCTACAGCGGCAACCGGAGTCCCCTGTTCCTCGAGAACTCCTTTAACGGAAGAGGCATCAGAATGACGCCGGAAAACCTGCGCATGGCCGCGCTCGCTACCGGATCGCTGCCGTATCTCATTGCAGGAGTGAAGCAAATTCCTGCTGCCGTGGACGGAGTGTACCGCGACGGCGGCCTCATTGACTATCAAATTAATCAGGACTATTGTCCCGGCGACGGGATTACGCTCTTTTTCCATCACCAGGAGAGAATCATACCCGGATGGTTCGACAAGCCGCTCAAATGGCGCAATCCGCCCGCAGGAGCCCTCGACCGGGTCTTTCAAGTCTGCCCGACGGAGGATTTCGTGAGCATGCTCCCCGATGGGCGCATACCGGACCGGCAGGATTTCGTGACTTTTGCGGACAATCCCGCCGCAAGGATAAGGCGTTGGGATCAGGTGAGCGAACTGAGCGAAATCCTTGGGGAACAATTCATGGAAGACGTTGAATCAGGCAAGATCCGGGACCTGGTTCGGCCAATGGCATGAACGGGCTCCAGAGGACGCAGTGACGAACGAGTAACACCTGGTTCAAGGAAGGGAAAACATGAACAGACCATCATGGCATGAGTATTTCATGATGCTGGCAAAACTGGTCAGCGTGCGATCTACGTGCAACTCAAGGAAGATCGGGGCAGTGATCGTCAGAGAAAATCGAATCCTGGCAACCGGTTACAACGGCGCGGTTCATGGCGCTCCCCACTGCATCGACCGCGGGCCGGATTTCTGTCTTCGGAGAACCATAGGCGCTCACGACGCGGAAAAGTACAACTACTGTCTTTCCAGCCACGCTGAAGTCAACGCCATAGACCAGGCAGCAAGATTCGGCATCCCTCTTGAGGGAGCAACGGTGTACTGCACGCTGGAGCCTTGCAACTGGTGTTTCAAACAGTTGATCCAGGCAGGCATAAAGCGGATCTACTACGAGCAGCCGTACGACTCGAAGAACAAGGATTTTGACCTGTATTGGCGAAAAATAATGCACTCTCATGAGGGCATCCGGGTCTTCGAGCAGGTCACCGTGTCACGGGAAGCAATCGAAATGGTGCTGGGAGTTCTGACCGGATCCTCCGCGCGCACCTTGCCCGCCACCTCGCCACACGATTCCGGAGAAATGAACGCTGAAGGTCTGCAGGAGATCGTGTCCGAAGCTCTTGTACGGGGCGGTCTCAGGTCGATGCGCGGGGGCACGGAGTGAGCGCCATGAAGATCCTGTCCGTGGAGAGATTCGCCGAGGCCGCGCTCATTGAAAGACTGCGCCGCGTCACCATGCTCAAGGCTCCGGATGTGAAGATTTACGATAACGCCTATATTTCATTGGAAAAAATAGCGGTTCAATACATATCACCGCCCCAGAACTACATCCTGCGGCCGGAATTGGCGAAAGTCCGCGAGTTGAAATGGGCACTCGAAGAGCACAATGTGGACATCTTCAGCCTGGACGGATTCGTGAGGCTCACCTTCGAAGACCAGGACGAACCGGTTGACCTGCTTCCCCCAGTCGTCGAAGAGTCCATCGAAAAGGACGGGAGCATACATTTCATCGTGAACGATGGGATGCATCGGGTGTACATGGCCATGCGGGAATGGATCGTGCCGCAGGTGGTGCTGGTGAGAGGCATTCCCAAGGACTTGCCGTATTATGCGTTCCCGGTCCCCGGAGGCTGGCAGAGCGTCGAAGAAAGGGACGACCTCCCGCCCGGGTATCTTAAGAAATGGCACAGGATAGCGAACTATCACGCGCTTTATCGCAATTTCAACTCCTCATTCAGCAATGTCGGCGGACCGAGGCAGCCGTTCCGCAAGAGCTGATGCCGGTGCGTTTGCAGACATGTGATGTTGCCATGGGAACTCTCCACATTTCCAGCTCGAGCCGGGGTGACGGTGCGGGACCCGCGACCGGATCCATGAACCCAGGTAATAGGACCCTGTAGGTCGGGCTCCAATCCGCCTGCATGTTGACCAGAGCGTTCGCGCATGGTACATACGACGCCGAGATCTCATTGGAGGCTCAAAAGGACTGCAACATGGCGACCGGGCAATGATCGACAAGAGTTCTACTCCAGCGGGCGAGGCTGACCGGATTGAAGAGCCGATCACCGTAGTGATTCCGGCATTCAACGAAGAAAAGACGTTGGGAGACGTCATCAGCGGCGTTCGTAGGCACCTGCCTTTTGCCAGGGTTCTGGTGATAGATGACGGGTCCGAGGACCGCACAGCTCTGGTGGCCAGGGAAGCCGGAGCGGACGTGATCTCCCATCCCCTGAACAAGGGAAACGGAGCAGCGGTGAAAACCGCGCTGCGCGCCATCGAGGGCGGCCGCGTTGCCATTCTCGACGGTGACGGTCAGCATGAGCCGGAGGATCTGGTAAAGGTCATCAATGGGTTGGACAAGTACGACCTCGTGGTCGGAGCGAGGAAGTTCAATCGTAAGGAAGGCTCATTTCTTAGGAATCTGGGCAATATCTTTCTACGCAGGCTTGCAGGTTTTCTTGTCGAGCAGAATGTGGCGGACCTCACATCCGGGCTGCGAGCTTTTCGCCACAGTGTTGCTTGCAGATTTATTCACGTATATCCGAACGGTTATTCATTTCCGTCCACCACCACCCTCTGTTTCATCGCCGCCGGGTACAGCGTTCAGTTCATCCCGATCAACATCCGTTCGAGACCTTCGGACACCAAGAGCAAGCTCCATCCGTTTCGTGACGGGTTTCGATTCCTCCAGTTCATTCTCCGAATCATCACCATGGCCAACCCCAACAAGATTTTCTTTCCCGCCGGGCTGGCAATGGTTCTCATCGGGCTGATCTTGACGATCCGCAACCTTATTCTTTTCGGTCAGTTTTCCAGCGGTGTGGTCTTGTTCTTTGCAGGAGGAATCAACATCATCTTTTTCGGCCTGGTCCTGGACCAGTTCGCTACGCTTCGCTTACAGGAACGCGACTAGAAAAGGCCGGACATCTCATCAATTATGTGTGGAATCTGCGGTATATTCCTGTTCGATCCCCAGGCCGTGGTGGATCCGGTCCGTCTGAGGTCCATGAACGAGACTTTGATTCATCGAGGTCCCGACGACGAGGGTTGTTTCGTCTCCGGCCAGGTGGGCCTGGCAATGCGAAGGCTGAGCATCATAGATCTCGATGGAGGCAGGCAGCCTATCGGCAACGAGGACGGTTCCATCCAAGTCGTATTCAACGGAGAAATCTACAACTACCCGGAATTGCGCTCCGAGCTTCTCACACGGGGGCACAAGCTGCGCACCAACTCGGATACCGAGGTCATAGTCCACCTGTACGAAGACTTTGGCGAGCAATGCGTGACTCGCCTCAGCGGCATGTTCGCATTTGCAGTCTGGGATTCACGTGCCGGGAGGCTCTTTCTGGCCAGGGATCGCCTTGGCATAAAGCCGCTGTTCTACAGCTTCCAGCCCGGGGAACGACTTATTTTCGGCAGCGAAATCAAAGCGTTGTTGCCGGCCGGAGTCAGTAGGGAACCTGATTGGCAGGGGCTGTACGATTACCTGTCGCTCTTGTACGTTCCAACACCCGCCACCGCTTACAAGGCTATCAGGAAGCTCCCGCCGGGATCGTGGCTGAGCTGCGGGCAGGAAGGGATGGAGATCCGTGGCTACTGGGACATTCCTCTTCCTCCGGAAGGCGAAGAGATCCCTCCCGGGCCTCGCTACGAAGAAGAATTGCTTGAAATCCTCCAGAAATCCATCCAAAGGCACATGATCGCGGATGTGGACGTGGGAGCCCTGCTCAGCGGCGGCCTTGACTCCACCACCGTGACCGCGGTCATGGCGCGAAAGCTCCATGTCCCGGTCAAGACCTTTACCATCGGGTTTGACAGCAAGTCGTACGACGAATCAAAGGAAGCGCGGCTT
>DYLG01000276.1 GCA_020722215.1 Desulfomonile tiedjei
AGCGTGCTTAGCATTCCCTGGTCTACGGGCGTTCCCGGGGCCTTCACAGGCGCGAGAGGTCCGGTCGGAAGAATTGGTTGACCTTGATCTTGGAGGCGCAAACTGACCATACGCCAACAAATCGCGCAGATGCTCAGAGACGGGGCATACACTGCCCGGGAGATTGCGGACATCCTGGGGCTGAAGGTTAAGGAAGTCCATGAGCATCTGCCTCACGTGCAGAGATCCTTGAGCGGCTCAGCCCGGATTATTGCCCAGCCGGCCTTCTGCATGGATTGCGATTTCGTGTTCAAGGACCGCTCGCGCCTGACAACGCCGGGGAAATGCCCGGTATGTCGATCTCACAGGATATCGGAACCGCTCTTCCGAATCGAAAACAAGGGGTCGGGCAAACCGGCCAAGAATACTTTGCGGTCATGATACGCCTAATTGAAGCATTGAACTACCGTTGTCTTCGCTACGTTCGCCAAGAACTGGGGCACTTCAACATACTCGTGGGGCCCAACGCGAGCGGGAAGAGCACATTCCTCGATGTGGCGTCGTTCTTGGGAGATCTGGTCTCTCACGGGCTCCAGACTGCGCTTGAAGAGCGAACGGAAAATCCGTGCGACCTTGTGTGGGCTGGCGGAGGGTCCGAATTCCAGCTAGCGTTGGAACTCGAAATACCGGAGGAGAGGAGAACCCGCCGGAAGGGTTTTGTCTACGACCTCATCAGGTACGAGGTCCGTATGAGCGTCAGCGGGGCGGCAGACCAAGCCTCAATCCAGGCTGAAAAGGTTCTGTTGAAGAGTTCGGCGGCCCAGTCGCGGGAAATGGTTCAACGAGAACTCTTCCCCCAGCCGAGGACGCCCCCTCCCGCCATAATCACGCCCAGGAACGTCCGGAGGACTAGAACGCTGGTCAACAAGATCCCTGACGGCAACGACAACTTTTATGGGGAATCCGAAGGAGGTTGGGATTACGCGTTCAAGTTCAAACTGGGGCCCAGAATCTGCGCTCTCAGAAACCTTCCGGACGACGAGGCAAAGTTCCCGGCAGCCACTTGGCTCAAGAACACGATGATGAACAAGGTTCAGAGATTGGTCCTGAACAGCGCGTCCATGCGCCGGCCCAGTCCGCCCGCAAGAAGGAAGGATTTTCTATCGGACGGGTCGAACCTTGCCTGGGTTGTTCGGTCGCTGCAAAAGGACCATCCTGAGCGCTTCAGAGATTGGATTGCACACCTTCGGACCGCGTTGCCCAATCTCGATTCGCTCGTTACTGCGGAAAGAGAGGAAGACAGGCATTGTCTGCTGAGTCTTCGTTACCTCAACGGCATGGAGGCGCCGTCCTGGATGATCTCGGACGGCGCCCTCAGGCTAATGGCCTTGACGTCGTTGTCTTATATTCCGGATCTGACGGGAGTCTGGTTAATAGAAGAGCCCGAAAACGGCATTCATCCGAAAGCAATTCAAACGGTCTTCCAGTCCCTCTCTTCCGTGTATGGCGCGCAGATCCTTCTTGCCACACATTCCCCACTCATTCTCGGCCAGGCCGACCTGGAGAACGTGCTCTGCTTTGCCGTCACCGATGACGGAGCCGTTGACATCGTACCGGGCAACAGGCACCCCGCTCTTCGAAACTGGCGAGGGCAGGAAAACCTGGGAGTCTTGTTCGCCGGGGGCGTGCTCGGATGAGTTCCGCTGTATCCGATCTTGTGATTCTAGTCGCCGACAAGAACATGGAACAGATGATCAAAGGTCTCTTGACCCGGCCGCAGGCTCTCGGGATTCGCAGACTCACTGCTGTGACGTTTGTCCATCCTGAGCGGGATCCCGGATGTCTTCTCCGGGGACGCCTCTTCCTCGCCCAGAGTGTGCACCAATACTGCCATGCACTCGTGATGTTCGACCTCGAAGGATGCGGCCGGGAAGACATTTCCAGGGAGGAACTCCAGGCCATGGTCACGGAGCGTCTTGCACAATCCGGCTGGGGAGAGAGGGGCAAGGCTATAGTAATCGATCCGGAGCTTGAACAATGGGTATGGGTCCGGACGAGAGCCGTCGAAGAATGCCTGGGATGGAGATCCGGACGCCCGGACCTGCGCCGGTGGCTCAAGGAACAGAATCTGTGGGTTGAGGGAGCATCCAAGCCCAAGGCCCCGAAATCAGTCATGCAACGCGTTCTAAGAGAACTCCGCAGGCCCAGGTCGTCCGCAATATATTGGGAACTCGGCTGGCGCGTGAGCCTTGCCAAATGCGAAGATCCTGCCTTCGCTGAATTCAGGACCGCGCTGATGGGCTGGTTCCCTTCTCGTCCTTGAGAGGTCCCCTGGAGGGACCTTCACAAACATGCTTGCCCTTTGGCATAACGTGCCTGAAAGGAGAATAGCACCCATGACTGATAGACTCGACGCCGATCTATCGCACGAGAGTGTGTGCGAATTTGAAGAAGACGCGGTGCTCCCCATCCAGGAGGAGCGGCTCAAGGACGCGATAGAAGCTATGGTTGCGTCCTGTTCCGATGAAAAGACCATAAATCATGTGGGCGCGGCCCTCATCCCATCGAAGACCGAGATCATCAACATACTTGGAATTCTGCAAGATCTTCTGTTCCCGGGCTTTTTCGGGAGACAGGAGCTGTCGCCGGCGACTGTGGCTTATCATTTGGGTGAAGAGATGATCAAGCTCTACGAGATGCTCTCAGCCCAGATATCGCGAAGCATCCGGCACGAATGCCGGCGCATGGACAGTCTGTGCGTGCGTTGCGTCCAGAAGGGGTGGGAGGAAGCCCTGTTGTTCATCGAAAAACTCCCGGCCCTGCGCGGCCTGTTGGCCAGGGACGTGAAGGCTCACTACGACGGAGATCCGGCTTCCAAGAGCCTCGACGAGATTGTGTTTTGCTACCCCGGTCTGTATGCGATTTTCGTCTATCGTGTGGCTCATGAACTCTTCATCCGCAACATCCCCCTGATGCCCAGGATCATGACAGAGCACGCCCATTCTCTCACCGGAATCGACATTCACCCCGGGGCCACAATCGGCACGGACTTCTTCATCGACCACGGCACAGGCGTAGTCGTTGGGGAAACCACCACAATCGGCAACCGCGTGCGGATCTATCAAGGCGTCACACTCGGAGCTTTGTCCGTTCCCCGGGGGTCCGAAGGGGGAAACGCGCTTCGAGGCCGCAAACGCCATCCCACAATCGAGGATGACGTCACCATCTATGCCCAGGCTACGATCCTAGGCGGCGAAGCGGTCATCGGTGCACGAAGCGTCATTGGAGGCAACGTCTGGTTGACGTCCTCGGTAGCTCCCGATACCACGGTCCTGATCGAGACGCCTCGTCACGTGTTCAGAGAGGACCGGAACCGCGTTGTATCCTCCGAAGGGCCAGACGAGGTTTGAATATGGCCTCTGTGGACGCCCTTGAAAGCCCCTGCACCTGGACCCGGGGAAAATGCGTCGCCGCTCGATCTGCGGCTTGAAGGTTTGGTCGGATTCTGATAAAATCGTCGCTTGATTCCGTGAGTCAAATTTCGATGCTCAGTGAGGCCTCCCGGTGGAATGCTGAAAACCAAGAGGCGCCCACGGAGGTGTGGTTCTGAAAGGGAGTTGCCCGAAAATTTGAAATGCGGACGGAACTCTTTCTACGGGATTCTCCAAACGATTGGTTCAGGCAGTTATCGGACCGATGATCCAAGCCTTCACCAGGACTACATAGTGAGGCTCATCCGTCGAGAAATGCGCGCTCTTTGAGATTGTGTGCCGCTGACGGTTTTTGTTGAATACTGAGAGATGTGCGGGAAAGGACGGGATGGAAATGATCAAGAATATTAAGATCAAGAATTTCAAGAATTTCCGGGATGCAGAGTTTGACGTGAGGCCTCTAAACATTTTCATTGGGCCTAATGGCTCGGGCAAATCCAACCTGGGGAACTTCCTTCTTATGGTGAGCTTCCTTGCCTCGGGGCCGTTCAGCAGCGCGTTCGGTCCGGGGCCTTTTACGTTCCGGCAAACCCTCAGCAGGAGGGAAAAGGAGGATCCCAACCCACAGGAACAGGACATCGGTCTCAGGGTAACGCTGGAGGTGGACGGCGTCAATTACGAATACACGCTGGTATTCACTGAACTTCGCCGGAACGAGTATCTGATTAAAGAGGAGACCCTGCAGCAGGTTCAAGGAGAAATACTGTTCACCATCTCAGACGTCAGGGCCAGGGAATCGAAGATGGCTCAGATGCGAAAAGGCCATGCCTGGAACGACGCGGAGAAGAGAACCCGCTCCGTGGCACAGTATCTTTCCAAAATCAAGAGGTACAGGTTCGTGCCCGACCTCATCAAGAAACCCGCGCCGGTTCAGGATTCATATCTGCTCGATCACACAGGAGAAAACCTCGCGGCCGTAATCCGCCATCTCGAGAGAAACCACCCGGAGAACTTCCAGCGAGTGGTTGAGGAAGTCCGGCGGAGCGTCCCCGGTGTCAGGCGGATTTTCACGCCTAGCCTGGGAGACCCCAATCAGGTCGGAATCGGCGTTGAGGAATCAAGCAAGTCCGGCTACTTCGTCGGCCCCCAGCTATCCGACGGGTTTCTGGTGTTTGTGGCCCTTTGCACGCTATTCAACTTGCCGGATCAGCCGCGCATATTTTTTGTGGAAGAACCGGAAACCTACCTCAATCCAAACAGATTGAGAGTCCTCTACGGGCTCGTTCACCGCTTCGCCGAGAGCAATTCGGGCAAGCAGGTGCTGATGAGTTCCCATTCCCCTTACTTCATTGACTGGTCGGACGAAAATCCGGAAGAACTTACCCTGATGAACGAAAAGGATGGATGGGTGGAATTCCAGAACCTAAAGGGCGTCGGCACGCTACGCCAATTCCTCGAGGAGGACGAATGGGGTCAAGAATGGGTGTCCCGTTTCTTCAGAGCCGATCACGCCGATGATCCGCTTCCCGGGAACCTTGAGGTGCCGGCCGAGCGCGACGAAGTCATCGCACAAGAAATGTAGAAATGGATATTTCGGGGGGACGGCCATTGCTTGCCTTGTTCCACGTGCGCGGTGCGCCGGAGCAATTGATTGAACACAGACCGCCCCATCTGACGAAGGGATATCCCGTGGCCCGCCTTGTGCCGAGAACTCACGACATTCCGGCCCGTTACCGTCTTTGAGGACAACGGCCCGGCGGCCTTGTCGGAATGGGGAACTTCACATGGCAACGACGGATTCCTAGCCTGTAAGGAAGAGGCCTGTCGCGCACGGCGTCTGC
>DYLG01000277.1 GCA_020722215.1 Desulfomonile tiedjei
GGGGGGCGCTGTTCAAAGGCGGGTAGCGTATCAAGGCTTGCCGGATCTTGGGCGCCAAGGCAGCGATCTACAGATAACAGACTCATTTGACGATTTCTTTGCCTGCCGGGTAACTTGGCGGTCAGGTTCTTTCCTGGAAGCGGCCGGCTGAACCTACCAATTGTGCGCCCTTCAAAACACCCAGCCGAAGGTCAGCATCGGCCCATGGCCCTCCGTGCGGAAACGCGTCGCCTGTCCCTGGAGCTTGGTGTCAACCAGTTTGTACCGGTAACCTGCGGACAAATAGGGCCGAACTACGTGAGTGAGGTCCAGAAACCACTTGGCCTCTGCTTCAACAATTGTTCCGTACGCGTCGTAATCGGTATTGAATTCATATGCCCCGCGGAACCTCACGAACAGGTCCGATAAGAGAGCGCATTCGAGTTCTCCGCCTACGCCCAGGAGGACACGGCTCAGTGATGTCGAACCTTTCCTGCGGGGGCTCGCGGTGCGAACCGTCAAGTCCATGGGACGGATCTCAACCATGAGAAGCGGCCCGATTCTGTGGCCCGGACCTCCATGGACATAGATCACCCAATCCAGTCTGTGGGAACTGATCGTGGAACTCCAGGAAACCTTGCTGCCTGCCGCAAAAGACGGGCCCTCAAGGTCTGGGGTGAGGCTTCCCGTGAGAACTCCCACCCCGTCGTCAGTACGCGGGAACGTGAACGAATAGGTGAACGCGAATCTGGGATTGCGGATTGTCGTGCACAATTCGCCAAGGAGATAGCTTTCGGAATACTGCAAGTGCTTTACGAGGTCGATTCTCCATTCATTCGGACGGTATGCGACAACCGAATTGAAGCTAAAGAACGATCTGAACCCCATTTCCGGCACAAAAGACGGGCCCGAGAAAGATCCGCTCGGGATAGGCATGGTCTGGGCCGGGGAAAGGGGCAGGCGAGCCTGCAAAGGCTGGGCGCTCGCCGGATGCGCAAGCAGCAACACTATCAGCATGCCCCCTCCGACCAATGCAGCGCACGCCCTGAAGCTCTCCATGGCGGACATTTCTCCGGAACGATTTTCAGCAGGCTAGCACACGGATTTCTCGCCTGTCAACAAATATAATGCACTTTCGGGCAATTACACGTGTACACCCGACCGTTAACCGCGCAATGCCCAACCGCGTTGTTATTCACGCGAAGGCAATTGCATTGAGGAGTATCTCCCTAACCATTGACCTGCGCGTGCGATGCCCGCGGTAGATCCATGGCAGGCTGGAAAGCCTGCCCCAGGAGACTCGCGGGTTACGAACCCCGTGGGGCTCTGCCATCATTGGCCGGGCTTGACATTGAGCCCTTGCGATTCTACGTTGTCGCCATGACTCAGAGAATCATGAGCATCATAGGAATCGGCGCAGTCGTAGGTTCTTGCTGCCTCGTTTCACGGGATCGGCGCCATATTAACCGGACTCTCCCTTATTCCTTGGCACGCTTTCCGGCCTGCCTGATTTGGGACGGAGACTGAATGTCCGAAAAAATTCCCCCCTATATTCCTGCCAGATTCAAGAGAATCCACCTGGAACTCACCAACAGGTGCAATTTCTCCTGCGTCTTCTGTCCGGACGGAATAATGACCCGCAAACGCGGCACAATGGACGAGAACCTTGCCCGAAGGGCACTGGACCAGATCGCTGAACTGGACATCGCGGAAAAGGTTACTTTCCACGTGATGGGCGAGCCTCTCCTCCATCCGAAGTTCTTTGCGATACTTGACCACGCGGCCTCAAGAGGCATTCCAGTTGGGCTGACCACCAACGGCGCTTTGCTGAGGCCCGATACCATATCCGAGTTGGCGGCCGGAGACTTGCACCAGATAGACATATCCCTGCAGACTCCCGACCGGGAAAGCTTTCTGGCCACCCGTGGGACCAATATGGATTTCGACACGTACACAAGCCGATTGCTCGATCTCGTGGCAGCGTGCGCAACTCGTCCTTCGCCCCCGATTTTCAAGATCCGCATAATGGCTACCCGGTTCGCGGCAAGGATGAGAAGGGAACTTGGTATTCCCGACTTCATGGGATCAAGCCGCGCCCTGAGAAAAACAATAGTTCATTGGGCCGGCCTCATCCATGACCGTTTGGGCTTCGACGAGGCAAAGACGCGAGATCTGGCGGCCAAGGTCGGCAAGATCAGCATTTATGGTTGGAACGTCGTCGAAATAAGTCCGAAAATCTTCATCGAGACCTATCTTCTCACCGACTGGGGGAACGCGTTTGCCGGTGATGCACTCATCGAAGCCGGTCATGGTTACTGTTTCGGCATGAGAGATCATTTCGCCATCCTCTATTCCGGAGACGTGACCCTGTGCTGCATCGATTACGACGGCCACACGGCCGTGGGAAATCTCAACAGTTCCTCATTGTTGGACATCCTCCGGAGCCCCGAGGTAGAGAAAATCATCAGGGGTTTTCGCCGGGCGCGGCTGATCCATCCCTATTGTCGGCGCTGCCTGGGTAGCGCCACCCGTGTAGGCTCGTGGATCAAACCTGCCATGTCCATTCTTGCCCTGAAGGCCTTGAAACCGATTTTGTACAGACATTACAAGCTGTTCAGCTCGGACTGAAGCCGTTCGGAGCCACTGACCCGACTTCAGGACAAATCGCGGCCGCCGACCTCCGACAACAAGTGCACGGGCTCTTCACCCAATACCCGTCCCCGTCTTGAACGATGACGCTTTGAGTAGCGGCCCGCTTGCCCCAAGGAACAATTCTGATCACCCGGATGTCTCTTTCTTGCAAGGAGGGGGAAATGCCAAGAGATTCAAAGGGTCGCGACCGGTTGAGACTTGAAGGCCTCAACGTCGATTGTGAGCAGGTGAGCTGGCGACACCAAACCATGAGGAGATCAATATCAAAAAAAGCTGAATAACTCTCGCAGTGCTAGACATTTCTCTTCATGTTATGGTATCATTAAGATAGGCATGTATCCGTGATGAAGAGAGTTTTATCGATGCTTCGCCTGAAAAGGGTGACATTGGGCCTGGCCGCAACCTTTATTCTTTGGTGCGTGTCCTCTGTCGGAGCGCAGACGGCCGACCACTCGGTGGAACTCGCCAATCAGGCCTATAGAAGAGGAGAGTACCAACGAGCTGTTGCCCTGTTCTCGAAGGCCATAAGTGCAGGCGCATCTGATCCGGATGTGTTTTTCCGGCGAGGATTGGCGTACGAGCGACTGGGCAATTTCGGGGAAGCAGCCAACGATTATACCAGGGCAATCGGGCTCAATCCGGGTTTCACGACGGCCTACAATAACCGGGGAAGCGTGTACTACCGGCAAGGCGGTTACGACAAAGCCATTGTGGATTTCTCAAAGGCCATAGAACTCAATCCCTCATACGCCTTGGCCTACTACAATCGCGGCAACGCCTACCATGGAAAGGGGGATTTCGACCGCTCCATAGCTGATTTTTCACGCGCCATCGAACTGGACCCCCATGATCCGGATGCGTACAACAACCGAGGGTGGGCGTTTCTCCGCAAGGATAACCCGGCGAAATCCATCGAGGACTTCAACCGCGCCATCGAACTCAACCCCCGATATACTCTGGCTTACTACAATCGGGGCGACGCCAGACTCAGGACCGGCGACGCGGACGGTTCAATTGCGGACCTCTCCAAGGCAATCGAATTGAATCCCGAGTACGGCCTGGCTTACTTCAAGCGAGGCAACGCATACTTCCGAAAGGGCGACTCGGACAAGGCCATTGAGGACTACAATCGAGCCGCACGGATTAAGCCGGATTTCGCGGATATCTATAACAACAGGGGCTGGGCCTTTTTCCAAAAGGGAAGCGTGGCCCAAGCCCTTCGCGACATATCCAAGGCCATCAGTATCAATCCCAATTTCGCCAAGGCCTATGCCAACAGGGGCTGCATCCACAAGAGCAAAGGCAACTGCCGTCTCGCAATCGAGGATTTCAACCAGGCCTTGCAACTGAATGAACAGCTTGAAGAGCTGTACGCCGAACGCGGGGCATGTTATCTCGAGATGAACCAGGCGGCCGAAGCGCAAAGAGACATGGAACGAGCGCTAAGCGTCAATCCCCGGTCTCCGCGCATATTGCTGGCTGTGGGAGTTTTCAAGGAGCGGTCGGGGGATTACGGGCAAGCGGTGGAACTCTTCTACAGGCTTGTTTCCCTGAATCCTAAGGATGCCGCGGCCCATTACAATCTTGGCGTTGCTCTGGGCAAGAAGGGATCGTTTTCGGACGCGATCAGGGAATTCGATGCTGCGCTGCGACTGGACCCAAAACACTGGGAAGCACACCTTGCTAGGGGAACAGTTCTGGAATTCATTGGCGACAGGACCGGAGCACAGGCAGATATCACCAAAGCCCTGGCTCTGAAAGGCGAGCGTACCAATGGCCGTTCTCTCCGAGATCCCGTTGACCTTGATCGCCTCAGGTCAACCATTGGGGAGAAGTGATGCAGTCATCTTCGTCTATGTGTCGAAACGCGCAAGAAAGGACCAAATCCTTCTGATACGTATGCGCGACCAAAGAAATAGTGTTGGTGTCTTCGACGGGCCGGGCTTCAGGGCCGGGCTCACGAAGTGGTCCGGAGATCTCGGAGCCGGCCCGGCAGTCACCAAACGCGTTTGTGCAAAGGGCGCCGGTGGTCGACTCATCATATCACGAGTTTCGGAAGGGTGTGCGAGGGGGAACTTCTCGCAAGAATTTCCCCGCCTGCAATCTCGCCTCTTCGAAAGCTCATTGGTCTTAACGACTTGCGCCTGGTCCCCTGATGGTTCAAAGCCCTCAGCATAAGAAGAACCTGCTATTACTGCTCTTTTCGTGGGCGATGGTCCTTGCCCTCGGTGCATGGCAGGATGGAACTCCGGCAGCAGACGAAGACTCCAGGTTGTTTGCAGCGGCGGTTGAGGCCCATTGGAAATGGGACCTTGACCGGGCCATAGATCTTTACACTCAGGCAATTCGCGCCAACCCGGAGCATGCCCAAGCCTATTTCTATCGAGGGGTTGCCTACAGGTCTTTGGGAAAGAAGGACAAGGTTCTGGCCGACTTCAGTGCAGCCATATCCCGTGCGCCGGATATGGCCGAAGCGCTGTACGGCAGGGGTGAGCTTTATTTGCAGGCGCGGGATTACGACCGAGCAGTCCAGGATATGGATCGGGTTCTCAAGCACAATCCCACTCATCAGGCAGCGTTGCGGGCCAGGGGACAGGCCCA
>DYLG01000017.1 GCA_020722215.1 Desulfomonile tiedjei
ACAGTCAGGCCACGCAGCCCATAATATGATACAGTTATTTTGGGACAGTCGCTTATGAGACGAAACAGGGAAACTGCCGACTACCGGGCAGAGGATGAGGTGCGCGCCGAAGATGCCCAAAAAGTCATTGAGTCGGCTCGCAAGTTCATCGAACTCGCCAGGATCTGAGGCTTGCCCGCCGTTGCATTGTTTGGAACCAACGCTAGGAATCCGTGGCATGACCTCCGTTTCGTTCAAGATCGTGCCACGCGGGTTGTTTGACTGACGGCGTGCCGTGATTCGAGCATTTGTAAGGGTTGCGCGACAGCCTCCTACAACTTCTCCCCTATTCCGCTCGCGGAGCGTCAGGCATTAGCCGTTTGAAAGAGTTCTTGCTGCTTCCAAACCTGTCGGTGAGTCTCGGTTCCATTGCATGCTTGACCTTCCCGGCGGACCCCCTCCATTCGCTCGACCGACCGCATAGAATGTCCTTCCACATGGAAACAAAGGCCGAAAACCATATGCATTGACCCGCTGTCCCACAGGAGGATATATGGAAGATCTGCAAGGTTTGTTTGCTCAGATTGACGGGCTGTTTCACCCTCGCTCCGTTGCTGTAGTCGGCGTCCCAAGAGGCCTGAAAACCGGGAAGCTGTTCCTCATGGCGCTTGTGGATCAGGGGTTTCCCGGAAAGATCTTTCCCGTGAACCCCGAAGCAGGCGAGATCGACGGCCTCAAGGCCTATCCAAGCGTGTCCGCGATTCCCGGGCCCGTTGACCTTGCCATTGTGCTGGTATCCAACCGGAGCGCCATTCCGGTCGTACAGGAATGCGCTGAAAAGGGAGTCAAGGGCCTGGTGCTGTTCTCCGCGGGGTTCAAGGAAACAGGCACGGATGACGGCAAGGCCATGGAACAAGAGCTTGTACTACTGGCCCGGTCGTCGGGCATGAGGCTTATGGGCCCCAATTGCATGGGCCTGTATTGCCCCAAGACGGGTCTGTCGTTCTTCCCGCAACTCTCCAAGGAATCGGGACCGGTCGGATTCATTTCCCATAGCGGGTCCCTGGCAAACATACTCGCTCGAATGGCCCCGGACAAAGGCCTTCGGTTCAGCAAAGCAGTGAGTCTGGGTAATGAATGCGATCTCACCTGCGTGGATTTTCTCCATTATCTGGGGGAAGACCCGCATACCGGCCTGGTTGGGGCCTATATCGAAGGCGTCAAGGACGGGCCTCGGTTCCTGAAGGTGCTCAAGCGAGTGACGAGCCGCAAGCCCGTAATCCTTTGGAAAGTGGGTCTCACTCTGGAAGGAAGTCTTGCCGCGGCGTCCCACACCGGAGCGCTGGCATGCTCGGAGCGCACCTGGGAGGCCGTTGTCCGCCAGGGCGGCGCTGTTGCCGTAGTGGGACTTGAAGCCCTGGTGGACGCGTTGATGGGCTTTTCCATGCTCCCTGCCGGCATGGGAGACAGGATTGCAATCCTTTCCGGGCCCGGCGGCATGGCTGTGGCTGCTGCCGAGGCATGCGCGCGCTGGGGGCTCAAGCTTGCAGAGCTGTCCGACCGGAGCAGAGAGGAACTTGCCAAGTTCATTCCGCCCACGGGCGCCAGTGTATCCAACCCCATTGACGTGGGTCTGTCTTCATTCCTTGAGATGGATCTGTACGTGAACTCAGCGCGGATTCTCGCCGAAGATCCCGGAGTGGACGCGGTGTTCGTAGTAGGCGCAGGCATGACTCATGAGTCCAACCAGTTCTTCACCGAGTCCATAATCCGCACGAGATACCAATACGGCAAGCCTTTTGTCATGGTGAACATTCCAGGGTTCGATCCGGCATTTGCTCGAATGTTCTGCCAGGCTGGTGTTCCGTTCTTCGATTCCGCGGAGCGAGCAGCCGCAGTGTATGCCATGGTGCGAAGCGATCATCAGGCAAGGGCGCAGCGGACAGTCCCGGGCCGGGATTGAAGAAAACCACCGAGACACCAAGAAATCCCAAGATATTCTTCTTCTTGGTGCCTTTGTGTCTTGGTGGTTTGCCTTTCTTTTCTTCTTGGTGTGTTGGTGGTGAAGAATCCCGTCACACGCCGGGGCACGCCTTGACCGGCCCGTTTCCGGTTGACGCAGACCGTGCATGTGTGAAATCATGATTCCGGAGGAGCCGTCATGAAGTATTTCTGTATTTCCGGTTTCTGTGCTCTCTTGTTTATCGTCGCCGCAGAAACGCCAAAGCGGCAAGGCCCTCGTCTCTATGAGATGGCTGCCAAGTGCGCAGATGTTCAAGCGAAGTTGGAAGAATTCGTCAAGAGCGGAAAGAGCGTGAACGAAGATGAGATCAACCAATCCCTGTGACTGTACATTGTGAGGTCCTGTGATGCACCCGCCGGCCGGATAATCTGTTTTCAGTGCATTGACAAGGAACAGACTCTTCAGAGAGTGCAGGTTTTCCTGGACGGTGGAAGCGGCAAGTTCCGTCGCAAGGGAAATGGGTCTGACCGCTCGAAACCGGAATGACCCTTTTCTTGGATGGACGGAACCGGGCAATATTGCAGGTCTGCCGCTTCTCCGGGTTGTGGCGAATGCACGTGTCGATATGCCCCCATGCTGATTTCCTGCCGTACGGATCCGACAAGGAGGTTTTGCAGTTCCAACCTCTCGGGACTGGAGTCCATGCCCTCTTCTAAAGCAGATTACACTGAACAACGTCGCTGTTATTGGGATGCAGTTGCAGCGCAATTGGGCCAGGGAGCCGATTGGGGCCGCGCGTATCACAATAGGGTGGCGGAGATCTTCCGAGGCCTGGTTCTGCCCAGGCAGAAGGTGATCGAGATCGGTTGCGCAACAGGCGATCTCCTTGCCGCGCTCGAACCGTCGTTCGGCGTGGGAGTGGATTTCTCCGAGGAGATGATCCGCAGGGGAACCGCGAAGCACCCGGAATTGCACTTCATCCATTCCGACGCGTATGAATTCGAGACGGACGAGAAGTTCGACGCAATCATTCTGTCGGACCTGGTCAATGATCTGTGGGATGTGCAGGCGCTGTTCGGCAAACTCGGGTCCATTTCCGCACCGGGCACCCGTTTGATAATCAACACGTACAGCCGGCTCTGGGAACTCCCGCTCGCTGTGACACGGCGGCTGAATCTCGCACGGCCCATCCTGAACCAGAACTGGCTCACGGTGGAAGACATAACGAATTTTCTCTACCTGGAACATTTCGAGGTTGTCCGGCACTGGAGCGAGATCCTCTGCCCGCTGGACATTCCGCTGCTCGGAAAGTTGTTAAATCGTTTCGTGGTGAAGATCTGGCCGTTTCGGCATCTGGCCCTGACTAATTTCATTGTGGCTCGACCCGCTCCCCGACCTGCGAGCGCTCCCGAGCGATTACCTCTGGTGTCCGTAGTGATACCTGCCAGAAACGAAGAAGGCAACATCGAGGGGATCTTCGAACGCGTCCCGGAAATGGGCAGCGGCTCGGAATTGGTGTTTGTGGAAGGGCATTCCCAAGACAACACGTACACGGCCATTGAACAGGCCATTGAACGACATCCCCAACGCAGATGCAAACTGCTGCGCCAGCCGGGTGAAGGCAAAGGCGATGCGGTACGGCTGGGCTTCGAAGAGGCCGCAGGGGATATTCTCATGATACTGGACGCTGATCTGACGGTTCCTCCTGAGGACTTGCCGAGGTTCTACCAAGCACTGGTCGAAGGCAAGGGCGAGTTTGTAAACGGAGTGAGGCTCGTGTATCCGCTTGAGGAACAATCGATGCGGTTCTTGAATCTCGCGGCGAACAAATTTTTCAGCATCGCTTTCTCATGGCTGCTGGGACAACCGATCAGGGATACTCTTTGCGGCACCAAGGTGCTGTGGAAGGACCAATACGGCCTGATTCGCGACAATCGTTCGTACTTCGGGGAACTGGATCCGTTCGGGGATTTCGACCTTATCCTTGGGGCGGCAAAACTAAACCTCAAGATATTGGACATGCCAATACGGTACACGGAACGGCGGTACGGTTCCACCAATATTCGCAGGTGGCGACACGGGTTGCTCCTGCTGAGAATGGCGCTAGTCGCGGCCATGAGGATCAAGTTCGTCTGACGGGGAGGTGAGAGTTTACCGGGGAGACCCCTTCTTCCGCGACGCAGCCTTCGGCCGCAACCAAAAAGAAGAATTGACCACCAAGACACCAAGGATTCTGTAGGGACGGGGTTCCGCGCCCGCCGCGCCCTGGAGGGGCGAGTGATCCCGTCGGACACTGGCCTTCATGATTTCCGTAAGTTATGACTGTTTGAATGAACTGTCACATGGGGAGTTTCCGCAATGCTCAGGCGACTGCTGGCGCATCCTCTGGCCCGTGAGATTGACGATCTCGACCATCCCGCGTGCACGATGCTTCGGCGGCGCATCATCGCTGAAAAGGGCTTTCTAAGGAAAATTTACCGGGAATGGTACGGTTCGGCGGCAGCCTGTCTGCCGAACGTTGAAGGCCCTGTGCTGGAGCTGGGATCGGGCGCGGGATTTCTGGACGAGACCATACCGGGCGTGATAACATCGGACGTGCTGCCTATCCCCGGGTTGTCGATGGCCCTGGACGCTCATTTCCTGCCGTTCGCGAGGGCGGTGCTCCGGGCCGTGGTCATGGTGGATGTACTCCATCACCTGGCGAAACCGAGGCTGTTTCTTGGCGAAACCGCCCGCTGCGTCAAGCCGGGGGGGACGCTGATCATGATTGAGCCGTGGGTCACGCGCTGGTCGGCCTTTGTCTTGTCGAAACTGCATCACGAGCCGTTTGACATGGCCGCGGAAGAGTGGGAGTTTGTCACGTCCGGCCCGCTGACCGGAGCGAACCAGGCCCTGCCCTGGATCATCTTTGAGAGAGACCGCGAGAGGTTCGCAGCCGAATTCCCGGAATGGCAAGTACGCAAGATACAGCCCACAATGCCTTTCAGTTACCTTCTCTCGGGCGGTTTGTCGTTTCGGTCCCTTGCCCCTGGCGGGGCCTTCGGGATCGTTCGGAGGGTCGAAAAAAGATATGCTTTGCTTGAAGAGAGATGCGCGATGTTCGCACTGATAGTATTGGAGCGATTGAATTCGGATGGAAGTTGGGGGGGGTAAGCCCTGTTGAAAGAAACCGACTATACGGAGTCTTCCCGGAGCGGCACAAGAAGAGAAAGGGACGTTGAAGAACCGTTTTCTGGTCTTTCGGGCTCGCTGCTGCTTGCCGTATTCCTGGTGTACGCGGCCATGGCCTTCGGGATGTATTACCACGGCCTGGCCTCGCCAATGCTGTATGATTCCAAGGCATTCATTCTGGACAAAGGGGATCTTTTCGCGCGGGGCGGACTCCTGGAAGTGATGCGCATCATTCCGGTGCGGCCGCTTTTCATGACAACCTTGTACTTGAACTATGTGCTCACCGGGATGGACCCAGAATATTTTCGTCTCTTCAATATCCTTTTGGTGGCGGCAACCGGCGTGGTGTTGGTCGAGCTCATCCGAATGGTCCTCGATTATTGTCCTCTGCCGCAGAGTGTCACAGGCCGGGACAAGCTGGTCGTGTCGATCTTTCTGGGGCTTCTCTTTGTTGTTCATCCATTGCAGAGGCTTGTCATAATGTACATATGGCAGCGCGAAGCAATCATGGCCTGCTTCTTCTATCTAGCCGCACTAACCGCGTATGTTGCAGGCCGCTCGGGCCGTTTACGCAGCCCTGGTGTATGTTACGCCGCGACCGGCTTGCTGTTTCTTGCAGGAATGCTTAGCAAGGAGAATGTGGCCTCGCTCCCCATAGTGCTCGTGCTGACCGAATTGGTTTTCTTCAAGCAGAGTGCTCGACAGCTCGCATCCAGAGTGGTAGCCATTGCCTGCATAACCGCGCCTGTGGCAATAGCTTACTTGGCGGCAACTAAATCGCTCCACGCCACCCAGAGTCTGGTCAGGCACGGAATCCTTGACAGGCTCAACGAGTATGTTCAGCACAGCTCTCTGACCATCGGTGAGATGGTCCTGACCGAATCCCGGGTATTTTTCTCCCACGTCTTGAATATTGTTGCGCCTTTTTGGAGCGGCGCGCCTCTCATTGATGTTCAGACCATCTCTCGATCCCTTTGGGACCCGCCGATCACGTTGGCCGCGAGTCTAGGGGGTCTGGCGCTGATTGCACTTGCGATCGGTTTCATAAGGCGGACACCGGTCTTCTCGTTTGGTCTCCTGTTCTTCGTGGTCACGATTCTGCCCGAATCCGTTCTTATTCCTCAGTATCTTTTCTTCGGTTACAGGGCGATCCTCCCGATGACGGGTCTGTTGATGATAGCTGCAGCAGCGCTCATGTACCTGCGGTCATGGCCGCGATGGGCTTTTTACGGAGCTTGGTTCAAACCTGCCGCGGCATCGGTTGCCGTAGCGGTGTTGGCCGTTTACGGTGCCACAACGGTTACGATGGCAGGAAACTGGAAGAGCATCGACTTCTGGGAGAACTCTTTCAAGCGTTTGCCTCCGTTGTCCTCGGAGGTGGAACTGAGGCCCTGGCTGGATGTGTTGCTGAATTACAGCGCTGTTCTCATCGATGCCAAAGAATACGACAAGGTGATCAACGTTCACGCCCGAACCGGTGTTATGGACACGGATACTTTCAGATCGCTGGCAGGTTCCGAGGCCGATTCACGCTTGATCGAGCGAATAGAGGCGGCGAACGCGGAATTCAACAAGCTGGTAAAACAGTTTCCGGACAAGGCTGCTGAAATTATCGTCAAGCTGGGACTGGCTCTGCATGCCCGAGGGCGGCTGCCTTTGGCCATATCACAGTACCAAAGGGCGTTGGAATTAAATCCGGATTTGCCGTCCGCATACAACAACCTTGGCTTTGCCTACGAAAAATCGGGAGACGTGGCACTTGCGCTGGACAACTACACGAAGGCCTGGAAGTTGGCTCCCAGCTCTCCGGTAACTAATTTCAACCTCGCAAACGCACTTGTGAAAAGCGACCGCGTCTCCGAATCGATCAGCTTCTACGTGCGAACGATCCGCTTGGCTCCAGGCTTCGCTCAGGCATACGCCAAGCTGGGGGAAGCCCTGCTGAAGTCCCGCAGATTCGCTGAAGCTGAATCGGCCTTGCGCAAAGCAGTCTCGATTGACCGGTTCAACGCTGAATACTACAACGCTCTGGCCATGGCATACGCCGCGCAGGGAAAAGAGGCGGAGGCCAGAGAAATGCTGGCCAAAGCATTGGCCCTCAAGCCTGATCATCCCGAGGCCAGGCGGAACATGGAAAGACTCACCGGGACCGGAGATCAGGCCTCCGATCCGGCGGATCTCTCCACCTGGGATTCACCTTTGCCCTGCGGCACTTCCAGGTAAATTCGTGCGGTCCCGCGAGATTTCTATCCTGCAAGGTCCCCCTACAACGCTCAATGTCTACTCCTGCCATCGGGTTCCTTTTGACTTTATCCCACCTTTCCGGTACAACAGCAGTCGGCTGGGACAGGCTTCCGCCCGCGACATAGCCGCCGGGCGTAACCCATGCGCGTCCCCCGCCGGAGACCACATTGAATGATCAGAATAACTCAAGGGGCCGTCTTGAAGAAGAACTGGAGCGTCTACGCCGGGAGTTGGCTCAACTGCGAGGGGAGGAAGAGGCCCTAAAACGCGTCGAGCGGCAGTTCAACGAAAGTGAGGCAAGGCTCAGGCAGATAATCGATCTTGTTCCTCACATGATTTTTGCCAAAGACCTGCAAGGGTACTTTATCCTTGTTAACCAGGCTGTTGCTGACGCTTACAACACCACGGTGGATAAGCTAACGGGTCGCAAGCAGGCGGATATTCATGTATCGGAAGAAGAGATTCGCCGTTTCATGTCTGACGATCGACATGTCATCGAGACCGGCGTGTCGAAATGCATTTCCGAGGAGACATTTACGGACGCGCTCGGCAAGACTCGGGTTCTTCAAGTGACCAAAATACCTTTCAGCACGGCAGGATCGTCGGAACCGGCTGTGCTGGGCGTCGCGGTGGATATAACCGAACGCAAGCGGGCAGACGAGGCCTTGCAGCGATCCGAAGCGAATTACAGGGCAATCTTCAATGCGGCAAACGATGCCATTTTTGTCCATGACATCGAAACAGGCAGGATAGAGGACGTCAACCTCAAGGTCTCCCAGATGTACGGATATGACCGGGAAGAGCTGCTTCGCCTCAGGGTGGAGACTCTGAGTTGCGGAGAGCCGCCGTACACCCAGATCGAAGCGGCTCGATGGATCAAACGTGCCGCAATTCTCGGTCCTCAGCTTTTTGAATGGCGTGCCAGGCATAAGGACGGACGGCTTTTCTGGGTGGAAGTCAATCTGAAGCGGGCAGTGATCCGCGGCAAGGACCGAGTCCTTGCTGTGGTTCGGGACATCACGGCACCAAAGCTGGCAGACGATGCGCTGCGCAGGGCCCATGACGACTTGGAACTGGAGGTGGAAAAACGCACCGCCAGTCTCCTCAGATTGACCGAAGACCTCAAACGCGAGATTGCATATCGAAGGCGCATGGAACAATGGTTGAGGGATTCGGAGCGCCGCTATCGGACCTTATTCGATGAAATCCCCGACGTCATCTTCATCCTGGACCATGAGGGAAAATTCACCTATGTGAACAGCCAAGTGGAAGAATTCCTCAATTGCCCCATCGGGGACGTCTTGGACACGTCGCTCAGGGATTATGTCTTGCCGGAAGACCAGCCCAGCGTGGACTCGCTGCTCACAACGGAGATGGACTCCATCTGGGATCAGGAACTGGGGCTTCTCGACTCGGCAGACCGGAAAAAGTACTCCAGAATCAGATGTAAGGCATTGTACGACGACGTTTCAGCTTCCCTGCGGTACGAGGGGGTGATGAGAGACATTACCGTGAGGAAAAACTTGGAGGAAGAACTCAAGGCCTCACGGAAAGAACTGTTGGGGAAAATCAGAATAATCGACGACCTGTACGCTCATTTGGTCGAATCGGGTAAGTCCCGTGCAATAGCGGGCCACACCGCTGAAGTCGCTCATGAGCTGAGGCAACCTTTGGCCATTATAGGAGGATTCGCCAGGAGGATTGCCAAACATTTCGAGACTTGCCTGGACCCGAGAGAGAGGTCAGGCCGAATCCTGCCGGATGATTGTCTCCGAAATTCAGCGCCTGGAAAAAATCTTGCAAGGATTAATTGACTTTACCAGACGGGACCACATCACCCCGGCAAGCTTTGACCCCAATGAACTGATAAGAGCCATCCTCGCCGTATATCAAGAGCTTCTGCTGGGGAAAGACTTGCGACTGGAAGTCAATCTGGGCCCCGAAATAGACGAGATCTTCGCTGATCCCCTTCGATTCGAGCAATTGGTCCGAAATCTCCTCGCAAATGCAATCGAAGCTTCACCGCCGGGTAGTGTCATCGGAATCAGCACCGGTGTTTCCATTCCCAGCGGCAAGGCCTCCGAAACCGGTCAACTGGAAGCAGAGAACTACTTCGAACTGAAGATCCGCAACAGCGGTGCGGTCATTGGCGAGGAAGACCTGCGAAAAATATTCAGCCCCTTTTGCACCACAAAGGACTATGGCACGGGAATCGGCCTCGCCCTGGCAAAGAAAATAGCCGAGGACCACAAAGGCTCAATCTCCGCGCACTCGGACAGCGACGGCACAACGTTCACCGTATGGCTTCCCATCTCCGAACACGTATTGACCGGCGAGCACCGTCCGGCCGGCTAGGAGCCTGTCGCGCAACCCTTGCAGATGCGTTGACTTCCGCCCCATTCCGTATGATAATTAATGGAATAGACACGAGCTATGGAATGCATTCCCCCAAGAGGAGCAGAATTTATGCCTGACGAGCCGCGACTCACGTCGTTGAGCAAAACCTCCGGTTGAGCGGCCAAAATGGGTCCAGGGGACCTGGACCAGGCGCTTTGCGGCATAGACCTCCCGCCCGATCCCAACGTGCTTGCAGGGTTGAAGGGATCGGAGGACGCGGGTGTGTACAGGCTGACTGATGATCTGGCGCTCATCCAGACGGTGGATTTTTTCACCCCTATAGTTGACGATCCGCGAGTCTTCGGAAGAGCCGCGGCGGCCAACTCCCTCAGTGACGTGTACGCGATGGGCGGACGTGCGCTTACCGCGTTGAACATCGTCTGTTTTCCAGTGCGGAAACTTGGGCTTGAGCCGCTAAAGAAAATCCTTCAGGGAGGCCTGGACATTCTCAATGAAGCGGGCGTCGCGCTGCTTGGAGGACACAGCGTTGAGGACGACGAACCCAAGTACGGGCTCTGCGTGAGCGGGCTGGTTCACCCGGACAAAATCATGACAAATTCCGGACTGAGGCCGGGAGACAAGATTATTCTTACCAAGCCTGTCGGCACAGGCGTCATAGCTGCAGCAATCAAGGGCGGCATAGCATCGGGGCCCTCCATGGACGCGATGATCCGTTCGATGTGCGCCATCAACAAGCAGGCATCCGAGGTGGCCGTGAGCTTCGGCGTAAAGGCGTGCACCGACGTGACCGGTTTCGGCCTCGCAGGGCATCTGGTGGAAATGGCCAGGGCATCGAGGTGCAGGATACGAATCTACGCGCGAGCTGTCCCTCTCATCGAGGGGGCTATGGAGGCCGCGTCAATGGGATTGGTGCCTGCCGGCGCGCACTCCAACCGCAAGTTCTTCTCCCCCTGGATGACCGTGAGCCCACGAATTTCCGAGGAACTGCGGGATCTCATGGTGGATCCACAGACTTCCGGCGGACTCATCCTGGGAATTCCCGCAGACCGGGCGGCCGCAGCGCTGGAGGCTCTTCTCGCACAGGGGGTTCACGCGGCGGCCGAAATCGGCGAGGTCCTTGATTCTCACCCTCAAGGTCTTCTAGAGATCGCTTAGGGACTGCCGCAAGATAACACCGTAGCCCGTTGAGCCGTGCAATCGCATTCTAGGGGGGACCGGCCGGTCGCCCCTACCAATAATTCCGGCGTTGTTCCGGCACACACCGTAATTACTGCATTTCACGGCCAGGGTGGCGTATCCGGTAGGACCGGCATCTTGCCGGTCCTTGGGCGAATGACCGGCGGGCCGCCGGTCCCACCAAGGCCTGTCGCCCCTACCACAAATGCCAACGCCATTTTGCCACTCAGGCGAAATTCCGCCGGCTTCTTGCGTACCAACGAATGACGAGCGGCGTAGGATGTGCTGAGCAGAGCGAAGCGCATCGGTCGGGCGGCGGCAGGAAATCTTCATGTGTTACTTTAATTATTGACAACAGGTCGTTGGTATGCTTTAGTAATTATCGTTGCTAGTCAACACACGCCACCAGATTGGAGGGTTCACATGCCTCATCCACACAATATCGACTACTACCTCGGGCAGATGGAAGACGAAAGCTTGGCCGACGCGCTTGCGGACTTTGAGGACCCGCTTGATGGAAGGACGGTCGATTTGATGTCCGCAATGGACTTGAGCGAGGATTTCGGCGAGGATGATCTGACAATCGACTTTGACGACTATTGATCATCCTTGTTGTTTTTTGGCAGGAATTCGGCCGGAGCGGAATTTCCCTCCGGCCGTTTCGTTTGCGGCCTTCCCCCTTCAGGCTGCCGGGAAGTTGGCGGGCAGAGCCCGCCGCGAAAGAAGTATTGCAGGGTTTCTGTGCTTTCGCAGCGGTCTCCGAGCCGGTTGACGTAGGGGCGACCGGCCGGTCGCTCCTACCTGGACCCGATGAGGAAAGGGACTCCGGGGTAATTCTACGACAGGCCCCAACCACCAAGACACAAAGACACCAAGTGAACTGACCTTTGAATTCTTGGTGTCTTGGCGCCTTTGTGGTTGATCGGTTTTGGTTGCGGCCGGAGACCCCATCTAATAAGGAGTCTCTCCGGCCGACTATTTTACTCCTCATCCTACCGGAACGGGCTCGATCAGAGTGACTTCAGGTATTTCCGCCAGTTCCTTGAGCTTCTCCACTTCGATGGAGCCTATGACCGTCTTGCCTGTGGAAGCTTTGAAGGTTATCTTGAGTCCGGCTTTCTCCAATTTCTTGATAATCTCGTCGGAACTCTTTGAGATCCAGACTTGGACAACTACCTTCCCGTCCTTGACCACAATGTTCTCGTGGGTGTAGTCGCCGGTCTTCTTGTCCAGCTTCACCAGGGATGCAAGCTTCGGCGCGAGCTTGGTCAGGATACGGCGCTCCTTCACTTCCTTGTCGCCCGACGCGGGGGCCGGAGCTTCCTCTGCGGCCTCTGCCTCAATCGGTGCTTGCGGCGCGGCCTCCAATCGCCCGGCAGGCACACCGCGGCCCCTCCAGATGTCCCTGGACACCATGGGCGTCCGCTGGTAGCGGAGCGCGCCGGGCGCAGATGGGACCCCGGCACGCAGTTTGCTCTTTATCGGCATCATCGCTGCACGCGGGGCGACTCCGGACACGTCGCCGAACACGCCTTCCCTGCTAACGCCTTCGGGCATTTCAACGGGCACGGCGACCTTGGTAGGTTTGCCGTCCACAGTGACGGTGGTCTCTTCGACAGCCACAAAACTGGTGAACTGGGTCATGATCCGATGAGCCAGGGCCACGGAGATGATCGCCTCCTTGATCTCCTCCTTGGGCTTGCCATGCTGGATTCCCATAAGGTCTTCGTCCATGAGCGAGTCCACTTTGGCTCTTGCCCAGAGCGCGCCGAGGACCTCGTTTGCCGTCTCTTTTTCCGGTAGCGTAACGTCCAGGGTTTGCTCGTAGGGTTTGCCTTCGCTGAACCCCTTAAGGGTAATTTTCCCCTTGCCGGGAGCAGTGTACTTGGCCCTGAAAACCAGAGGCTTGCGTGACCACAGGTCGGACACTTCGCGTGGGAAGACCTCTTGCAGAGCTATGCCGTCAAAGGAAAGGGAGATGTCGGTGAGGACCGGCTCGGCTATGCGCTGGTAGAACTTCCGCCCCACTTCTTCTGCCGAGCTGTTCAGTAGAATGTACTCCACCTCGCCGCCGCCTACCCGTGCCATGTTGTCAAGTAGGAACCTGTTCACCGAATTGCCGGTGCCGAACGGGAACCAGCGGCTCTTTCCCCGGAGCTTTTTCACCAGGTTGATGATCTCGAAATCATTGCCCACATAGCCGTCGGTCATGAATGTGACGATTCTAAGGCGATTCTCCGCGGGCGGATTCTGAACAACCGCTTCCACGGCAGGTCCCATCCAGGTGCCGCCTCGTCCGTCAAGCGTTTCCATATAGGCCAGAGCCTTGGCCCTGTACTCGGCAGTGTTCTTTTTCGGCTCGGAGAAGAGCATACGCGGTGTATTTCCGAAATCTATGATGTTGAACGTATCATTGGGGTTCATGTGATCGATGAAGTACCGCATGGCCTCTTTGGCCTTCTCAAGCGGCTTCCCGCTCTGGGAGCCGGAGCGGTCGATGACGAAGATCATTTCCTTGGGAGCGATCTGCTGCGGGGTCACCTTTTTGGGGGGGATCATAATCACGGTTACATAGCCGTTCTCGCCGTCTTTGTGGGTAAGAATCCCCGATTGAATCTTATCGCCTGCCACTTGGTACTTCAGGACAAAATCCTTGTTAGGGATTTCCTTTTCGCTTGCCAGAGCGACCTGGGCCTTTGTCTTGCCCTTACGCTTTATGGTGATCTTGTGGAGCTTGGATTCTATGGTTGAAATAGGAACGCCCGCGTCGATGGACACGGTCAGGTCGACATCATGACCGGCCCTTGTTCCTTCCGGGGTGACCGGCGGGGTGATCTTGCTCGCGTCCTGGACTGCGGTGGTGTCCGGGGCCCAGCCCGTGCCCTGTTTGCTGACGGGTTTGCCGGGAATAAACCTCGGGCCGACCACCATGGGAAAAGCGAATGTGAATGAGCCGTCCTCGTATGGCAGTATCTCCACATACTTTATCGTGATCTCAACCTTCGCGCCGGGCATGATATTGGCCACGGACTGGGTGAAGATGTTCGGCCGTTCCTGGTCGAGCAGGGATGCCACATGGCCTCGGTCTCTGGCTTGTTCGTAGATGCGCCGCGCTTCCTCTCTTCGCTTGATGACCCCGCGCACAACGCGGTCACCGACGCGCATGATCATGTCGTCCACCGCGCCTTCAGACGAGAGTGGAAACGTGTATATCGCCTCGATCTTGTCCTTCCTGGGATTGTGGAATACCTGGGTGACCGACACCCTTGCCACAAATCCGGCGATTTCCACCTTGACGGACGTATGCTCCAGAGGGCATCCCTCACCGGTCTTGCCGTCGGGTTCGACAATGGTGAGCATCCCCTGCCCTGGAGTCTGCGCGAGACAGTTTTCGGGGGCTAACAGCAAGCCGGTAATCAGCAGAATGAGACTGCCGATTGTGATGAGCGATCGAATTTTCATTGGCCAATACCTCCATGGTCTATTGGTGTCATTTTCGGGTCCGGGTGTTTCCGGTTTCCGGAGGTAGGATTCGCAGCGTGTCCGAGAACGTTACATGTTCCGGGGACAAAATTCATCAAGTCCGTGTTGGCCGGGGTCTGGGGAGGGGCGACACGGAATTGGAGAATCAACCACCAAGGCGCCAAGACACCAAGACACCAAGAAATCCCCATAAGACCTCTTCTTTGTGCCTTGGTGTCTTGGTGGTGAAAATCCGGCAGGGCCCGGCGTCCCTGCCGGGCCATTGAATCAACACCGGCGGGCCGCCTGTGCTACCAAGAGCTTTTCCCGTCCGTGGTCACGTAACCGACGAACCGAGGTCACGGGTCGGAACCCCCTAGTATATTTGGGAAACAGGGTACAGGGGCGGAAAGGATCGGAGTAATCAGCAGCTTCCGAGCCACTGCCGGATGTAGCGCTTGAGCTTTTCCATTTTTTCGGGAGGGAACTCTTCAATTATCTTCTTGATTTCCGGATATCTCGGGTCGTCCCGAAGACTCAGGTACGGCTTAGGTTCCGTTTTGGAGGCTGTCGGGTCGAGTGTTCCCATGATTATTCTCCAGCCGGAATTATGGGTCGGGTTCCCATGACGGCTGCATGGCTAATAGGCCAGTTCTTAGCGGTTGTCAACGAGAAAAGCGGCTTGGAAACATGGCTCTACAAGCGCGCGAACTTCACGCGGGCCGACTTCGTCCGCGCGCAGAGCAGTGGGATGGAGATGGCAAAAATCCGGAGTAACAGTTCACCGGGGAGACCCCAGCCGGCACGCCGGCGGCGCCCCGGCGAGACGCACTGTGAGTAGCCACGAGTCTACCCGAGTGTGCCGACGGCATTTCCGGACAATCCGTTAGTGGATGACAGGCCGTCACAGTGATCCGCGGCGAGGAAATCCGGGGGAGGTGCGCAGGCGGTTACGGTGGTTAGCTCATTGACAACATTACTAAATTATTATAACATTTTTGTTTGACACCGGAAATCATATTTGCTAGATCACTTGGGAGAACCTGAATCGGGGGCTTCTATGCTATCACTTAAATCCGGACGGTCTAGAGAAGTCCTGAAACTGCCTAATCACACCTTTGTTTATGGGCTGGTTCTGGGTGCTCTGGGAACGTTCGTCACGCTAGGGTCGCTGACTCGGTTATACGAACTCAGGGAGTTTTTCCCCCTTCGGCTTCCCGAAGGGGTGACCGAGTACATCCTCGATTACGTTCCTTTCATATTGGGCACGTTCATCACTACAGTCGCTGCCTTGGCGGGCCTGATAGTGGGCCTTAACTGGATATTGAACGGATTGAGAGAGGTTTCCCGCTTTCGGGTGACCGTGCGGCGTGTCGGGGACTACTACTGGTTGGAGGAGGTGTCCCTGGGGCTCAAAGAAGGCCATATAGGGTCGTACGACCGGTCCCCCTCCGTGATCTTTGCCATTTTCAGACGCTTCTGGTCAAACGCGGGATTCATATCCGAAATCCCGGGTGAGATAGTCCGGCAGAATCTGCGCTTCATATGGATCGCCCTGTTCATGGCCGCGGCGATTCACTTCCTGTTCCGGATTCTTGAGTTTTTGCCGGCTCATCTGGCCGCTTGGGGGTTCGGCGAGAACTACCTGGTTCCTTCGGCTGCTCCGTTTTACAATCTTCTCCTTGTGGTCTGCCTGCTGAAGCTCGGCATTGCCCTCAGCCTGATACCTTTGAGAAAACCCGGTTGCGGCCGGGAAATGGATTCGATGATAGTGGAAGGCAAGGGCCATCCGTCGGTTTTCTTTGCTGTTCTTGAAGAGGGCTCAAAGGTTTTTGCGCAGAAGGATTTTCCCAACAGGATTTCCCGGTCTAAGCCGGTCACCTGCGAGGACGGGGAAACGCTGATCGGCACACTAATCGAGAATTTTCCGGAATATGTGAGGACGTCCTCCAGAGCGGCGGCGTATCTATGTCTGCTTCTCGGATCCGTAATGGTCCTGGTGGGTTTTCTGCAGATTATATTGACTCAGTACCCCACGTTTTCAGTGAGCTATGCCGAGTTTTTCAGGCTTTACCTCCTGGGTCTGGTAGTCGATATACTGCTCAGCGTGCTGATAATCCTTTTCGGAAAAGGCTTCATGGAACAGGCCCGCGCGTTGATGTCGGTATACAGGTTCAGGTCGAGTCTGGTCTATGTCGAGGCAAAGGGAGATTTCGAGAAAAAGCTTCTGCCTGATCTGAACGGGATAATTTCGCCTGAGCGTCTGTTTAATCCTCTGAGTCCGTCGGCTTTTAATGTAAGATACTTCTCGGCTGAGGCGATTTCCGAAGCGGTAACTCCCCAGGGAGCGAGAGAGCTGATTGCGCTGGAGACATCAGCTCGCCTGGCAAAGGATGTGGCGCGCTTGAAGTATCTTCCTTTTCAGGTGAGCTTCCGGGAACGCTATCCATCATACTGGCCGGCGAATCCCGACGAATTCGAGGCAGACATCAAAGAGGACCATGACGAGCCGGCGCAGGACGTGCGCGTGCCGGAAAGGCAGGACGAACACCATGAGGCCGTCATGTCGAGCAAATGAGATCCACCGGGTTGTGATCATCGGCTCTCGCACCGCAATGCCGAGAGTCGCGGGCGTCTCCTCCGGCCGCGTACAGACGGCGATCGCCTCTTGGAAGCAAAGTTTCCCGGAACAATCTCTTGCCGGCCATGTCCTCATTTGTAGGCCTCCTGACCAATACGCCGGCGCAAGCGCGGCTGTTGCATTTGTGAGCAAACTGCCCACAGGGTTCACCTTCAAAATATCGTTGCACTCGATGATGCGGCCTTTGGCCCGTTCGAGGAGCCACGATAAACTGACCCCATGAGACCACGGCACCGAGACCCCCGCATCCGCGGGCATGAGGTTGGATGATGAGATTCATGCAGGAACTCGCATTCCTTAACAAGGCCCCGCGAACAATGAACAAGCAATCATTACCGGAAGAGATCCGATTCCCGGGTTTTCAGGCCGGCATTACCGGACACAAAAAGGGGGCCGCCATGGGCGTGCTTCACGAACTTCCGCCGTTCATAAAGGGAAACCGCTCCGGCCACAGTGTCTCTGATGCGGAGGGCTGTTGGGGCCGGCAAAAAAGGGGGTTTGTACGGACAACGGTCAGGAGACTCTTTCCCCGGATTTCCGCTGGAATTCTACCCGCTCATTCAGCAGGTTGTTCGGGGGCTGCATTTCGGCGCTTGACCCTTGCGGCTGCCGGGTTGAGCATATTGCTGTGCTGCATGGTTACTCCCTGCCTCGCACAGAACTATCTGATCATCAAGAAAAAGGACGGAACTACCCAGAAAGTCCCCCTCAATTTTTCCCCCCAGGACATAGAGTCCTTTGACATGGCTCCCAGCGCACCGCCGACCACACCCCCAGGTGAAGAACCGTCCCAACCCTCGGCAGAAGAGGAAGAACCCTCGGCAGAAGAGCCCGCGCCTCCCGCAGTACGAGAACGGGAACCTGAACCGAAACCCCTGAAAATCACACCGTCGGTTCCGCCGTCCAGGGAAGGAAGAGTCCCCGCCAAACCGAGGCCGGAGGCTGCTCCTCCTCCGGAGGAAGGACGGGAGGTTCCCGCGAAAAGACCCACAGCAGGACCGGTGTCCGCTCCCAGAGTCCGTCCGATTACCGGCAAATTCAGCGTAAATGTGTATAAGTTGCCTGGAAAGATCACGGAACTTCCTGAGTACTCGTCGTTCAAGCCCGAGAAAGTCATTTCCGCCGACAAGATCGACATCCAACCCGGTTCCAGGGGACAGTTGGCAGGTTTGCCGGAAACGTCCGAAGGACTGGGATTGCGCTTCATGGGCACCTTCCACGTGAATGGAGAGGGCATCTTTCGCTGGAGAATCAACGCTAAGGACGGGGCGAGAATGCACATCGACGACAAGACGCTCATTGAAATGGACGGCGTGCATCCCCCCAAGAGCGATACCGGCTTCATTCACCTCAGCGAGGGCGCTCATTTCATTTTGGTTGACAGCTTCAATTCCTCGGGCACACCGGTTCTTCAACTCTTTGTCACCCCGCCGCTCGGTTCGGAGGAAGTCTTCTCCATCAGCCGGGGCCTGAGCGGCTGGAACGAGCCGGACAAGCCCTATGACGTACTCTGGGGTCAGGTGTATTTTGTCCCGAAGGGCAAGTATCCCAAGGGGCCGGACTTCAGTGAGCTGACTCCGGTAGGGCGGCTCATTGCGCCGCAACTGGCCATCTCCGGCGGGGAAGGATTTCCCGGTCTGCCCGGCAGAAAGCAAATGATCGGTATCCGATGGGAAGGGTTCTTCAATGTCTCAGGCGCGGGGATATTTGCATTTCGCCTCAAGTCGAAGGACTACGCGAAACTGCTGATAGGTAATCACGACATAGTCCAGGTGACTTCCGGTGAAAAGAAGGATCCCCAGGGAAGCATCGGATGGGCCTTTCTACAGAAGGGCAGTTATCCGGTCATCGTTGATTACTTCCATTCGGACGGCGCGCCGGATCTCGGGCTGTTCGTCACACAACCCGAGAAGCAGGAGGATGTCTTCTCGCCGGCCAACACGCTTCAAGGTTACCAGACTGAAGGCGCTGAACTGAACATGATCCCTGCTTTTGTCTACTTCCTCAAGCCGAACACGAGGACTATTCCCAATTACAACAAGCTCAAACCATCCGGGATGTTCTTCACCAGGGCAATTGACTACCCTATCGACAGGGGTTCGACCGAGTTCCCGGGAATCCCCAGGAAGACCAAATGGCTCGGGATCAGATTCTATGTCAAATTCGCCATTTCCGAACAGGAGGAAGGCGCGTACAACTTCCGCGTCGTAGCCGATGACGGAGCCCGCCTCATCGTTGGGAACAAACTTGTGGTCAACGCGGAAGGATTCGGCACGAAACAGGAGAAAACCGGATCAGTGGCGCTCAAGGCCGGCAGCCATGAGATGTTTCTCGACTACTTCCAGGGAACAGGCCCCAATGGCGTGCAACTGTTTATAACGCCTCCGGGCGGAGAAGAAAAGGTCTTCGCTTTTCAATAGGCAGGGTGCAAAGGGGACCCGCCGGGTTCGTTCGCCAGGCAATCTCGGGGTTGTTGGGTAGGGGCGACCGGCCGGTCGCCCCTACAATCGACGGGACCTCCTCCGACATGGAAGGGTTGCGGTTGTTCTTCACTTGCCTATGTTCACAACCCAGCCGTACGGGTCGGGCCTGGCCGCGGTTTGCATTCCGGTGAGTTCATCGAACAGCTTGGCTGCCACCTCTCCTGTCTTACCGTCGGCAACGGTGTAGTCGGTCCCTTTGTATCGGAAGAGGCTAACCGGAGAAACCACCGCTGCGGTTCCCGAGCCGAACATTTCCTTGAGAGCGCCTGACTTGGCTGCTTCGACCACCTGATCTATGGTGATGCGGCCTTCGGTTACCTTGTAGCCCATGTCGCGGGCCAGGCGAATAACCGAATCCCGCGTGACCCCGGGCAAAATGGTCCCTTCCAAAGCAGGCGTAATGATCTCGTTATCGATCCGGAAGAAGATGTTGCTTGTGCCGACCTCTTCTATTGACGCCTTGTCCACCGCGTTGAGCCACAGTACCTGCGTGAACCCCTCGGCATGGGCTTCTTCCGAAGCCAACAGGGAGGCGGCGTAGTTTCCGCTTGTCTTTGCTTCTCCGACTCCGCCTCTGCAAGCCCGGACGTACTTGTCCGTAACCAGTATCTTAACGGGCGCGAAGCCTTCGGGGTAATACGCGCCCACCGGAGAAAGGATGATATAGAAGATATACTCCTTTCCTACAGCCACACCGAGAAAGGGATCAACGGCGAATATGGTAGGCCTTACATAGAGCGAAGTTCCGGGCGCCCGCGGAATCCAATCTCGGTCCTTCCTGATGAGAAGACTCATCTGTTCCATGAACAGGCCCGGATCTATGGCCGGTATGCACATGCGGCGGCAGGACTTGTTGAAACGCGCTATGTTCATATCAGGCCTGAACAGCAGGATATCGTCTTCTTTGGGGCCGGCGAAAGCCTTCAGCCCCTCGAATACCTCCTGCCCATAATGCAGGACCAGCGTTGCGGGATGGAGAATCAGCTTCTCAAGCGGCTTGATTTCCGGGGGCTGCCATCCGCCTTTCTCAGCCGAATACTGGATGGTGAGCATGCGATCTGTAAAAATTCTGCCGAACCCGAGCCGGCTTTCGTCATATCCTTCCGATTCGGGTCTGTTCCGCGGTACGGTTCCCATTTGGAATTCCTCCAGGCACTTTACACGAGATTGACATCAGAGCATGATCCACGGCAGGCCTCCGCCGGGATATAGCCTTTGCCAAAACTTCCGTCATATTTGCGGCCAAGTGTCCCTTCCGCTCCGAACGGCACGGCCCGACTTCGCTTCAGGGACACATGGGCCGCCTGGCACCGTGCCGTTTCGGACATTTCTTTTGGCAATCCCTATACAACCGGCCTTTGCCTGCCGCCGAAGACCAGAAAAAACCGGGCCCTTCACGGCCCAGCGTAAAATGAATAGCAAAGCCGAAGAGTTCAGTCAAGGCGGACGTGGCAACGAGAATCCACCTATCGGTTTCCGGTGAGATTTCTTCCCGGAGTAAGTTATGATGATGCCAGGGCCGGGCCGATTCGCTTCCCGGAGTCTCGGGGCTCCCGGGAGGGTAGTTCCTTTTCGTACGCATTTTTCTTGAACGTTTCCGGAGCAAAGGCTATCAACCTTCGAGGAAGAACCCCTTCTTCGTCTTACGAGGCAGAATTACGGGATGAACCTGACCGACCGCGACAAACACATTATCAAGGATCACATAGACCGGGGTGAACCCCTGCCGCCCAAGTACAAGGTGATGCTCTTCGCCGATGCGCCGGAGGTGGAGCTGATATGGCAAGGGAAGACCAGCGAGGTGACGAGCGTCGTGCTTCCCTTCCAGTCAATCGAGCAGATTGATGAGCCCCGAAGTGAGGCCCATCAGCAGTTTGGCCTTTTCGCTTTGAACGGCGGTGGTCGGCAGTCAGGCGGGTGGACGAACAAGCTCATTTGGGGCGACAACAAGTTGGTGCTGTCCTCGTTGAAGAATGGGCCAATGCGGAGGGAGATTGAGGCAGCCGGAGGCTTGAAGCTGATTTACATAGACCCGCCGTTTGATGTGGGTGCTGATTTCTCTTTCGACGTTGATATCGGAGATCAAAGTCTGACCAAATAGCCTAGCATTATTGAAGAACTTGCATACCGCGATACGTGGGGACGGGGGACGGATTCGTATTTCGCGATGATCTACGAACGAATGAGGCTTGCACATGACTTGCTGACCAACGACGGAAGCCTATATGTTCATTGCGATTGGAGAGTCAAAGGCGGCATTCGGTTGATTTTGGACGAAATTTTCGGAGATGCCAATTTCAGAAACGAAATCGTGTGGAAACGAACTTCCGCAAGGAGCGATTCCCACACGTTCAATCACCTCACAATAGTCTCGGTAATGGTACTACGGGAAGGGTGGGATGTTCAAAATGTGGTGGCACTCGTAGGATTGCGTCCCTACAAAGCCAAGAGCCAAATCCTTCCTGAACAGACCCTTGGCCGAGGATTGCGAAGGATGTTCCGCGGCCAACCGGTCGTTGAGAAGGTGAGTGTGGTTGGAACCAAGGCATTTATGGACTTCGTGGAATCTATCAAGAACGAAGGGGTGGAACTTGAATACGTGCCGATGGGAGGTAAAAGCCCACCGAAGTCGCCTCTCGTGGTGGAGGTAGATAATGACAACGAATCCAAAGATATCAATAAGTTGGATATACTGTTGCCCATTCTTGCTCCACGAATTTACCGGGAGTACAAAGATCTCGGCGAACTGAACGTGGGCGCGCTACCAAGGCCGAACTTTCCGATAACAGTCTTTTCGGAACAGGAGAAGCGCGAGATCGTCTTCAAAGACATCGACAGGGACGATATTAGCCATACAACGGTCATGGACTCCGCCTTCACTCCCTCCCACCAAAGCGCGGTGGGCTTCTTGGCAAGAGCTGTAATGCGGGATTTGAGGCTTGTCGGAGGGTTTGACATCCTCTTCGGGAAGCTTAAGGAGTTTATGCAGAAGTACCTTTTTGACAGGCCCGTCGATTTGGACGACCTCAACATTCTGCGGAACCTATCGGAAATGCCAATCACGAAAGCAATCCTCGAGACCTTCAAGACCGCAATAAATGCCCTAACGGTCAAGGACAAAGGAACCACGGAAATTCGGGACTCCATAAAACTGAGCAAGACCCGACCCTTTGTCGTGAACGAGCAGGCGTACCTTGTGCCGAAGAAATCCATTTTCAATAAGGTTGTGGGTGACAGCGGTTTTGAACTGGAATTTGCCGGCTTCCTGGACGGCTGCGCCGATATCATCTCGTTCGCCAATAATTACCAGAGCACGTCCTTCAGGATTGAGTACCGGACGGCAGAGGGCGGCATCTCGAGCTACTACCCCGATTTCGTGGTGAAGGAGACCGAGGGCGACATGTGGCTCATCGAGACCAAGGGCCGGGAAGACCTGGAGGATCCTCTGAAATGGGAACGGCTTGTTCAGTGGTGCCAAGACGCATCCGCAAAGGTCGTGAACAGAAACTTCAGGCCACTGTTCGTCCGGCAGGAGCAATGGGAGAAATATCGCCCGAAGAATTTCCGGGACCTGGTGAATGCGCACAGCGAGAAGAGGGCCTGATCCGCTGAGCCGGGCTAGTGTAGCAAACTCCGGAGAGAGTATGGATTTCCGGGCCACCTTGAAGCCTCTTCCGTCTGCCCTTCCGCGGTGATGCGCAGCCGGATCATGCTCAGGGTCTCCCGCCTCAGTTTGTCCGCGTAACGCGGGGTCAATGTGGACTTTTCCGCCTTAAATCTTGTCCGGTCTTCGGAGTCCATTATGGGATGAACGGTCCGATGGGAAAACGCCTTGAACGGGGATCATTCTTACAGTAAAGTGGTCACTAGGATTATGAATCTCACAGAAAGGAGACCGGTCGTGGCCATACCGATCACGCCGACACCGGTACTTGAAGGCGAAGAAGCGGAAAAGTTTTGGAGTAAGGTCGAAGCTGAGAAGAACCAAAAACTCGGGCTTGTGCCGACTCCAAAGCTGGAACAGCTTCGCCAGGAAATCCTGATCAATGCTAAGCGCGGACGGAAATAGAATATTGTATCAAAATTGGCTTTTGGAGCCCATTACTCCCGAAGCTCTTCTCTTTGAGTTTGATTGCGACAATGATGATTTGAATAGCTTCTACAAAGATGATCTTCTGCAACATGAACAAGAGCTGGTAACCAAGTCGTACGTGTTTTCTCCAAAGGACGCTACTGTGAGAGATGGGGAACCTCCCGCGGCCTTCATCAGCTACTGCAATGATGCCGTCCTCAAGGCCCAGTTCACAAAAGGCGAATGGAAAAGGATCGACAAGGAAGTTCCGTTCAGGAAACGGTACAGGTCTCTCCCTGCAGTGAAGATCGCTCGTTTGGGTGTCCGGACGAGGTACAAGATACGGGGTGTCGGATCGGCCCTGTTGCACATCACCAAGCTCCTCTTCCTGACCAACAATCGAACCGGCTGCAGGTTCATCGCCGTAGACGCCTACAACACCGAAGAAGCCGTCGGCATGTACACAAAGAATTACTTTGCGTTCATGACTGACGAGGACAAGGAAAAAGAGACAAGGATCATGTACTATGACCTGGCTCGTAGTGTTGGTCAATGCTCCACTTCGACGCTAATAACGGTTTCATAGATCCTCTTTAACAGTTCGCCGGGACAGCCGTAACTTAGCGAAATCAGGAAGGCCGGTGCAGGCGTGGATGCATCCTATCTTCACGTGAGTTTCTCCCGATGGACAGCCGGCCGCTGTGCAACTCCTGCCCTTCAACCCGCGACTACGTGTTTTCCGGGTAGAAGCTGTTGAAGATGCGTTCCACAGCTTCTTCCATAGTTGCCGCATCTTCGGCCTGGATGTGATCGAGGCCGATGAGGTGCAATACTCCGTGGATGAGCAGGTAGAACAGCATTTCCTCGTTTGTATAGCCCAGTTCCGGAGCGTCCGTCACCACGCGATCCGAGCAGATCACCACATCGCCGAGCAGATCCGACCGGGGAGATGACTCCTTGTGGGTGCATTGGGGAAAAGACAGCACATTAGTCGGGCCAGGCTTGCCGCGGTATTGCATGTTCAGCGCGGTCATCTCCTCCGCATCCACCAGGGAGATGGAAAGTATCGAGTCGGACCTACAACCCAAGCCGTTTAATAGTTGACGGCACTTCGTCGTCAGGTCTTCCGTGTCGAGTTCGATCTTTTTCTGTCGGTTGTCCAGAAGAATTTCCATTGGTTTTGAAGCGTGCCTTTACCTCTTCAGGGTAGACGATTCGGGAATGAAGGATGCCCTGCATTGCGCGGACAAAAGACCTCGTCACTGCATGCAGGTCCTTGAGGGTGAAAGTGGATTCGTCGAGCTGTCCGTCGCTGAACAACCCCATGATGAGACCCTGCACCGTTTTCTGGACTCTAGCGGGCGTAGGGTCCGCCAGAGTCCGACACGCAGCCTCGACCACGTCGGCCATCATCACCAACGCGGCTTCTTTGGTTCTGGGCCGCGGGCCGGGATAATGGTATTTGTCCTCCGAAACGGTGTGGTGATCCTTGCCGGCCCTTTCCAGAGCCTTCTTGTAGAAAAATCTTATGAGACTGGTTCCGTGGTGCTGCTGAATGATGTCAACGATCGGCTCTCCAAGCCGGTTTTCTCTGGCTCGCTCCACCCCGTACTTGACGTGGGAGACCAGTACCAGCGCGCTCATGCTCGGTTCGAGCTTGTCATGGGGATTGGGAGTCCCCCGATGCTGGTTCTCTATGAAGTACACAGGCTTGTTCTTTTTCCCTATTTTGCCGATATCGTGATACAGAGCCCCCACACGAGCCAGCAACGGATTAGCGCCAATCAGCTCTGCAGCGCCTTCGGCAAGGTTTCCCACCATGATGGAATGGTGGTAGGTTCCAGGGGCTTCCAAAGACATGCTTTTGAGAATGGGATGATTCAGATTAGCCAATTCCAACAGTTTCACGTTTGTGGTATATCCGAGGGGTTCAAGCAGCGGTCCCAGCCCCAGCACAAGCAATCCGGACAAGAGACCTCCCACAAAGCCGAAGGCGGTCTCGAAAAACTCCGGTATTCCGACCAGCCGGCCGAGCGCCATCTTTATGGCCACCACGGACAGCATGTTCACAATGCCCACCACCAGGCCGGCCCGAAGTATGGTTGTCCGGTCCGTGATGTTGCTCATGCCGTGCAGGCCGACAATTCCGGAAACAAAGTAGAAGCAGAAAAGATACGCGTCTCCTTCCACCGCCAGGGCCGCAGTCAACCCGGTTACCGCAGCGAAGATGAAGGCCTGCCACGGACCTACCATAAGGGCTACGAGCATTGAGCCGGCAGCCACAGGCGCACCGAACAGGATTGAATTGGCTGTAACTCCTTCGCCTGCGCCGGCAGTCAGTGGGGCCAAAGATCCGACGAATCTCACCAGAATGATCGAGCCCAGCAAGAGCAGACAAAACAGGAGCAGGTCCGCCGTGGCATGCTGCCTCCGTTCCAGATGTTGCTCAGAGAAGTAGAAGGCCAGCCTGAGAAGAAGCACGAGCGTCAAAGCAAAACCCGCCAAAATCATCTGGCGGCTGTGGGGAGGGTTGGATTTGGCCAGGGCTCGAATCGTCTTCAGGTGCCGTTCGGTGACTTGGTCGCCCTCCCTTATGATCACTTCGGCCCTGCGGACCTCGACGATCGTCGGCTTCACATTATCTGCCGCCTTTTGTCTTGCGGCCTGGGTCTTCTCATTGTTGTACGAAATGTTTGCATTGATGAGATCCAGCGCAAGGGTTCGTATGGCCCACGTAAGCTCGGAATTCATCCTTGTGCCCTTGTCCTCCGAATGGATGAAATTCACGGCATCCTTGTAATCAAAGATCGAAGAGACATCCTTGAGCAGTTCCGGCTTTTCCTTTGACTTGCGCCAAAGCTGAATCCCGTCCCGGCCGTCTTTGAGGACCAAGTCCCGGCGGACAACCATCCCTTTCTCGAGCACCGGAAGAACCAGAGACGCCAGATTATTCTCTATGCGAGGATCGAATGCCTTGGACTTAATGAGCGCGAAACTGGACGGCGAGATGGATGCGCCCAGCAAGTTTTCGAAACGCAGTCGCAAATTCTCGTCGTCGATCGTACGGAATGGTTCTATTTCAGCGGGCTTTTTCTCGGGAACCGACCCCTTGACTCTCGGTTTGGCACTCTTTGCCGCGTTGGCGGCAGCTTCGCGGGCCAGGTAATCCCTCATGAACGTGAACGCACGGTTGATCCGTTCCTTGACATCGACAACCATCAGGTCGTCAAAGTCATAGATAGGCAGGACGCCTTTTTGGGCTTCGTGCCTATTCTTGAGGGTAGCCTCATCGTCGGGCACCTGAAAAGTGATGGGCGATATAATGGTTTCCTTGGCGGGCGCCCCAATTACCAGATCCCGTACCGGGAGCGAGGTGGGAGCCATCATGAAGGCTGCGGCGAGGGCTGTGGCCACAATGAGCCCCCATCTCTGCCACTTGGGGTCACCCAACGCGGCAAATCTGTCCGGCAGTATCCTCCCGATCGACTTCAACAAGTTGGAGAACCATTCCAGGATCCTGCGCGAAAGGGCGGCTTTCTCGGGGGCCTTGGTCTTTTCGGAATGGCTGTTCATTTGCTAGGAACTCCGAACACGCCTGTTGCCCGGCGGCATCCTCTTTTCGTAAGCTCGTATGATATCTTGTACCAGAGGATGACGTACCACGTCCGCATCAGTGAACCACATGAACGCGATTCCTTCAATACCTTGAAGTATCTCCACTGCCTCAACAAGTCCCGACTTCGTGCCTTCAGGAAGATCAACCTGGGTGATATCGCCGGTTATTACCGCCTTTGAAGAATATCCCAGCCGTGTAAGAAACATCTTCATCTGCTCGGAGGTGGTGTTTTGCGCCTCATCCAATATCACAAAGGAATCATTGAGAGTACGGCCTCGCATAAACGCAAGGGGCGCCACCTCAATATCGCCCCTCTGTATCATTCTCGAGGCCTTTTCAAAATCGATCATGTCGTGCAGCGCGTCGTACAGAGGTCTTAAATAAGGATTCACCTTCTCGTACAGGTCACCGGGGAGGAACCCGAGCTTTTCACCGGCCTCCACTGCCGGCCGGGCAAGTATTATCCTCCTCATCTCCTTCTTGTGAAATGCCGCCACGGCCATTGCCATGGCGAGATACGTCTTGCCCGTCCCCGCAGGACCGATGCCGAACACAATATCATGATTCCGCATCACCTGAACATACTGCTTCTGGTTGAGAGTCTTGGGAGTGATCGGCCTCTTTCCGGCGGAGATAAACACTGTGTCCAGAAGCAGATCCCTGAGCCTCGCGCCGGAGTCATTGTCCAGGAGCCTTATCCCCTGATCAATATCGGTCGGATGAATGGGATAGCCTTCCCGAGCCAGGGAATACAACTGCTTCAGAAGCCTTTCAGCCTTCTCCCCGGCCAATAAATCGCCCGACACGGCAACGGTGTTGCCCTTGATGGAGATACTGACATGAAGGCTCCTTTCGATCTGCTTGATGTTCTTGCTGAACTCCCCGACCAGCGCCTGGAATGCTCCGATATTGTCGAAACTCACGCGTCGAACCAACTCTCCGTTCCGGTCTGACATATCTGTTCTCAAGAGCGCTCCGGCTGCTCCTCTTCCGGCAATCCCCATAACCCTCAGGGTGCTCCCTTTACTTTCCCGGGCGGATCATACCACCACTTGGCATCGGGAATCAAATCCAAGTCTTGAATGTGGTCGCGTGTCCGTCTACACTGTGTCCTTCGGTCGGAAGAGGCCGGAAAAAACAATCAGGAGCCGCCCTTGAGGAACGATTCGGCAGTCAATTCACAGACCACCGCAGCTTTTGCACGGCTGGTTGAAGTCATACGAACATTGCGCTCGCAAAACGGTTGCCCCTGGGACCTAAAGCAGACCCCCCAATCGTTTCATCCTTATATTCTCGAAGAGTATCACGAGATGGTGCAGGCCTTGAATGAAGGGGATGCGGCCGAAATCGCCGACGAGATGGGGGACCTTTTATTTCTCGTCATATTCGTGGCATACATGTTTGATCAGCAGGGGATCGCCACTCTGAGCGAGATTGTCCACGGCGTTGCAGACAAGATGATAAGACGCCACCCCCACGTTTTCGGGGATGCGTCCGCTGACACGCCCGAGCAGGTCATGGACAATTGGTACAGGATCAAGGCATCGGAAGAACGAATCCGGAGTCGCGACTCCCTTCTGGACGGGATCCCGCGTTCTCTGCCAGCGCTCAATCGGGCACAGAAACTGGCGAGACGAGCGTCAAAAGTGGGCTTTGACTGGAGTGCTCCACAGGATGTGTTTGCCAAGGTGGACGAGGAGCTGGCCGAACTCAAGGAGGCCGCGGCCGGAGAGTCGCCGGACCGGATCCGTGAGGAACTTGGGGACCTTCTCTTCGTAACGGCCAATGCGGCACGGCTCCTGGAGGTGAACTCCGAAGCCGCTTTGAACGAGACTTCGGACAAGTTCGAGCGCAGGTTCAGGCACATCGAGAACGGGCTTCGATCCCGGGGGAAATCCCTGGAAGCGGCCACCCTGGAAGAAATGGATGAACTCTGGGACGAGGCCAAGAAGCTGGAGAAGGCATCACGCTGATTTCACGGCACATATTGCCATCGGCAAGACAACTGACCGATTCATATGTGACGCAGAGGCCGTTCAGCATGGTAGGGCGTGTTCCGCCCGCCAACTGCGTCGAGCGCAACCCGACCTACGCTTGCTGAGGACGACGTATCAGAAGAACACGTTCAAGCCTATGCCGGCGCTATAAATGTGCCGGCGGAAGTATGACGCGCACTGTCGCTCGTCGTGATATCGATGCCCGAAAGCGGGAACAGCAACGTGCCAATCCCCTTGCCTTTGCCTTGCCAGTTGAGCCGGTTCAGCTTGCCCCACACGTTCAATGAAGTATAGCGCGCCAGGGGGACGTTGCTGTCAACTGCAAGCTCGATGACATTGGCACCGGAACTCTTGACTTTGAATTGATTCTCCATGTCCATAACGAGACCCAATCCCTGTACTCTTTCGATTAATGCCACCGGAACATCCGCTTCGACGGTGGTCAGCCACGGACTCCACGTGACGCTGAAGCTGTTGAACGGAGTCCCGGCCATCAACCCGAAGTATGGCGAATACACGTGCATGGTGAGGTCCGCGGTCTGGGCCAACATAAATGGAAAGAGAGTCAAAGTCTCCAATCGTTGGGCGTCGGTTCGATCCACTTTGAATCCTAGGATGCCCCAGATGGCCCAAGGATTGGCTGCTCTCGGGTCGGAACCATAAGGCATCCACCCTCGGGGATCCCAGCCGTAAGGAATCCGGCTGAGGTCCTTGGCAACCCATGCGCTGAGCTGCCATGCGCTGAGCTTCTCCGCCTTCACCGTGTCCGTCCCTGGCGCCAAACCCGGACGAACACTAACCCAACTTTCGCGTGCAATTGGCGTGCCACACTCATTTGGGCCGCGATTACAGTAACATAGTGC
>DYLG01000278.1:0-2205 GCA_020722215.1 Desulfomonile tiedjei
CCTCGTTGCAGATTTGAGGCTCTCATCGGCACGCTCCGGGGTGACGGCTCGCAATGCGTCACCGTATTTGCGCCATAGACCACTAAGTTCTCGACCGCCCCGGCACAATAGGCCCTAATTCTTATTGTCGGCTATGCCTGCCGTGGCACGGAGGCTATTATGAAAGCAACGCTGATGCTCATGGACGGGACCATCTTTCATGGGGTCTCCATGGGCGCGCAAGGCGAGAGGGTCGGCGAGGTCGTATTCAACACCGCGATAACTGGATACCAGGAGATCCTTACCGATCCGTCGTACCGCGGCCAAATCGTTACCATGACCTATCCTCATATCGGCAACACAGGCGTGAATTTTGAGGACAACGAGGCCGGCACGCCATTCCTGGCAGGGTTTGTGGTGCGAGAATACTGCCCGCATCCTAGCAACTGGAGAAAAAGGAAGCATCTCCATGACTTCCTTTCGGAACACGATATCGTGGGCATCCATGAGATCGACACGAGAAAGCTGACCCGCAACCTCCGGGAAACCGGCGCCAAGAAAGGCATCATCTCGACTCTCGACCATGAACCCCAAAGCCTGCTGAACAAGCTCAGGCAATATCCCGACATCGAAGGCCTGGATCTGGTCAAGGAGGTCACCTGCTCCGAGCCCTATGACTGGGAGCAAGGCAGTTGGCGGTGGAATCGGCCCGTCACGAAATCCGAGGGACGCTTTCGGGTGGCCGCGTACGACTGCGGCATAAAGGAAAATATCCTGAGGCTCCTTGTGGACTCGGGCGCCAAGGTTAGGGTCTTCCCCGCATTTGCATCTTCGGGCGAGGTTTTGGATTATGATCCCGACGGCATATTCCTTTCCAACGGACCCGGCGATCCGGAGGGAGTGCCGTACGTGATCCAAAACGTGAGAAACCTGATCGGCAAGAAACCCATCTTCGGCATTTGTCTGGGTCATCAGATCCTCGGGCTTGCCCTTGGGGGCCGGACTTACAAGCTGGTATTCGGCCACCACGGCGCGAATCACCCCGTCCGGAGGCTCGACACAGGCCAAGTGGAGATCACCGCGCAGAACCACAACTTCGCGGTTGACCCGGAAAGCGTGGCTTCCGAGTGTCGAGTCACCCACATAAACCTCAACGACCAGACCGTGGAGGGAATGATCCACAAGAAATACCCGGTCTTTTCAATACAATATCACCCGGAGGCCTCGCCCGGGCCCCATGATTCGCGCTACCTCTTCGACCGTTTCAGACGGCTCATCCAGGAGCAGTAGCCGGGGAGAATGGTCGGGCGAATGCGAAATCAACCTGGGAAAGTGTCTCGCAACCCTTGAAGATACTCGAATCGTGGAACGTCGGCACTCAACCAGGTCCGGGTAGCCCGGACGTTATACGTCCGGGCCGCGAAGCGGCAAGAGGTGTTCTGTCCAGGAACATCGGTCAATGCAGGGGTTTCACCAAAGGCTCCTCGGTTCTGGTGAAGATGTCTTCTTGGGAGCATCACCAATCTGCCGATCAGGGCTCTGTATTCTCACGCGCAAGAAACTTGAGCGGAAGACGGAAATGAAGTAATAAGACTTAGATGGGGCTGAAAAAGAACGCCCCGTTTACATGGGACAGACGGCTGAGACAGGGCGATACGGGCCGGCAGTGCGCCTCGTTCAGCGAAGAATAATTCTTAGGGAAAGAACCAAGAGTCGGAGGGACGCGGTTATGTCAGGGCACAATAAATGGAGCACAATAAAACACAAGAAGGGCGCGGCTGACGCAAAACGGGGCAAGCTCTTCTCCAAACTTATCAAGGAGATCACCATCGCTGCTCGCTCGGGAGGAGGGGACCCGGAGGGCAACCCCAGGCTGAGAACCGCGGTCAACGCCGCCCGAGCAGCAAACATGCCCAAAGACAACATTGAGCGGGCCATAAAGCGAGGAACCGGCGAGATTGCGGGCGTATCATACGAAGAAATCACCTACGAAGGATACGGCCCCGGGGGAGCGGCCATCCTCGTGGAGGTCCTCACGGACAACAAGAACAGGACCGTTGCGGAAATCCGTCACATTTTCGAAAAGTACAACGGAAACCTCGGCGAGAGCGGCTGCGTGGCCTGGATGTTCAACAAGAGGGGACTCCTTGAGGTCGCTGCAGCAGGCCTTGACGAAGATGCAGTGATGGAACTGGCTCTGGAGGCAGGCGCAGACGACGTGAGGCT
>DYLG01000278.1:2238-5197 GCA_020722215.1 Desulfomonile tiedjei
CCCGCCGAACTAGAGACCGTGCGCTCCGCGGTTGAAGCCAAGGGCTGGAAGATCGAGCTGGCCGAGGTCACCATGATTCCCAAGAACACGGTCAAGCTCGAAGGCAAAAAGGCCGAACAGATGCTCAAGATGATGGACGCGCTTGACGATCACGACGACATGCAAAAGGTGTACGCAAACTTCGACATCACCGAAGACGAAATGATCAGGCTCTCCGCGTAACCGGCGAACAAGAAAGCCAACCGCTGAAGGGTTCCTTATCGGCAGTGGGAAGAGGATCACTCGTGTCGAGATCCACGGCGTAATTGCCGGGTGGGCGTCATCGTGACGGAATAAACCCGGCAGGGACGCCATGAAAAGAAGCGCCCTTATCAGGCATCTGAAACACCATGGAGCATATCTTCTCAGGGAAGGAAGGCGACACAGCATCTTTGTTAGGAGCGGTCTGAAGACCCAAGTGCCGCGGCACACGGAGATCTTGGATGAACTGGCGAAGAAGATCTGCAAAGACCTTTTCATCCCGTTCGTGAGGTAAGCTATGAAATTTCGGGCGGTAATAAAGCAATCAGATGACTGGTGGATCGGGTGGCTCGTTGATCTTCCGGGAGTAAATGCCCAGGAGAAAACCAAAGAGGAGCTGCTGGAATCGCTCCGCATCGGAGCGGAAGACATGCTTGCCACTGAGATTCCCTTCGAGCCCGAAGCCCAGATGACCATGATCGAGATCCCGGAGCCTCATTGGAGCCGACCGGCTGAGTAGCCGATCAGACGCTCCGCGCAACACGCGAACAAGAAATCGCAATCCTGAAGGGAGCGTTCAGCATGGTAGGGCAGGCTCTGCCCGCCAAGTGCGTCGGGCGGAGCCCTAGCCACGGCCTGTACTTAGGAAAGCCGAGAGGTGTCGGAAGATATTCAGCGCTGCAGCACCACGGCCCTGCTCCAGCGGATCACGGGCGTTTCCGCGACTGTGAATCCGGCTTCGAAGGCCAGCTTGACCGAATCCTGGAAGTCCTTCTCTGAGACGTGGAAGCGCGGCTCCGCCAATAGCAGCTTGCCGCCCGGTTTGAGCACAGCTCTGACTTCGGCCAAAAAGGATGTCGCGTTGGGGAGCTCATGAACCACGCCGAACGCGAGACAGAAGTCCGCCATATCCGTCAGGTCCAGGCTGTCCGAACGGCATAGGTGCAGTTGGATGCGTTGCGAAAGCCCGGCCTTTCGGGCTCTGCTCTCCAAGCCCTTGAGCATCCTGTCCTGCATGTCAACCGCAATGACACGGCCGCTTTCACCCACCAGCCGCGCCATGGGAATCGAAAAGAACCCCATTCCCGCTCCCACATCCAGAACCGTCATTCCCTCCTTAACGTATGGGCCAAGGATCTTTTCCGGGTTCTGGGAAAGCTTCCGAAGGGGGCTTGCGAGAATGTATCCCATCCACCAGGGGCAAACATGATCCGCCATGAGCTTTGAACCTCCGGAATCGCAATCATCCGTTGCACGATAGCAGTTCGCGACTACCATGGCTTCGCGGCGCAAACCAAACCACAAAGGCGCCAAGACACCAAGATCTCAAGAAGAAATGATCTTGATAGAACTCATACTCAAAATGGTTTGGAATGCCGTCTACAGTCCTCGCGCCAACATCCTCCGAAGGCAGATGCAGTCGGCGTAGGTCGGGCTCCGCCCGACTGATTCGGCGGTCAGAGCCCGCCCTACATTGCCGGTCAGTTGAACCGGAACACCGATGTCAGGTCATCTTATACCAAAGTTGAGCAACAATATACAGGCTTGGTCCGATTGCGTGGATAAGCCAAAATTGGGTGGATCTTTCGTCAAGCAGCGCCGCACCATTGGGACGGCCTTTGGTAGCGGTGGGTTTGTAACCCGCTCTTGGCCGCATCATGCCGGAACGCGCAGGTTTGAAACCCGCTACCAACAAATCGGACTTGTGTATTGGCAACGACCATAACGGCCCGTCCCGAAATGAAAGTTCCAGGGTTCTTGTGGGTTCGCATGCGGGTGACGGGCCGGTCGCCCCTACATTCCGGCGTGAGGACCAAATGGACTCCGAAGTTGTGCCGCTGCAGGCCCCAAGAACTCAACTCTTCGTCGGGATTGGCGCGGCCGGTGCTTCCTTCTTCCCTTTACAAGGTTCTCTTTCGCGACCATATTGAGTCTGCGGTTGCGTCAAAGGGGCCGGCCCCCTTCTTCCAGCCGAGGCCGACGTTCAATGCGAGAGAGGGTCTGAACATGAGCCTTTTTTATGTCCTTTTGACACTTGTTGCGGGGGCCTGTTCGCCGATTCAGGCAGGAATCAACGCCCAACTGAGTTCCTGGGCCGGCCACGTGGCAGTGGCTGCTTTCATTTCGTTTTTCGTAGGGACGCTGGCTCTTCTGGTGTATGTGCTGGCTCTAGGCATGCCATGGCCTCAGTTGGCCGCTGCAGGACAGCTCCCGTGGTGGATCTGGACCGGTGGCTGCCTTGGGGCCTTTCTTGTGGCCATCAGCATCGTCGCGGCTCCGAAACTCGGCGCGGCCGCGATGATCGCGGTTCTCGTCGCGGGCCAGATGCTCTCAAGTGTGGTGCTGGATCACTTCGGTCTTGTGGGGTACGACGTGAGGCCGGTGAGTTCTCTGCGGGTGCTAGGTTCAATCCTCCTCGTTACGGGAGTGGTTCTCATTCAGAAGCATTAGATATCGCGAAGTCAGAGGCCGCCAGCACGACGGATTCAAGAAACACTCGCTTGAAATCCGGTTGTGCCGCCAGTTCCAGGTACTTCGAGGCGCCGGCCATGCGAGCGGCATGCTCGCGAGCTGAGCGGGAAACCAGCATCATACTCGCCCCGACACCGGCGGCATTCCCCGCCTGGACCACGCGCTCATGGGGCACAGGCGGCAGCAGTCCCAGCCTCTGGGCGCTCGTAACGTTCATGTAACTCCCGAACGCTCCTGCCACAACTAC
>DYLG01000279.1 GCA_020722215.1 Desulfomonile tiedjei
GGGAACTCGAAAACGTGGCGAGTCGCGCAGTATTGTTCGCCCGAGGCCCGGTGATCGAACCCGGTGATTTGGAGTGGGCCCTCGATGCTGACGGACCATGCCTGGTCACCGATTCCGTCAAGGAACTCCCGTACAAACAAGCCAAAGAGCAAGTGCTACAGCAGTTCAATCGGGAATATCTCATGGCAGCACTCCAGCGTAACGGCTTCAACGTCACCAGGGCAGCAAGGGATTGCGGGTTGGAACGCCAGAGCTTCCAGCAAGTAATGAGGCGCTATGGAATTAGGACCGCTGATCTGGAAAAGGACAACGGCAGCTCGCCCTGAGCGCGCCGGCATTCCATTCCCTGCAATCAATTCGCTGCACCGCAACACTTCGCTTTCACCAGATTAACCGTATGCTATGACAAGGTGTTCAGCTCGTTTCATTGCTTATTGTGCAATGAAAAAGCTGCAGCAGTCCTACCTGTCCGGAGACGCAAGACTCACCCTTCCTCTTGAAGGCCGCTCCGGACGCCGATCTTTCAGGCACATGCGCGACCATTCTTCTTGGCACGGTCATTGCTTTTCTCGCGACGACGTGCTGCACGCGTGCAGCGATTTCGCTGGGAAGGTTTTTCCTCTGGCAACAATCCTTGTCGTGGAGAAAGACTTCGACTCCGGAATGCTCGCCAAGCGCGTGCTCGAACGTTGCGGACATGTGGTGATCGCGTGCGCGGACGGCAAGGCCGCTGGCCTCTGGACATCGGAAAATCGGGTGGATCTTGTGGTCGTGGACATAAACCAGAGCGACCCGTCTTCCGCGAGGCTTGCGGGATTGCTCAAGAGAATGAGGAGCAGATTGAGGGCTCTTGGGATCACGAACCCCGGTACTGAACTGCCTGAGCACGATCAATGGGATGCGCTCGTTCTCAAACCCATTGACATCGACGTATTAGAGCGCAATGTCCGGAACCTCTTGGAATCATGTTGAAGAAGTTGAGCTACCGCTTCCTTGTCGGAATCTGTGAGGCTGTTCAGTATGAGGAAACGCGGATTCACGAGCGAGTTGCACAGGCATTGCAAAGCTCGGTGACCATGTACAGTAAAGAAATGGAGAAATCTGGAGGAGTGATGTATCGAAAGACATTGTTTTCACTGACACTGCTGGTTGCGTTTGCAGTGGCGCTGACTCTTGTTGCCACTTATCCGGCGGAGGCAGGCAAGCTCGAAGATGCGATTGCCCAAACACCACAAGGAACCGGCGCGGGGATGGTCGATCCGAAGGCCGAAACGGGATTCATGGGAATTCCCGGAGCCCCCAAACCGTTCTTAGTCTGGGGGATACTCTGGGGCGTATGGGTCGGCTGGATCTTCTCGACGGTCGGGGCATTCGGCGGTATCATGGCCGCGGTGGGTCACGTCTCCGTGTTTGGGCTCGGAGATTACGCGGCAGCGTTCAAGAAATCGAGCCCGACCCTCAATAAGCTTCTCACGGACTCCATCCGAACGAGCAACCAATATCTGGTGGGCCTCTCGTCGTTCATGTCCTCATTGACTTACTATCGGATGGGAAGACTTGTTCTGCCGCTAGGTCTCTGTTTGGCGGGTGGAGGCATTCTTGGGGCTTACTTGATTCCCGTGCTAACGGCCGGTAAAATAGATTTGCGAGCTTACCAAGGTTACTTCGGCCTTGTCGTGTTCGTCATCGGCGCGTTCCTGTTCTACGAGACCACGGAAACCGGGCAGAAGAGCAAAAAGGCCGCAAAAGCAGCTGCATCCGCATTCGAAAAAGAGCACATCAGGAAGGCCGCCGGCGAGGCTGCATCGGACGGTCCAAAAGGAGTCCAAGTTACTCAGTGGGGCCTCGGGAAAATCGTTTTCGCGTTTTACGGAGTGGAATTCTCGTTCAACCCGATTTGGCCCATTGTCGGCGGTTTCGTCATCGCAGCGCTTTCCGCGTTTCTCGGAATCGGCGGCGGGTTCCTCTACGTTCCATTTTGCACCTCGATTGTGGGACTCCCCATGTACGTGGTCGCGGGGACCTCGGCCATGGCTGTGTTCGTCAGCATGGTCACTTCGATATTCTCGTACATGTTCATCAAGGGCATTCCCATTGATCTCGCATTTGTCGGGTTCGAGCTGGTGGGCATTTTTGTCGGGTCCATGGTGGGCCCTTACACGTCCAAGTACATTCCGGACATTTGGCTCAAGAGGATCTTTGTGATCCTGGCGATCTACGTGGGCGCCGGATACACGTTGCAGGGCTTCTTCGGCATCAAGCTCCCCGGCGTTTAGGAAAGGCCTTGCGGCCTGAAAGGACACTTGAGGGGCCGAGACTTCGGCCCCTTGACCCAAGCCATGGAAATGCACCCGGCATACGCAATTATTGATCCGTACCTTATCTGGTTCTATAGGATCAGCGGTAACGGCTTTGTTGACTTCCTCTTGGGGACCTTTGTCCTCGCCTTTATCACAGTGATCATCGGCGAGTTGACCATTTCAGGGCTGTTCTTCATCAACAAGAAATACATCGACAGGATCAATGGCGAGCTGGCACGTTACCAGGACCTGACCATGCGTGCTCTCACATCGGGAGACAAGCCCGCGTATGAGGCGGTGAACAAGCTGGCCAATGACGCCTTCGGTAAAGTCTTCTTCATGCGGGTAGCCCTCTCGGCAGGAACGTTGTGGCCAATTTTTTTTGCCCTCGCGTGGATGGGGCACAGATTCGGAGACCTTGAATTCAACCTACTTTTCACGGACTACTCTCTGAGCTACATCGGGATGTTCGTCGTGCTGTACGCGGCAGCATACCTCATTTTCAAGCGCGTCAAGTACCGTTTGCCGTACTTCAGATATGTCAAAACGGTCCTTGGCACGTACACCGAGGAAGCTCTTCCAATCGCCGGACATGGACAACCGCCCGCGGCTCGACAAAACGCGGCGTCGAATTGAGCAGGGTGGAAATGGAAATTGGCACGCGTACATGCTCTCATGTGACAAGCCGGGCCGCCAACCACGAGCGAAACAGTTCATCGATATCCGGAGAGTCGAGATCGGCGTTCCAAAGACACAATTCACCGAAAGGGAAGGCATATGCCGGAAATCGTAAAAAAATCCGTCTACAGCGTCTGCACCATGTGCACCGTGCGATGCCCCATCAAGGCGGAAGTGGACAGCGGCGCGATCAAGCATATCTGGGGGAACCCGCACATACTCGGCGGTCACTACCTCTGTCCGAGGGGCGCGGCGGGCAAGGTCTTTGAGAATGACAGCGAGCGCATGCAGCATCCGATGATCCGCGCGGGAGACCGGGGCTCGGGCAATTGGCGGAAAGTGACCTGGGAAGAAGCCCTGGACTACACTGCAGACAAGCTGAAATCGATCATGGAGAAGCACGGCGGCGAGAGCATCGTCCTCGGCGACCGGGGCGGCCCGTTCGCGGCCAACGACGCGTCCAATAGACGAACGGAGACCTTCAAGGCCTCAGTCATGGACTTTATCCATCCTCGATCGGCCCACACCCTTCACGGGTACCGAAGGCAGGAGCCTCGTCGGTCGCGGATATTTCAGAAATGTGAGCGGGATAACCCCCCGATAGATGGCCGGCGCACGCTCACCATTGAGGGAAGTTGTCCGATCACCTAGCCCTTCGTTGCGACAAAGAAGGTATTGGAAGGGAGGAATTGGAAGTTTGAGCCATTACTGACAGTGCAGCGGATTTGATTGGGCAGAGAGGGACCGGAGCATGGCCGGCGCGTTGACGGCTAAGCCTCTGAAGAATAGGAGGCCTTGTGACCTGGATCCCTAGTTAACAGCAAAAGACACTGGCCCCACGGTTTTTCGCGCATCCCGACCGATGCGTCACAAAATGGTCTTTATAGGGTGGAGTGAGAGAATCTTGTCGAGATGTCTCTCCCGGCGAGAAATCAACCCTAAAGTAACACCTCAGTTACGAGAGGGAGATTGGATATACCAAATCAGAATAAAGTTACAACATTCATAGGTTGAACTGATTGGTGAATACCCAATTCTGCGCATAACTGAGTGATTACACTATCAACTCTAACAACAATGGAGGTTGGAAATGATCGATACAACACTGTTGCTCAATGACGTTGAGTTTGCAGAGGCCATGCTCAGCAAGGAGAAATTAACCCCCAGTGACTTGGTATTCACGCTGCGCAATTTGTTGAAAATGAAGTATTACCCGGTGGCGCTTAAGTACTTTTTCTCAGAGGACGAGCTTGAGGATTTCAAGAAAAGCAACGACTACAAGACTGCCCTCCACCCATTCACGTTGTGTCATTTTGTCGCAGCATCAAGACAACGCGGAGACGTACTGTTGGCGACCCCGGCGACCACCGGTTGTACGAACGCGAAGTATGTGCTGGGTCTGAAGGAACTCGATGACAGCGAAATAAAGAGCCATCTCAAATACACAAAAGACCGTGCTCAAGCCAAGAGATTCGTTGAAACAAAACATCGACTTTCTAGCGGGTTGCTAGCCTATGCGACTGCGCCTCTGCACAAGGCAACCTTCCAACCCGATGTTATTCACGGAATGTCCGATGTGCTTCAAGCATATCACCTTGGGGTCGATTGGTGTGCCGCATTTGATACCCATCCGTTCCGCATGACCATGACGATGAATTCGTCCGTATGCAACGGGATAGCATCTTGTCACGTGACAAGACAGCCTAACATTACTCCCATGTGCAGCAGCAGTTATACGGCGGGCAAAACAGAACAGGGCGAAATCAACTGGATCTGGCCGGGTGACCAGCTCGAACCGACCCTCAGATGGACCCTCGAGAGAACTGTGAGAGATCGCGGCGTGTCGTTCCCGCGCACCGGAGAAACCTATCCTGGTTTCAACATGTGCAAGCTATGCCCGTTTCTCGTTTGGACCAAACCGAAGGAGTGAATACGTAAGCGTTCACCGGGAGGAGTACCAGCGTTCGGAATCACTATGAGCCAGGATTTTCGCAGGTAGACAAAGAAATGTATGTTCCTTCGGAGGTCGGTTTGTCGGTGTGAATCCACCGGAATTTCTGCGATCGCCGAACAATTCCCGTTCATTCAGTTCATGAGGGAGCGCTCGCTTCTGGGCGTTCCCACGCTTTTGTTTGGGTGCAGTTTTGGGAGGAGACATGAAAAAGATCATTCTAGTCGCGGTGTTAGCCGCATTCGTCTGTTCTCTGGCGGCAGCG
>DYLG01000280.1 GCA_020722215.1 Desulfomonile tiedjei
CGGCCCCGCCACAGACGCTCGTGAAGGCATTCTTCCCATTCAATCTGTCGTCGATACCACCCCCATTTTCCCGCCTTCACTCGTCCCGTTTTTCAGGTGGCTTGCCGCTTATTATCTCTACCCCGTAGGCGAAGTCATTCAGGCTGGTCTTCCCGGATGCATCGATGCGGGAATCGCCTGGTACTACCACATTACGGAGGCCGGTTTGCAGGCACTGGCCGAAGGAGGGCTCAAGGAAAATCATCGGGCAGCTCTCCAAGCGCTGGCATCCGGCGTATCGGCGCGATCAAGACTTGCCGCCCATGCGCTGGGGGACCAAACGGGCAGTAAGGGGATTTCGGCGGCGATCCTGAACGGACTCATCCGAAAAGGCTATGCGCTTCGGGAGTACCGCCTTGAAAAAGACCGGGTACGGCATCTGACCGAAACCGTGGTGCGCCTTTCCTCCGATCCTGCGTCAGGAGCTGATGGCACATCTTCGCCTGAACTCCATAAAATCATGGAAACGGTGGCGCGCTACGGGGAGATGCCGCTTCGCATGTTAAAAAAAGAGACAGCAGGCGCAACACCCGCCCGAATTCGAAAACTCGTGAATCACCGTATGCTCGAACTTGACAAGCGAATCGTTTATCGGGATCCGTTCGGTGAAATGATCGATCCGGAACCGATACCCAATTTGAGCGCAGAGCAGCGTATCGCAATACAGACACTTTCTTCCGCCATCGGCAACGGTTACGAGGGGTTCCTGCTGAACGGGGTCACCGGCAGCGGAAAGACGGAGGTCTATCTGCATGCCTGCCGAATGGCTGTGGCCAAGGATATGGATGTTCTGGTGCTGGTGCCGGAAATCGCTCTCATCTCGCAGATCGAGCGGGCATTTCGGGCGCGGTTTGGCAACCGCATTGCCGTCATCCACAGCGGCCTCTCCGAAGGAAAGCGTTTCGATGAATGGCATCGCATTCTGCACAAAGAAGTTCATATCGTGATCGGCACCCGTTCGGCCATCTTCGCGCCGCTCGAGCGAATCGGCCTCATCATCGTGGATGAAGAACACGATACCTCGTTCAAACAGGAATCCGGCCTTCGATACCATGCGCGGGACATGGCCATGGTCCGTGCGAAACTCTGCAATGCCGTTGTGCTGCTCGGATCGGCTACGCCTTCCATCCAGTCTTTCTACAATCTTTCGATCGGCAAGCTTCGCCAGATCCGGATGCAAAATCGGGTGGAGGATCGGCCCCTGCCGACCATCGAAGTGGTGGACTTGAGCGTACGAAGAGACACCAGGGGAACGGAGCGTTTCATCACCCCGGAGCTGCGCCAGGCCATGGCCGAGACACTCGACAGGGGGGAGCAGGTGCTGCTGTTTCTGAACAGAAGGGGATTTGCGGCGCTTCCGGTGTGCGCTCACTGCGGGCTTGTGCTGCGTTGCAGGAATTGCGACATCTCCCTGACCTACCACCAGCAGGAAGACACCTACCGCTGCCATTATTGCGGCTATGCCATCGATGGATCATCATCATGCCCGGCATGCGGAAGCCCCAAAATCAAACGACTGGGTATCGGAACCGAAAAAGTGGAAATGACCGTTCAGGGGTTGTTTCCAGCTGCGCGCATCGCCCGAATGGATCGGGATGCCATCCGCGGCAAACACAGCCTGCTCAACTTGTTGAAGGACCTTCGAAACCGGAAAATCGACATCCTGATCGGCACCCAGATGGTCACCAAGGGCCACGACTTTCCCTACATCACCCTGGTGGGGATTCTGCTGGCCGATCAGTCCCTGCATTTTCCGGATTTCCGGGCTGCGGAGCGCACATTTCAGATCATCTCCCAGGTGGCCGGGCGGGCGGGAAGAGGAGCGCAGCCCGGGCGCGTCATCGTTCAGACCTATACGCCCCGGCATTTCAGTGTAGTCTCCGCCATTGCAGGGGATTACGAAGGGTTCTATCGGAAGGAAATTTCCTACCGGAAACGCCTGAGCTATCCGCCGTTTTCCAGCATGGTGCAGATGCTGGTTCACTCGAAGGACCCGAGACGGGCAAAAGATCATGCCGAGGCGCTCGGCAAAATCCTCCAACACAACCGCACTTCGGCGGAGATGCGCCAAATTTTGGTGATGGGACCCATTCAGGCATTCGTCGCGAGACTCATCAACCAACACCGATGGCAATTACTGCTCAAATCGAAAAACCGCATAGTGCTCCACGATTTTCTGGAACGCACGATGTTCGAGAATCCCGGCATGTTTCATCCGAAGCAAATCGGAGTGACCATCGATGTCGATCCGGTGTTCATGATGTAGTCACCTGGACACCCAGCTCCTGTTGAAGCCATTGCCGCAGCTCGCCATCGACGGCATAAACCCCTTTGTTATACCCCACCGACTGCATGAAGCGCTCGGCAATGGGATGGGGCAATTCGATACGGGCCAGGTCTTCGGCAATTTCGGAATTTCTTCTGACGAGGAAAAGAACGGGTTTTTCCTTCCAGGTGTTGACAACGAAATAATGGGAAACGTCGTCCTTGGAGCGAATCACATAATTGCCTCTCGCCCAGTTATTTCCCCATTCGAGATAAAGGCGAACAGCCTCTTCGGGGGTCATGTTCCAATCGATATCGTTGAGCAACTGGCGGTTGTTCCGGATTTCAGGAATCGTCATCATGAGAACCTCCTGTCTGGAAATGATGGATATTTGTCTACGATCAGGAATCTTTCTCAAGAAGATATGTCGCATAGACCAAACCGTCAAGCATGGGCGGGATACACCTTGAAAGCCCACGGTTACACAACGGGCCTATCGGTGGAGGAGCCGTTCGTCAATCAAAACAGCGATACAGAAAGGAGAAACGATGAATTTGGGAGGATTGGTCGCTCGAAATGCACGGATGCTGCCGGAAAAAGAAGCTCTTGTCTATGCAGAAAAGCGCTATTCATGGAAGCAGGTGAACGAAATCGTCAATACGGTGGCAAACGAGTTGATGGCCAAGGGAATTGGCAAAGGCAACAAGGTTGCCATGTGGATGTACAATTCGGACATGTTTCTCTTCGCATTTTACGGCATTGTCAAAGCCGGAGCCATCGCCGTCCCGGTCAATTTCCGGCTGACACCGCGGGAAGCCGAATATATCTTCGGCAACTGTGATGCCACAGCCCTCATTGCCGACGACATCTTCGGCGAAGCCATCGCCGAAATGCGGGCGCGGCTCCACAATGTCAGGACTTGCTATACGGCTGGAGAAGGCCGCTTCGATGGCATGGTCCCCCTGAGCCATGTGTTCGAAGAGGGAACCCGAACGGAGCCGGCGATCGTGGTGGATGAATTCGACGAAAGCGAAATCATTTACACATCGGGTACGACCGGCAAACCCAAGGGAGCGCTCTTTGTGCATCACAACCAGATGGTGGTCACAGCCACAATGCTCTCCCTCATCGGTCTGCAAACCAGGGACCGGATTCTGCATGCAGCACCGATGTTTCATTCCGCAGAGCTCAATCTCTACATGAACCCCACCACGTATGTCGGGGGCACCCATGTGGTGATTCGTGAATTTCATCCTCTGCACGTACTTGAATTGATGCAGAAAGAAAGAATCACCCAATTTTTCGGTGCGCCGATCATGTATTCCCTCATGATGGGAGTGCCCAATTTCGACACATTCGATCTGTCCTCTGTACGTTACTTCGGATATGGGGCCGCACCCATGGCGGCCGAGTCCGTCAGACAAATGATCACCCGGTTCAAGACGGACCGGTTCTTCTGCCTGTGCGGTCTGACCGAAGGAGGGCCGGGCGGTATAGCGCTTTATCCGGAGGATCAGATCCGCAAAGCCGGCGCAGGCGGAAAATACATCGTCAACATGGAATCAAGGCTTGTCGATGTCAATGGAAACACCATTACCAAACCGGGTGTCGTCGGCGAGCTGGTCCTCAAGGGTGAAACCTGCATGCGCGGTTACTACAACAATCCGAAGGCCACGGCTGAAACGATCCGGAATGGCTGGATTCATACCGGAGATTTGGGCAAGATGGACGAGGAAGGATATATCACGCTGGTGGACCGCATCAAGGATATGATCATTACCGGCGGTGAGAATGTTTACAGCAAGGAAGTCGAGGATGCAATTTACGAGCATCCGGCTGTGGCCGAGGCCGTCATCATCGGCGTTCCACATCCGCAATGGGGGGAAACGGTTGCCTGTATTGCGGTGCTTCACAAGGACAAGACTTTGGAACTTGGAGAATTGCGGGATTTTCTGAAAACCCGGCTTGCTGAATACAAGATCCCGCGAAAGCTTGAAATTGCATCAAGCCTTCCCCGGAATGTTTCCGGGAAAGTGTTGAAGTATCAATTGCGGGAAAGGTTTCAATGACAGGGTAACCCGATCCAATGATGCCCCCCGGCTTCCGCCGGAATCAACCGTGCAGCCGGCAGGGCCGTAATCATGTGACGCGATGCAATGTTTCGCCTTACTGCCCACTGACGACTTTCATAGGAATAGCCCATACACCCGCGGTTGTGCCCCGTTGGATGAAAGTCGGCTGGGCAGAAATCAGGTGCTGGTATGACTTCCGCCCTGCTTTACTGCCGACTGCCCACTGCCCACTTTCTTAGGAATTGTGCGACATTTTAGGTTGCGGGTGAACGCCCGCCCGAAAGAGGCTCTTTGTAAAGTCGTTCAGGATCCTTGAGCTGAAATTTTGCGAAAAGCCCCGTCCGGCATCTCCTGCAGGGCATTCTGTAACCAATCACCGGGAGAGTCGGAACTCTGTTGGGTCCGACGCAACACATCCTGCAGGCATTGGGATAAATCCTGCAGGCGATAGGGTTTTCCCAGAAATGCACCGGGCGGATCGATGGGACCACCGGCTTCCATCACATGGGCCTCATCGTATCCGCTCGAAAGAATGACAACCACCTGGGGATCGACTGCCCTGAGGCCGGCAAGGGTCTGCCAGCCGTTCATGCCCGGCATGGTCAAATCGCTGATCACCACATCGATGGATTGGCGGTGACTCTCGAAAAGGTCGATGCCCTCCTTGCCCCCTCGGGCCTTGATCACCTCGTAACCAAGCCGCTTCAGCATCATTTCCGCAATATCCCGCACCATGTCCTCGTCATCGATCAGCAGCACGCCGATGTTTTTCGGATATTGCTGCATCATCGACACCGGATGGA
>DYLG01000281.1 GCA_020722215.1 Desulfomonile tiedjei
GCGCGGAAGGCCTTGCAATGGCAAGCAGTTCCTCGAGTCGATAGCCGGCCGTCGATTGCTCTTGATGAACAGCGCGGGGTCCGGGAGCGAAGCCCCTCCCGTGATCATCATCCTCCGCGTCAGGAGGACTCTGGTACTGAGGGTGACCCGAATAGGCCTGGGGAGCCGGGGCTCCACGTTGTTTGAGCCAGGCCACGGAAGACTCATCGATGAGTTTCTCGGGAGATATCTCTATCGGCTCAACGGTATTATCTTCGAGCACGTTTCCGAAACGATCCTCGACTCTCTTGACGAGCACCGGCGTAACCTTCATCCCCATGTTGGGGAATACCGTATACGCGGCTGTCAGTTCCAGCGGTGTTACCTCGGACGAGCCGAGGCTCAGGGAGAGATTCTTTCCCAGGGGGGATTCGATTCCCATGTTGCGCGCCATCGTTATCACTGCGTCCGTGCCGACGTCCATAATGACTTTTACGGCAGCGGTGTTCCGCGAGAGAGCCAACGCCTGCTTCACATTGATTGGGCCGAGAAAGTCCGCGTCGGAATTCATGGGAATCCAATGTTCTTCCTGTGGATTCACTACAACTGCAATGGGCTCGTCAACTATTGCCGTGTAGGGGCCATAGTGGTTCCACTCGAGGGCAGCGGTATAGACGAATGGCTTGAACGCGCTCCCCGGCTGGCGTTTGGCTTGAAGCGCCCGGTTGAAACGGGATTTGCCGAAATCGAGCCCTCCTACCAATGCCCGCACGTAGCCCGTCTTGTTCTCGATACAGACCAGCGCTCCCTGAATGGGCGGGAGTTGTTCCTGCTCAAGAACCCATCTATTCCCGTCTATTGACTTAACACGGAATTCCAACAGATCATTGGCGTTGTATGAGAAGTCGCTTTCCAGCTTCATGCTGAACCGGACATTCCCGCTCAGGGCCAGAGTGCATTCCTGCAGGTTGTCGTCGTCCTTTTTCTTGGGCTTCTTGCCCCGCTGCTTGACAGTTTGATTCTCGATTACAACGGCCTGAAGAATATCCCCCACAGCGCATCCGGAAGGCGGCTTGCGTGCCAGAAACTCGCGGGTTTCGGCAGGCTTCAGTCTGCGCACCAGGCCGACGGGCCGCTTTTGTCTCTTTTCCCATTGCTTCGCGCCGTCAATGAGGAATTGCAGTCCCTTAGCTTGCAGGGAGACATCACAAGTGGTCCATACTTTGAGGCCGTCATTGAGCAGCCTCTCTTCTCCATATTTTTCCACTATGTACTGACGGACTGCTTCCGTAAAATGGGGCGCTCGTTCGTAAGGATTGGGAAGATTCTCCCTCAGAACAGGTTTTTCGGCCGCTGCCACGTTATACTGCTTTTCAGAGATGAATCCGTTTCGGAGCATGGAACCAAGCACAAAGGCGCGCCTTTCCAGCGCCAGAGCGAGATGTTGCGTGGGCGCGTATTTCGAGGGGCTGGGTATCAATCCCGCGAGTAGGGCAGCCTCGCCGATGGTCAATTCGTTACACGATTTGCCGAAGTAGGTCCTGGCCGCGGACTCCACTCCGTATGCGCTGTTGCCGAGATAGACCTCATTGAGGTAGAGGTTAAGGATCTCCTTCTTGGTGAGGTATTTTTCAAGTCTATAGGCAAGGATGGCTTCCTTCACTTTCCTGGCAAGCGACTTTTCCGAAGTGAGAATGAAGTTCTTGGTAATCTGCTGAGTAATCGTGCTCCCGCCTTGCACGAAACGCCGCGCCTTGATGTTCTTGCTAGCCGCTCTGACCACGCCGACCCAATCGACGCCCGGATGAGCAAAGAACCGGGCATCTTCCGCTGCAAGAAATGCGTTTACGACATGGGGAGGAATCGAATCGACGTGAACAGGGAACCGCTTTTCCTTGTAAAAGATCCCGGTCACTGTTCCGTCTTCCGCGTAGAAGATCGAGACGGTCTTGGGACGGTACGCGCGCAGGTCCGGGATTCTGGGAAGGTCGGACGAGTATCGAACGTACGCGCCGGCAAGACCGCCCAGCAGTCCGGAAAAAAGTCCACAGGCCGCAAGAATCGGCAAGCCCGCGCAAGCAAACGCGATTAGCGAACTTATGGACAGGCTCCTTTTTCCGGCTGTCTTGCGGAATTTCAATCGCCCACTCTTCTCAGTTGACTTTCTCAGCCGCATGGGCAACGGGTCAATTGTATGTCACCGGAGCCGGGCCGTCAAGCATTCACCGGCACAGTCGTTTATCAACGGCAAGACTTCACACGAAGAAAAGAACGCTCCACCAAGACACCAAGGCTTCTTGTCCCAGAGGAATCCCGCGTCCCGCGTTACGGGGTCCAGTAGGGGCGGTTCGCGAACCGCCCCTACTCTATCTCGACCAAGCCTTCTTTGTGTCTTTGTGGTTTGATTTGCGCTTCAATGGCATGTTCAGGCTGAACAGTTATCATCTACGGACTTCCGGCCGCCCTATTCTCCGGCCTTGACGAAGCGCCGGCTATCTATTAATTTAGCCAAAACGTCCGTACAGGAGAGGACCTTGAGGATAGGCCACGGATTTGACGTTCACAAGCTGGTTGAGGGACGCAAGCTCATCCTGGGTGGCGTGGAGTTTGATTTCCCCTTGGGGTTGGAAGGGCATTCCGATGCGGACGTGCTCGCCCATGCAGTCACGGATGCACTTTTCGGAGCCGCGGGGCTGGGCGACATAGGCATGCATTTTCCGGACTCGGATCCGACCTATAAGGACGCTTCCAGTATCGGCCTGCTGGAGATCGCGACCAAAGCTGTGGGCTCCCTGGGATACACCATAACGAACATCGATGCCACCATCGTCGCCCAGGCGCCCAGGATAGCGCCTCTCAGGGCGGATATTGTCTGGAACCTGGCCAAAGCCACCGGAGTGGATCCGGCACGTGTCAATGTCAAGGCCACCACCACGGAACACCTCGGCTTCACCGGCACAGGTGAAGGCATAGCAGCTAGTGCCGTGGTACTGCTGACCGAAAAAGACACATCCCAGGACTAGGGCAGGCGCCAAAATAGCGTTGGAATTACTGGTAGGACCGGATCTATGTGTCCGCCCTTTCCGGCGGTCCAGGACCGGCTTTGGGGCAGACACTCAGATCCGCGCCGTACCACCGGGTCGGCAGCCCGTTGCGTGGGTTACTCCGGCACAGAACTCCGCGAGAGTGCCTCGCAACCTTGGAAAATGCTCGAATAGTGCACGATGCCGCTCAAACAGGTTCGGGTAGCCTGGCCGTTATACGTCCAGGCCGCGAAGCGGCAGGAGGCATATCCTGCAAGACCCTTTGTCTGAGCCAATTTGCCGAAGCAACTCGATTGCCGGCTCAGACCTCCTGTTCCTTCGGAACCCGGACGCGGTAGCGTCCGGGCTACCAGCGTGGCACGATCTTGCACATCCAGGAGGTTTCGCAACAGGCCCCGAGCAGCATCGACGGGTCAGCGCAGCAGATCAGCGCCGCCCGCGTTCGCCGTACGGGGGAAGTCCTTCGGTGAGGGACGGCATTCAGAATAGGAACCGGAGTGAACCATGGCTCTCAAAATATACAATACGCTAACCAGGAGAAAAGAGGAATTCGAGCCGCTTGTTCCTGATAAAGTCCGGATGTACGTGTGTGGTGTGACGGTGTACGATATGTGCCACATCGGCCACGCGCGCTCAATCGTGCTCTTCGACGTGATTTATCGATATTTGATGCACAGGGGATTTGACGTTACCTACGTCCGCAACTTCACCGACATCGACGACAAGATCATCAACAGAGCCAACGAGAGAGGAGAAAACTGGAAGCGGCTCGCTGAAAGGTTCATCTACGAATTCTATGCGGATATGCACGCACTCAGGGTGAGGCTTCCCACGTTCGAGCCCAAAGCCACGGCTCATATGCCCCAGATCCGGGACTTGATAGCAAAGCTCATCGCGTCGGGCCACGCGTACCAGGCAGGCGGTGACGTTATCTTCTCGGTTGATTCCTTTGCCCCTTATGGAAAGCTCTCGGGTAAGCGCAAGGACGAACTGGTTGCCGGAGCCCGCGTTGAAGTGGACGAGAAGAAGAACAACCCCCTGGACTTTGTTCTGTGGAAGGCTGCCAAGCCCGGGGAACCCTCCTGGGAAAGCCCGTGGGGACCGGGCAGGCCCGGGTGGCACATCGAGTGTTCCGCGATGAGCACCCACTACCTGGGCGATGGGTTCGACATACACGGTGGCGGGGCAGATCTCGCGTTTCCCCACCATGAGAACGAGATCGCCCAGTCTGAGGCCGCCACGGGCGTCCAGTTTGCACGCTACTGGATACACAACGGTTTCGTCACCATTCGCTCGGAAAAGATGGCCAAATCCGTTGGAAACGTAAGGAACATACGAGAAGTGCTCCAGGAAGTCCACCCGGAGGCGCTCAGGCTGTTTCTCCTTTCCAGCCACTACAGGAGCCCCATTGATTACAACGAGTCATCCATCGGCGAGGCTTCGGCTCGGCTCGAACGGCTCTACAAGGCCATGGCCGGTCTGGATGAGCTGATCCGGGTCGGCGGTCAGTCCGACCTGTTGCCCGAGGAACTCGCCGGAATCACGGGCAAATTTATTGAAGCCATGGACGACGACTTCAACACCGCCCGGGCCCTTGCTGTAATCTCCGCCGCCGAGACCGCCATAAACAGGCTGGTGAACGAATTCGCCGCCGCGGGAGAGAGCAAGGAAAGCATTCCTCATCCGTCTCTCCTTGAAAAGGCCAAGGCTGAAATCGGACGAAGTTGCAGCGAGGTTCTGGGAATACTTACCGAAGAACCCCAAGCCTTTCTCGAAGCACTCAAGGACAAGCTGCTGCTGGCCATTCAATCCGAATCGGGCACCGCGCGGCAGGAAACTCCGGGCATCGACCGCGAAGAAATCGAGAGACTCATTGAAAAGCGTGCAGCCGCGAGAAAAGGAAAAGACTATGCCGGCGCGGACCGGATACGTGAGGAGTTGGCCTCCAAGGGGATCGTCCTGGAAGACGGGCCAAAGGGCACGACCTGGCGGGTAAAGAGTTGATAGGACCGGCCTGATACCAAGGTGGGTATGCATGGACACAATTGGGTAGGCGGCCACACGTGCCGGACCGGTTTTCGTTTGACCGCGACTTGGGAGTGAGGAAATAAGGTGGGCCTTCTTGGTAGCGGCGGACCTATGTGTCCGCCCTCTA
>DYLG01000282.1 GCA_020722215.1 Desulfomonile tiedjei
GCCTGTGACGAAATACACTATGCAAACGGCTGCCGAACCGACGGTAGGGGCAGACCTGCGTGTCTGCCCCAAGACAGGTCCGGTACGGCCACAGAGGGCGGACACATAGGTCCGTGCTACCATGTATGCCGCCCTTATTTCCTGACAATCCCTTAAGACCTCCCGGTGTAGGGAGGCTCGCTGCTGTTCGCTGCTCATCGGCCACGGTCACAACGGAATGTTGCCGTGTTTCCGTTTGGGCTTCTCTTCCTCCTTGTTTTCCAGTTGGGCGAGGGCTTTGGCCAGGATAATACGTGTATCTTCGGGGATTATGATTCTATCCACGAAACCCAACTCGGCCGCGCGGTACGGACTGGCAAACTTCGCCACATAATCGTCAATCAATTCGCGGCGTTTGGCCTCAGGATCGGCCGCTTCCTTGATTTGCTTGCGGAACAGGATTTGAACCGCCCCCTCAGCCCCCATCACTGCGATTTCAGCGGATGGGTAAGCCAGATTGATGTCAGCCCGCAGGTGCTTACTTGCCATAACGACGTAAGCCCCACCATAGGCCTTGCGCGTAATGAGAGTGACCTTCGGCACCGTTGCTTCGGCGTAGGCATACAGTATCTTTGCGCCATGTTTGATGATTCCGCCATGCTCCTGCTGCGTTCCCGGCAGGTACCCCGGGACGTCCAGCAAGGTCCAAAGAGGAATGTTGAACGCATCGCAGAACCTGACAAACCGGGCACACTTCACCGACGCCTCAGTATCCAGACATCCTGCCATCCACATGGGCTGATTGGCTACCACTCCGATGGTTTTCCCTCCGATTCGGCCGAAGCCCGTGATGAGGTTGCGCGCGTAGTGCTTATGAACCTCAAGGAAATATGCGTCGTCCATCACCGGTTGGATCAGCTTGAGCATGTCGTACGGTTTGCGCGGGTTGTCCGGAATCAGCGTGTTCAATTCCGGGGTCTTTCTGTCCAAGGGGTCGTCGCAGTGAACAATGGGAGGACCGGTTCGGCTGCTGTCGGGTAGGAAAGACAGCAGATCCCTCACCTGAGCCAGTGTTTCTTTCTCGGTAGGATAATGGAAATGGCATACGCCGGATACCTTGCCATGGACTTTTGCCCCGCCAAGACTTTCGGAGTCGATCACTTCGCTGGTGACCTCTTTGATGACCTGGGGACCGGTAATGAACATGTAGCTGGTCTTCTCGGCCATGAAGATGAAGTCGGTGATGGCAGGCGAGTAAACAGCTCCACCTGCACACGGCCCCATGATGACCGAAATCTGAGGAATTACCCCCGAAGCGCGGACGTTTCTGTAGAATCCCTCACCGTATCCGCCAAGGCTCTCGACCCCTTCCTGGATTCGAGCCCCGCCGGAATCGTTGATCCCGATCAGAGGGCAGCCGTTTCTGTACGCAAGATCCATGACCTTGCATATCTTCATGGCGTGCGTGTAGGAAAGACTCCCGCCGAACACGGTGAAATCCTGTGCAAAAACATACACCGGCCGGCCGTTTGTGCGGCCGAACCCGGAGACCACTCCCTCGCCGGGAATCTTGGTCCTCTCCATGCCGAAGTCCGAGCACCGGTGAACAACAAACTTGTCGATCTCCTCAAAGGACCCGTCGTCCAGAAGTTCCAGAACACGCTCACGGGCCGTCATCTTTCCGGCCTGGTGCTGTTTGGCTATCTTGTCCTGCCCGCCACCACTGTCGGATTCTTCCAACCTCTTGCGCAACTCCTCGGACTTCTCGTTCATAAACGACATGGAGTCTCTCCTTTTCTTACTGCGTCATGGGAAGTGCAAGAAATAATTCCTAATTGTCTGAAAGCCCGAAAACCTGCTCAGGGGCTTTCTCGCGTCGTCCCCGGAACGACGGAAGCCCTGATCCGGCTCGCCCCGCAATGCTCGCGCACCGGAACCGGGAGTCTGTTGCACAACCTCTTTCTCATTCAAGATCGGGCCACGAGGGTAGCCCGGACGCTACTGCGTCCGGGTTCCGAAGGAACAGGAGGTATTAGCCGCCAATAGGATTGCTTCGGCAACTTCGCTCTGACACATGGTTCCGGAGAATATTCCTCCTGCCGCTTCGCGGCCTGCAGTATAACGTCCAGGCTACCCGGACCTGTTTAAGTGCCGTCGTGCCACGATTCGAGCATCTTCAAGGGGTGCCCGACAGCCTCCTAGCCAAGCAAATCCTTGAGGATTGTGCCGACCTGGGTGATGTTTTGCACCACTGTAACCCCGGCATCTTCAAGGGCCTTGATCTTGCCCTGAGCTGTTCCGCTCCCGCCCGAAATAATGGCTCCCGCGTGGCCCATTCTTTTTCCGGGAGGTGCCAGGCGTCCCGCTATGTATGCAACCACCGGCTTGCCGAAACCGGCCTTGATGTACTCGGCCGCTTCTTCCTCCGCTGAACCGCCGATCTCGCCGATGAGCACTACCGCTTCAGTCTGGGGGTCGTCCTTGAACATCTTCAGAACGTCCACGAAACCCAATCCAACTATGGGATCGCCTCCAAGCCCGATACAGGTGCTCTGACCGACTCCTTCTCTGGTGAGCTGATCCACCACCTCGTACGTAAGAGTCCCGGATCGGGATATCACCCCAACCGGTCCGGGTTTGTGAATGTACCCGGGCATGATGCCGACCTTGCACTCTTCCGGAGGCGAGATCACTCCCGGAGTGTTCGGCCCTATCAGAAACCGGCCTTGCTCGCGCACCGTATATAGTACGGAAGCGGTGTCCAAGGGCGGAATTCCCTCCGTAATGCATACGATCACTTGGATGCCGGCATCGACCGCCTCAAGGATGGGATCTTTCGCATGAGCCGCCGGCACGAATATCAACGAGACATCGGCCCCGGTCTCCTGCACAGCGTTCCATACAGTATTAAACACGGGTATACCGTCAACGAACTCACCCTGCTTGCCCGGAGTAACTCCGCCGACCATTTTCGTCCCGTAGTCCCGACAGGCCAGTGAATGAAATGTGCCATTGCGCCCGGTTATGCCCTGACAGATAACCCTGGATTCTCTGTTCACAAGAATCGCCATCTCTCTTACTCCCCGGATCGGACGTGGATTCTCAAACCGTCTTGGCCACCTCGACCGCCCTCTTGGCCGCTTCGTCCAGAGAGCCTATCATCTGGACGGGAAGTCCGGACTCTTCGAACAGCCGTCTCCCCACGTGGATATTGGTCCCTTCTATTCGGGCGATCACGGGGATCGCGACCTGCTGTCGCCTGAGCGCTCTGATTACGCCGCGTGCAAGCACGTCGCAACGCAGTATTCCGCCGAAAATGTTAATAAAGATCACTTTTACGCGGTTGTCATCCAACAGGATGCTCATGGCGTCGCCCACAACCTGCTCGCTGGCGCCGCCGCCAACGTCAAGAAAGTTCGCAGGGGCGCCTCCATGCAGGGAAATGAGATCAAGAGTGGCCATGGCCAATCCTGCTCCGTTGACTATGCAGCCAATATTTCCATCGAGCTTGATGTAACTGAGTCCATCCTTCTTCGCAGACAGCTCAAGAGAATCTTCCTGAGAGCGGTCTCGCCACAGCTCCATCTCCGGGTGTCTGAACAGACCGCTGTCGTCCAGGGTAATCTTCGCGTCAAGGGCCACCACACGCTCACCGGAGACGATGAGGGGGTTGATCTCGACAAGAGAACAGTCCAGCTCCAGAAAGGTGTTGTACATCGCTGCAATGACGTCCATGATTTGAGTGGCGATCTTCTTGCTATCGGAAAGGCGGTACGCAATGGCCCGGGCCTTGTAGTCCGTCAAACCGCGCAGCGGGTGCACCTGAGTCGTGTAAATCTGATCCGGCTTGTCCCTGGCCAATGTCTCGATATCCACGCCTCCGAAAGGGCTTGCCATGATCGTAATGCGCGCGGAGCCGCGGCTCAAGATTATCCCCAGATACATCTCCTTGTCGATGTGCAGCACTTCTTCCACCAGCAATGCGCTCACCGGTTTGCCTTGAGGGCCGGTCTGCTCCGTAACCATTCTCTTGCCCAAGACTTCGGCCGCCCTCGCACGGATGTCCTCATCCATGGAGACCACAGCCACAGCGCCCGCTTTGCCCCTTCCCCCCGCGTGAACCTGGGCCTTCAGCACCACTTTGTCGCTCCTGAGCTGTCTGGCGGCTATCAATCCCTCAAGAGGATCGTAGCACAAAGAGCCGCGGGGAACTTGTACCCCTCTCTTGGCCAGAAGCTCCTTGGACTGGTATTCGTGAAGATGCATCAATCTGACTCCGCGCAACGTGTTCCGCCGGCGTCGGTGCAGCTCGAGCACCGAATGCTCCAAGTCGGCGGCCAAGCTCAAACATAATCCCTCACCGGTCTGAGTCGCGGGACTTGATACTAGACATTACCCACGAACATCGCGCTTTGCAACAAAAAAAGGCCGTGTCCAACAGGCCGCAACGAAGGATGGAAATCCGATCATTCCCTTCCATGGCTTCGACCAAAGGCAATACTTAAACTTTTGTATTATACCTCAATACTAACACTTGAAAATAATATGAAAATAATATATGGTCACCACCGTTGTGCGCCTCCTCGGGAATCGAGGGCCTCCATCCCAACGCTCAAGGAGAAGTTATGAAAAAAACTCTCACGACAGCCACAGCCGTCCTTCTGGTAGCGGTCCTGTCGGCATATTGCTTCGCATCGGGCATCCAACCGACTGCCATGGTGGCGGCTCCATCCCCACCCGAGTCGCCGGCCCAGCCAGCGCTGCAAAGTCCGCCGACGCCTGCGGCGGTTCATACCCCGGCTGGTCCGAGTCCTCAATCAGCGCCACCTGCGGCCAACGAAAAAATAATCCCGTCAGGGATTCCGGCTGCTCCGCCTCAGCAACGGGAAGTGACTGCTCCGCCCGGCGTGCCCGCAGCGCCACCGAAGCTGCAAGCTCCTCAAGGCGTTACGCCCGCGGTGGCCCCGGCAGGCCCTGCGCCACAGGGTGCGCTTCAGCCGGCGCCGCCGGTCAACCAGCCTGCCAACGTTCCGCAAGTGGCTACGCCCCCTCAAGGGGCAGAGAAACCGGTGGTCCCTCCTGCCGGCTCGGCCAAGCCCCAAGCTCCTGTTCAGCCAAAACCCGTCTCGGTGGCCAAGCCGCCTGTGGCGCCGCATAACCATGCTACGCCG
>DYLG01000283.1 GCA_020722215.1 Desulfomonile tiedjei
GAGCTTCCCGAACCGGGCCCGATCCTGAAGCAGATTTCACGGGGGCAGCCGAAGGCAGCCTGCTCGTAGAAGGATCTTGCGCTGAAGGCTCAACGCCCGGCTCGGAAGAGTCGGCTCCTTCTTCCACCCGGTTTTCCTGCATCGCCAGAGCCAATTCTTTTTTCCTGAGCTGCTCTTCAAGAAGTTTGACCTTCTCGAGCAATGCCCCCCGATCTCCAGGCGCTTGCCGCCCGCCGGACATGGAGTAACCCACACCGAAAAACACCAAGGCCAACACCCCTAAAGTCCCGGCCAGTCCTGCCAGGGCCATTCTGATCCTCAGTCTTGTCAGCTCGATTTGCCGAGAGCTGCCGGTATCAGTAATTATTACAATGGAATAACGGGCCTTGCTCTGACCTTTGGGCTGAGAAACCGTTGGAATGACTCTACAAGGGGTTCCATTGTTCCGTGAGAACCTTAAGCCCCTTATCTTTGCCGCCACCCAGGACCATGCTTTTCCAGCCTTTATCACTGTAGTCATCTCCTCGGAATAATTGGAGGAACCTTACCTGAATCTGCCCATCCATGTGGCCGATTTGAACTTGTTCAATTTCTACCTTTAATTTTCGATACTTCCTGAAATAAGCTCGCTTCGATTTCATGAATTTTGCATAATCTATCTTACCAGCCTTGAAATCTGGATGATACATTTTTCTGAATCTGTCAAGATCCTTTTTTTCCCAAGCCGACTTCCACTGATCCAAGAACTTCATCACAGCCGCATTTTCATCACCCGCAGGGGCCGCAGGGGCCGGATTCAACCCACTGAGCACCTGGCCTTGGATGGGAGACGGGGGATGCTGTACAGCCGGTCCTTTCGGACCATCTGTTCGGGTCGCCTTCCCGCCGGGATCAGAGGGGGCTTTCTTCTTAGGACGGGCAGCTTGAGCAACGACTTGCGCCGGCCGCCTCGCGTTGGATGGGGGATGAGCTATGCCCTGCCCGTCGGCCGGAGCCTGCTGAATCAGTTGAGCAATTATCAAGCGCTCCCCGCTGGAACCTGCAGCCACTTTCCGGTTGGCCTCCAATGGCGGCGCCGCCACAGCACGAGATTCCTCCGAGTCCATCTTCTCCGTGACCACTGCCCTTGAAGGAGCCACTGGCCGCGGGCTTTCGATGTCGTGAGTCGCACTCACATCAGGATCATCCGTGGAAACCAGCCGAATCCGGTAATCGAACTTTGGCTCGGCCTCGGGGCCGGTATCTCCGCCGACCTCGGCAATAAGGGTTCGAGCGGGATTGGTGTCATCCACAGGCTGATGGAAATCCTCGGCATAGATGCGACAACCCCCTTCATCCGTGAGGTACAGTACCTTGATGCCCGTTGCGCCGAACTTGTCAGACCTGTACGCCTGGGTGAATATGGAGGTGATAATGCCGTCCTGGCGGTAGATGTAAACCTTGCCCAGTCGCACCTTGATTGTAGAATACCGCCCGATGAGCCGGGCCTTTCTCTCCTTCCATTGATGGTAGTCAAGCCAGCAGCTCTGGAAGTTGCGCGAATAGTGCTTCATGTACCGGTCGAGATTCTGCGATTCCCAAGCCTGGCGCCAAGATTCAATGAAGTCTCTCACCTCCCTTTCCCGATCCATGATCACTGACCTCGGGGCGAGTTCAATCTTTTTGACCACTATCAAGGGAGTGCTCTGCAAGCGAATGAATCGGGAGACCTTAATCAAATCGTGATTGTCCAGCGCAATGCAGCCGTTGGAATCAGGCGTGCCTCCCACAGGCTTGTCCCGCCCGTGCAGCCAGATCCCGTCACCGCTCTTTCCTCTCCGGCGGTCTACGAAATTGGGGTAGTCAGTGGTGAACGCCCACAGCCCATACTTGGGCGGAAGCTTCCGCCCTTCAATCACCGAACAGAAAAAATACACCCCCTCGGGAGTCTTCATATCCCCCCGAACCCACTTGTCGCCCTGTTTCTCCCCAGTTGAGCAGCCGTACGACTCAATCATCCGAGGTTCGCCGTCCTCGATCCTCCAAACACTGAGCGTTTGCTTGGACTTGTCCACAATGAGCGCATGGAAGGTGCCGTCCACCATCCAGTTGAGCAGCGCGGCGGGATATAGAGGTTCCTCGTCACGAGCGTGAACGGATATGGCGAAAGCCAGAACAACGCAGAGAATCAAACATATTGCTCGAAGGCAGTGCATGGACGAGGCAGACAGCATTTCTCGACTTGCCACCAACATCAGGTTCACCTTACAAAGAGTTGCGCCAAAAGTCAATGATTTTACTTTAAGTTATCGGCTTAGCCTATTGATTCTATTGATTGAATACTCTGTCATAAATCGCATCGACCCACCTCAGCGCATGACTCAAACTGAACAACCCTTCTATCTCGTCCTTCTCCAGACTCTCCAGCAACTCCGCATCCTCAAGGAGAACCTCTTTGAAATCCGCCTTGGCTTCCCATGCCTTCATCGCGTTGCGCTGCACGATGGAGTAGGCGTTTTCCCGGGTGAGGCCTCGATCCACAAGAGCCAGCAGGACTCCTTCCGAGAAGATCAGGCCTCGGGTCATTCGCAGATTCTCCATCATTTTCTCGGGATAGACCTTCATGTTGCGGATCACGGTGCTGAGTCGATGGAGCATGAAATCAGCCAGGATCGTGGCGTCGGGCGCGATAATTCTCTCTACCGAGGAATGAGAAATGTCCCTTTCGTGCCACAGGGGAATGTTTTCCATTGCCGCTATGGCGTGGCCGCGGATCACTCGGGCCAGCCCGCTGAGGTTCTCGGTGAGCACCGGGTTTCGCTTGTGGGGCATGGCTGAAGATCCCTTTTGCCCGGCGTGGAAAAATTCCTCGGCTTCCGCGACCTCAGTGCGCTGGAGATGTCTGATTTCCACGGCGATTTTCTCTATACTGGACGCCATGAGCGCCAGGGCGTTGAAGTACTCGGCATGACGGTCTCTCTGGATGATCTGATTGGACACTGCCGCGACTTTGAGTCCAAGAGCTGCCAGGACTTCCGCTTCCATGGCCGGCTCAAGGTGTGCCAGAGTGCCCACCGCGCCGGAAATCTTCCCCACGGAGATAGTCTCGATGGCTGCATCCCAACGTTTCAGATGGCGACGCATCTCGTCGTGAAACATTGCCAGCTTCAATCCGAAGGTGATCGGTTCCGCGTGAATCCCGTGGGACCGCCCGACCATGGGTGTGTGTCGGTGTTCCATGGCCCGTTCTCTGAGCGCGGTCATCAGATCCACCAGGTCCTTGCGTATCAGTTCGCCCGCGTCCTTGAGCAGAAGAGACAAGGCGGTATCCACCACATCGTATGAGGTGAGGCCTCGATGGATGAATCTGGAATCCTCCCCCACAAACTCGGCGACGCAAGTGGTGAACGCTATGACATCATGGCGGGTGATCTTCTCGATTTCATCGATGCGCGCGGGATCGAACGCGGCCCTCTCCCGTATCCTGCGCATGGAATCTTCGGGGATGACGCCCCTCTTAGTCCATGCCTCGCACACGGCCAGTTCCACGTCCAGCCATTTCCGGTAGCGGTTGTCCGCACCCCAGATCCGGGCCATCTCATCTCTGCTGTAACGAGGTGTCACTTCGGCACCTTTTCTCCGAAAGGCAGCCCCTGCCATTTCATACTTCGTCATGCCCCTGAACGAACCGGCATGACCTGGATGATTGGCCGATGGAATCAGGAACAAGCACGCTCTCCGGCGCAAGGGCTTCCTCTTGCACAACGGTTCGCAGTTACCTTCACATTTCTCAAGGCGGCAAGTCCGCTTATTCCCTCGCCCTCCGGGGCGGGGTTAGGTCCTTTGCGAATCGCTATGCGAGTTGTATTGATTGCTGAGGCAGCCCTTGCCGAATCGCCGATCCTACTCCATGAAACCCAACCGCCCCAGACATTCCGAGCCGCTGGATTCTACCATGGCTTCGGCTCATCATGCAAACTCTGTTTCGCGGAAATTGGGGATGTCGATTCTCATGACTGTGGGAGCATGCTTGATATCCTCCCGTACAGCGAAGCGCCCGCCCTCCAACGCTTTTCGGGTGACACGAGTCACCCGTTGCCGAAAACGTATTCTGTCGTCCCCCCAATGGAACCCTGCGGCCGTTTGCAGCATCTAAGAAATAGGATCGGACAGCTCACCGGAAGCCGATCCGTTTCCGGGAGCGGAGGAATATACCATGGCTTCAAGTGAAACGGCGAGAAACATAGTCAGAGATTTGGAGAGGGTCTCTCCATATATGTACGAAGGGCTTTACGGAACCTTCCTAAGGCAATACATGGACTCGGACAAATCCAGATGGACGGCGAATCTCTCCGTATACCTGAGCAACGTCAACGAGGAATGGCGCGACATAAGCGCTGAAGTGGCGGGCCTGCTCTGGGAGAACTTCGAAAGGAGAATTTCTTGCTGACGAGCCTCGGGCATCTGAACAACGCGGACTTGCCATCCGTAGTCTTCGAGAATTCGGGGAAGAACTCGGTTCGCCCGAGCGTGCATCGGTCAGGCGAACTTGCCGGGATTCAGAATGCCTTTTGGGTCCAGGGCTTGTTTGATCTTCTTGGTTACGGTGAGGGCAGTCTCGTCGAGTTCCATGGGGAGGAACGCAGCCTTTGCCATGCCGATGCCATGCTCGCCTGAGAGAGTGCCTCCAAGGGCAAGTCCTTCCCGGAAAATCTCTTCTACAACCGATTCCACTCGCGCAATCTCGTCCTTGTCGCGCTGGTCAAAAAGAATGAGGGGGTGGAGGTTTCCGTCGCCGGCGTGCCCAACCACGCCTATCTCGATGCGGTGCTTTTCCCCGATTTCGACTATCTTTCGCAGCATGGCCGTAAGGTTTGTCACGGGTACGGTCACGTCTTCCACGAGGCAAGTCGGCCTGAGGCGTGCCATCACCGAGAATGCGGACCTCCGCGCGGTCCAGAGCCTTTCCGCGTCCTTGGGATTGTCCGCGCTGACTATCCCTTGCGCGTTCTTTTCCCTGAGTATTGCTTTGATGGTTTCCACCTGCGCTTCCAAGCTTCTGGGATCTCCGTCCACCTCTATGAGGAGCATAGCCTCGGCCTCGGTGGGAAGCCCCATACCGGTGTCGGCCTCCAC
>DYLG01000284.1 GCA_020722215.1 Desulfomonile tiedjei
GCCCGGTCCTCCAATGCCAAAATGGGGTCCGTTCCGATTCTCGAGCGAGTCACGCAACGCCCGAAGCCCCTGATTTCGGCGGGGTACGAGTCGAATCCCAACACGGAGAACCCGGCTTCGGACATGGCTTCGTTGATCAACCCGCCGGCGGCTATTGTGCCGTCGCCGGCCATGCCGCAAACTTCCACAGTCATGTCAACCTTGGGCATGTCAGAACTCCGCCCACCAGGAGGTGTTCACCTTGATTCCTTCGACATCGAAGATCTTCGTGCCGGAAACCCTGGCCTCGACCGCTTCCCCGACCAGGTTCAGCGCGGCTATTCGGCCAAGTTCCCTCGCGTTGTCGCACCCTATGGAAACCCAGTAGTCACGAAGCTCGGGATGGTACACCTGTGCACAGTCTCCTGCAGCGTAAACTCCGTCGAATCGGGTCTTCAGGTGTTCGTCCACCAGCAATCCGCGCTCGATGTGCAGTCCGGTCCCGGCGAGGAATTTCACATCCGGCACAAGGCCGAAGAATGCTCCCACTATGTCTGCGCGAACTGCGCCGCAATCCGTTGTCACCTCGATCGCGCCCTTGGTTGTTTCAGACATCCCTTTCACTTTCTTGCACGGGACTACTTCCACTCCGGCCACCGTGAGCTTGTGAGCCACATCGTCCCTGACCGACGGACTGAGGGGAACCGGCCAGAAGGACTCCTCATCCGGAATAAAGGCAACCCGCTTTCCAAGTGACAGGAGAGCTTTCGTGAACATCAGGGAGGTGAGATCTCCGCCCACAATGAGCACCGAATCCGTCCGGGAGAGTCTTTCGATCCATGCCTTTGCATCCGCCACGGTCTTCAACGTCATCATCAGATCCTCGAAGTCCTGAAGAGGCTCCGGGATCCTCGGCTTGCCGCCGGTGGCAATAATCAGCCCGGTGAAGCGAACCACTTCCTTGTGGGCCAGCATAAGTTCCCGTTTTGAGAAGTCCGCGGCTACAACTTCCTGCCCGAGCCTCAGCTTTATGCCCTGTTCGCTGTAATAGTCCGGAGGATTAATGTACAGTTCGTCTTCCGAGATCTTCCCCGCTACGAAATCAGGAAGGAACATTGGGCGGTGGTATCCCGTCAGGTCTCGGCTCAGCATGGTTAAGCGTATGTCCTGCGCCTTTTGTCTCAGAGTCGAGGCCGCCTCGTTGGCAGCCGGGCCGTTGCCGATGATGACGAAGCGGTCTTCAGCCATCACTCCCTCCCCGTTTCGATCAATCGCTCTACAAGCTCAACCTTGGAGACGGATATGCAGTCCACGGGACAGATCTTCAGACAGGCGCCGCACCGAATGCACCGAGTGTTGTCTATGACCACGGCGCTGACTTCTCGCCACTCTTTGGTCTCGACCAGCTCGGTGATAGCGCCGGAGTCGCCGGTTCGGATCTCTTTGACAAGCTTGATGCAGTCTCTGGGAGCAACGTCGATGCAGTAACGGCAATATATGCACCGGTCCACGTCTATCTCATAATGGAGATAGCAGAGGTAGCAGCGCTTGGACTCCTCACGGGCTTCGTCGGAAGAGTAGCCCAATTCCACTTCCCTGTCCGGCGGGTTGAAACGATCCTCAATCGACGTGACGGCAGGCATCTTCCGCGCCGCGATGAAATCCCATTCGCGTTCGCGATCTGTGACCTTTGCATCTTCAATGCGTACAGCCCATTCGCGGAACCTCCGGCCTGTAAGGTCTTCGGCGATTCTTGCCGCTGCTTTGCGGCCTCCTGCTATGGACTCGATGACAGTGCCGGGGCCGGTCATAAAATCACCGGCAAGATAGAGTTTTTCCACGGATGTGCGGAAGGTCTCCCGATCGGCGGTCAAAACTCCCCGAGCATCCTTGCGGCCGGGTGTGTCTATTGGTTCTGCGCCCTGGCCGACCGCGACAAGCACTATGTCCGCTGGGACCACGAACTCACTGCCTTCAATTGGGACAACCTTTCGCCTGCCGTCGGAGCGAAAGCCTTCGGGTCTGGTGCGGCGGAACCTCACCCCTTCGACCTTGCCGTCTCCCACAATCGCGTCCGACAGCATGAGGCCCTTGATCCTGACACCTTCCCGCTTGGCTTCCCGAATTTCGGCTTCCGTTACTCGCAAGTCATCCTCGGTTGAGCGGATGCAGATGTCCACGTCTTCCGCTCCCAGGCGCAGAGCGAGCCTCGCACAGTCGAATGCGGTGAAGCCCGCGCCGAGAACGAGGACTTTCTTGCCTATCGCGGGCGGAGTGCCGGAGTTCACGTCGATAACGAACCTGAGCCCGGAGATTACGCCGGGCAGCTCTTCTCCAGGAATTTCAAGGGGTCTGGGCGTGTAGCATCCTGCCGCGACGAGGACTGCGTCGTTGGAAGCAATGAGTTCCTCGATTGTTGTGTCTCGTCCCACCCGCACCCTGGTCCTGAGAGTGACTCCCAGCCGCAGAATGCCGTTGATCTCTGCCATGAGAACGTCTCTGGGGAGCCGGAACTCGGGAATGCCGTACATAAGCATGCCGCCGGGTTTGTCAAAGGCTTCCAGGATCTCCACCTCAAATCCCATGACAGACAGGTCGTGAGCCGCGGCCAAGCCCGAAGGACCCGCTCCGACTATGCACACCTTCTTTCCTTGCGGCGCGAAGAGCTGCTCCATGTAGATGTGGCCGGGCTTCTTGAAATCGGATGCAGCTCGCTTGATATGGCAGATGTTCACGGGCTTGCCCAGCTCGGGCTCGCCGTGCCTGCATTTTGTCTCGCACGGTCTTGAGCAGATGCGGCCGAGCACGCCGGGAAGCACGTTGACTATGCGGTTGAGTTCGTATGACCGATCGTATCTGCCGTCGAACAGGCACCGGATATAAGCCGGTATATTGGTGGAAGCAGGACATGCGCCCTGGCACGGAACATTGAGCTTCATGTACTCGAAATCAGCCGGATCGGTCGAGTACGCGATGTCTCGGATACGCTCCATTGATTGCTTGCCGTCTTCTCCAGGATAATAGCTCTTCTCCAGCATGAAAGACTCCGTTGGACTTGAGCGGCCGGATCTAAGGGGGGCGGCCTTACGGGGATTCGTCACGCAGGCATCCCAATTGATTTGTTTGCATGATGTGACCCCGGCATGGAGCGAAGTATAGCCCAAACGTCCGCCAGCGGGAAGAGGGGCGATGACTCGTTGGATCAAGACGTGTCGCCGGCAGGGTTGTCAGCTCAACAGGCCCTTGGTGGAACAGCAAGGTTACGGTGTCATGCTTCTTGCGACGTCTGACCGCAAAGATGGAAATACTGCTTGACAAATTGCCATGTTCCGCGCATACGCGCAGTTGCGCTAGTGTTGCGGGTAAAAGACGGGCATGAGGCGGGAGCTGTGCCGGGTCTCTTAGCGAATCGCGACATTCGTTCCCGGATTTTTTCAGCGCTCTTAACTTGCGGCGTTTTCGACTACTTCCGTCCGCGATTGCCGCGGACGCCAAATGACGGAAGCTACAGACGTCAAAGAGAGGTGAGTCCAATGGCAATGATTCAAGGCTTTAAATTAAAGAATTACGGGGTGTTAAGGGACGTCACGCTTGGAAAAATGTGGAATATGCAAAAGACGGCTCCGCTTGAACCAATGACGGCAGTAATTGGGAAAAACGGCGTCGGAAAAAGCACGCTCTTCGATGCATTCGGATTCTTGTCCGATTGCCTAAGGGTCGGGGTTGAAGAGGCATGCGACGCACGCGGCCGCGGCGGATTTGAGAGAATGCGTTCACAGGGACAAGAGGGGCCCATCGAATTCCAGGTCTATTACAAGGAAGACGGAAATGCCCGTCCCATAACGTATGAACTCGCGATAGCACTGGACAAATCCGCTCGGCCCTATGCTTACCGTGAGCGGCTACGTCAACGCAGAAAGGGGCAGAAACGCGGCTGGCCCTTTTCTTTCCTGGTGCTTAACGAAGGAAAAGGACTGGTTTGGAAAGGAGAAGCCGAAGGCACAAGAATTCACGAAGCAACACCACAGATGGACCTGCAACATCTGATACAGAGCTTAAAGGACCCTGCTTACAGAGAAGAAAGCGCCCACACGGAAGAGATTGAACTCCAGGATAAGCGCAAATTGGGCATAGCGACACTTGGATCACTCAAACAACATCCGAGAATCTCGGCCTTCCGGAAATTTATCGAAGGTTGGTATCTGAGCTACTTCACCCCTGACGCGGCCCGAGGTCTGCCCCTGGCGGGACCGCAGAAGCATTTGAACTTACACGGGGACAACCTTGGCAATGTGGTTCAGTACATGGAAAGGGAACATAGGGATCGCTTCAAACACATCCTTGATGAAATTGCAGGGAGAATTCCTGGGATACACCGCATTGACACGGAAAAAACACCGGACGGACGCCTCCTTCTTCGATTCAATGACAGAGGATTCCAGGATACATGCCAATGCCGAGTGGTTGTGACCCATTCGGGGACATCCACCTGCTTGAGTCCCCGTTCCGGAGGATCGAGCAGAGCTTTCACCAGTTCTTCGTATTCGTCCTTTGTTATGGAGAACGGCTCCCACGTGCAGCCTCCACTCATGCCGGCATCTTCATGGCCGCTCAGGAACATGTCGTTCAATACATCCATGGGAGGAATGAGATCGAACGCGAACAAGTAGGGAATGTCCAAGACAAACCCCAACAGGGTTCCGTCAACCGAGACTTCTCCCGGGCCCACTCCGGGCAGCACCGTGTATGTGAGTCTCCGCATTTTCCTCCGGCACGAGTTGGGCGATTTTGCGTAGAGAGTGCCGGGCAGGCCCATTCTTGCACGACGCGGCCTCCTGCCGCAACCAAAGAGAAGAATTAACCACCAAGGCGCCAATATATCAAAGGTTCTTTCATTTGGTGTCTTGGTAATCCTCACGCCCAACCCCCTCCCAAGGATGGAGAGGGGCGCTGATGTCCCTTCCCCATCCTTGGGGGAGGGGCCAGGGGATGGGGATTCTTCCGCCAACAAATTGAACCACCGACGGCCGGTAGGGCCTGGCATCCCTACCAGGCCATTGAATAATCACCGGCGGCCCGCCCGTCCTACCGTAGGGGCAGGGCAAGCCCTGCCCAGGCTTACCCTGCCGGC
>DYLG01000285.1 GCA_020722215.1 Desulfomonile tiedjei
TGAAGATTCCACCACCAAGGCGCCAAGAAATCCCAATAATATTTTCTTCTTGGCGTCTTGGTGGTGAAAAAACAAAGAAGGCGATCACAGTGCCTCCAGATCGCCGGACCTCGTTTCCATGATGAGCCCCTCCAGCGCGGTCATGCCGAGGCTCGTATCGACCGACCCGCCTCGATCAACCGCGTGCCCGGCGTCAACAGGCGAACCCGCGAAAACCCTGCGATACCGATCTCGCGTTGTGCCTCGCGGGTTGTCGTTCCCGAGGATGAACTCTTACCGTCTCGGAAATAGCCAATTGATTGAGACCGATCCGTGAAGTACAATATTGTTCATGATTCAACTCCTGTTACCCTTGACAACAAAACCGCGCTTCACTCTCGACAACCTTGTGGTGCATGCCGGAATTGCCGCGCCTGTTGCAGCGATTGCTTCATTCGATGACGAGGGGAGGACTCTGCCGCCCTGGGTGCTCATTCACGGACCCACCGGCACGGGAAAGACCCACATTCTCAACGCCATTGTGGAAAGGCTGGATCGGAATCCGGCCAGGCCGGGCTCTCACGCCGTGTTTGTCACCCATGAGGGAACCCCTCCGAAGTTCTGCACTCTCGAACGAATCGTCTCATGTCCAGGCGAAGCGGAAGACGCTCCCTCGGTCGTTGCGGTGGACGACATCCACCTAATGGACCGGGAGGACGCGGCGAATCTATGGACGCTTTCAAACCAACTCACCCGTACTGGAGGCGCCCTCATTGTCTCTTCGGCGAAGCCTCGCGAGGAACTGTTTCCGGACAATCCGCATCTGACCTCCCGACTTGCAGGTGGCTTGGTCTTTGCCCTTGAGCAGCCGGACGACAATGCTCGAATCCTGATTTTGGACAAGATGGCCGGCGACAGGAATGTCCGTATCTCCCCCGATGTGTGCCGGTATCTGGTCACGCGGAAATCGCGCAATATCAAGGAGTTGGAGGCCGTGCTGAAGACCTTGGACAAGGCGTCTCTGGAACTCCGCAGGCGAATCACGCTGCCGCTTATCAAGCTGCTTGAGGATGAAGGCCTGGTTTGAAACGCCGGTTGGTGCAAAGCATGGCAGGGCGGGCTTTCCCCGCCAAATGCGTCTAAGAGAATTATCCGCGGATGTCACAGATGGACGCAGATTCAAGCGAATTCAAGGCACTTAAATGATTGCTCTTTGTTCATCTGCGTGAATCTGCCCAATCTGCGGATAAGAATCTTAACAGGAGGACCCTTCGTAGGATGCGCTGAACGAAGTGAAGCGCATCGCTCGCGGCTGAGGAACCGAGCGAGAGAGGTTTTTCGGAGGTCGCACGCCCTCGTGCCTGCTTGCCGCTCGGGACATGATTCTCTCCGATAAGCCGCGACCGGTGAGGTTCCCGTTGCTCACCGCACCCTACGCCACTCAATCTTGAGCCGAAAAATAGCCTTGAACCGGGGGCCGGAAAGTATTACAGAGTGCCCGGGCCCGGCTCCGGGAAACGTGAAGACCCCGGGCGGACTCATATCCATGCGCATTAAGATCGGTGAGTCGGGAGGTGTGCCTCCGAAGCGAAGTCAGGCTTGCCGTTCGTAGCGGAGGAGGCACACCTTTCGGCAACGAGGATTACAGGTTTGAAACCGCATTGGTATCAGACGCGCAGGGACGCGCGTGCTAAACAGACTGACACAGGTTTCCGTCATGGCAAGATTTGCTACAAATTCCAATTACTTGTCGGTCGCTGCCGCGCTCGTGGTGGGGCTTTTCTCGGTCTTTTCGCCCGCTGAGTCGCCGGGAGATGCGGTCAAGAGATTCGCCCAGGTATTCTCGGCCATGGACGCCGCAGCACTGAAAGGCCAGATTCACCCGGACATCGTCGATGGTAAAGAGCTTCGGGTCGAAGAGGTGGAGGCATTTCTTGCGCCATTCAAGGCGCGATCACCAAGATTTAAGGAGTTCCGGGTCGACAAGCAACTTCAATCCAAGGAAGGCGACACAAAACGATTCCAGGCTACCCTCTTGTTCAGTACCAGCCCTTTGTCGCCACAGTACCAAGGCGAAACGACTCTCGAGATGACACTGCTGTGGGTGCTCCAAGACAAGAAGTGGATGGTGGAAAGGCCTCTATCCGTAAGATACCGGGTTGTCTCGAACGTCGCGTATCCCACGGCGGAGCAGGAAGAATTGGCTATGAGGTTCCGGACTGCCATGGAGATTCTGCGCAGCCTAGGTCTGTCGGGAAAGGAGGACATTGATCTGGCCGTGGTTCCGAAGGGTGGAACGGCAGCAGCGGAATACAAGGAGTTGGAACGCCTTTACAAGACCGAAAAGGGTCCGAAAGGAATTGAAGCCAATGCCCGCGGCGTGTCGGTTCTCATCAAAGGGGCGTCACGAACCAAGGGAGGGATTCTGCAGCTCTACCACGGAGACTTCAAATCCCCGGCCGCTGACACCCGTCGTCCGGCGCCCTGGGAGATGTTTAGGGATTATGTCCGGGCAGCGATCGAACGAGGCAAGTCTCTGGAACGAAAAGGCAAGTTGGACGCGGCGGAAGCGATCTACCGCAGCCTCATATCCCTTGGCCGGCAGTTTCTCGATGAGCCGGGAGGCTATCATTTCGTCTCCTGGGGTCTTACGTTCCAAATTGCCGGCGCCCAGGAACTCGTGAGGGTGCTTCGAGTCAAAGGCTCCGCAGAAAAAAACAAAGCTGAGGCCTTCGTCCGATTGAGTTCGCGTCGCCTGGACCTGCTTAGCACCGCGTTTCGCTGTCTGGATTCCATGGCGGATTATGGGGCCCTCAAAGCCGCAGTCGATGCCTCGACAAGCAGTGAGGCCGTTTTCCGACCCTGGGCGGTCAGCACGCTGGTCATATTTGCTCTCCAAGGAGCGCCCGCCGGTGAGGAAATCACTGCCAAGGCCGGCGCTATGGTGCTCGTGGACAATCCTGCCATGCGGAACATAGCGGAACAGGCCCTCGAGAAACTTGCCTCCGATTCCTCAGCGTCGCTGAGGGCTTTCATCGACAGCCAGAAGAAGTGGGTTCGGGCCAACCCGGTTTACGGGACAGTAGCCGATTTCAAGTAGCGCCGGCTCGGACGGAAGTGAAATCTTGGTCAGATCCATCATCCTGAAGAAGACGGAACGCGGAGAAGCCGACGAGCTGGTCTTCTTCCTTGCCAGGGAACTGGGCTGGCTGAGGGGCGTGGCCAAGAATGCCCGAAAGAGCCGGATACGATTTGCAGGGCATCTGGAGCCCTTTTCCCTTGTGGATCTCGCCCTCAGATCGCGAAAAAAAGACGATCTGGTATGGATCGACGATTCTCAGGCGATCAACGGTTTTCTCGGGATAAGGTCCGATCTCGGCAAGGTTGCTCTTGCAGCGTATTTCCTGGAGTTGGCATCTGTGCTTCAGGCCGAGGGCCAGCCTGATCATCAGCTCTTCGATTTCCTGGTCGATTTCCTCGAAAGACTGGAGCGCTCACAGGTCAATCCCGCAGCTATGATGCTAAGTGAGATTCGGCTTCTGGGGCTTCTCGGTTACGAGCCTTCGTTTGACACATGTCCGGTTTGCGGCAAATCCGTCGGCGCCGGCGCGGAAACCGTTTTCTCCCTTGTACAAGGCGGGGTATGCCACCTCGGATGCACCAGCGGAGACGAAACCGAGTCGGCAGTCTCGCCGGAGACGCTGGCTCTGGTGAACCGCGGACTGAGGCTGGACTTTGATGTGGCATCCCGCCTCAGGATCGGAAAGAAAGGGATAGACGAACTGCGCACGGTGCTATCCGCATTCGTACGGCATGTTCGGGGCGAGAACATGAATTCCCTGACATTTCTGGAAAAGATGGGGATACTTGGCCGGAATAGGTTGCCGGTAAAGCATCGCGGCAGATGAAGCCACCGAGTCAGACTGCACCGGGAAGAAGAAAGAATGAACCACCAAGGCGCCAAGACACCAAGGCCTATCATCCCGGACGAATCCCGCGTCCCGCAAGACGGGGTCTGGCAGGTGCGGTTCCCGAACCGCCGCTACTCTGTCTCAACCAGGCCTTCTTTGTGTCTTGGCGCCTTTATGGTTTGATTTGCTCGAAGGCATGTTCTTGGTGAACTGTTACGGTTGCGGGGAGACAAGCAATTCCTGGACTCGCCAAGATGTGCTGCGTTATAATACTCTTCCTACCCAACGCACAGAAAAGGAGTCTCGAGTCATGGTACGTATTTTCGTGCTGATCTTGATGCTGTGTCTGGCAGGGGGAAATGCCTTTGCTGCTGGTGAGATCGAGGCCACTACAAGCGACGGCCGGAAGGTGATTCTCAAGCCCGACGGCGCCTGGAAATTCTCCGAGCCTGCGCCGGTGGCCCGAGCCGGCGGTGGGGAATTCACCAAGCCTTCAAATGCCACAAAGGTCCTCAAGAGCAAGAAGGCCTTCTATGAGGTGTGGTACGACCCTGCCAAATGGACTATCAGCAGTCAGAGCAACCCGGAGTCCGAATTTGAGCTGAGGCATTCAACCGGCGACGCTTTCGCCATGTCCATCGCGGAACGAATCTCCATGCCCATCGGTTCCTTGAAGCAAGTTGCAATCAACAATGCAAAGAACGTTGCACCGGATCTCAGGGTTGTCTCGGAAGGGGAAAGGACGGTCAACGGCGCCAAAGTACTGGTCATGCGGATGGAAGGAACCTTGTCCGGCATCCATTTCACTTACTATGGGTACTACTGGGCTGGGAAAGCCGGCGCCGTTCAGTTGGTAACCTATACCGGACAGAATCTCTTCAACGAGTTTCAGAAAGACTTCGAAGACATCCTGAACGGTCTGGTGATAGTGAAGCCTTAGTGCTCCATTGCGGAAGTACGATCCCATATTGGGCGGCGATGCCGCCTTTCGGGAAAAGCATGCCGGCGGGCACAGGAATTGGTGGGAGGGGCATCTTGCGCGTCAAGATGCCGATCCCACTTTCGGGGGCTATCGGCCGGGCGCCCTAACCGATCAGGAAAGGACCTCGATCCCGCGTTCCGCGGGACGCTTCCCGCTGGTCGGCGCATCCTACAGGACTCGGCTAGTACAGGCTGGGACCGCGGGGACGGTCTCCTTCTTTAACT
>DYLG01000286.1 GCA_020722215.1 Desulfomonile tiedjei
GGGGGGAACGGTTCGAGCGTGGAGAACGGCCCGTTCGACCGGTCCGTCCCCTCATCCAGACTCCGATTCAAGAATTGGTTCAGGACGAGGAGAAGCGAAAGAAGAGGAAGAAGGACAAGAAGACTCGCGAGGTTGAGGACCAAACCGAGGAAGAGAGCGGCAAGGTACGTCGCCGCAAGGAAGTGCTGCTGCGGGACGACATCTACGATGAAAGATCGAGGTACGGTCGCCTGCGGGCAAAAGGCAAGAAGGCAAGACCGCGCAAGACTGAAATCACCACTCCCAAGGCAAGCAAGCGTCGGGTGAAGCTGCCCGAATTGGTCATCGTTTCCGATTTGGCCCATAGGATGAGCGTGAAGGCAGTGGAAGTTGTTCGACATCTGCTCGCTCTGGGCGTAGCCGCCGGCATGAACGACCGGATCGATCTGGAAACGGCCACGATAGTAGCTTCCGAGTTCGGGTTCGAGGCGGAGGCCACAGACAAGACGGAACAGGAACTTCTGTCAATAGACAAGAAGGATACCGAAGAAAGCCTTGTGACACGGCCTCCTGTGATAACCGTCATGGGGCACGTGGATCACGGGAAAACTTCTCTTCTCGATTACATAAGGTCGACAAGAGTCATCGACCAGGAAGCAGGCGGCATAACCCAGCACATTGGTGCGTACAAGATCAAGTTGGATCGGGGAGAGATAGTATTCCTGGATACTCCGGGACACGAGGCCTTTACCGCCATGCGTGCCAGAGGCGCCCAGGTCACGGACTTTGTGGTGCTTGTGGTCGCCGCGGACGATGGAGTGAAGGAGCAGACACGTGAAGCTGTCAATCACGCGAAGGCGGCCAAGGTCCCCATCGTCGTTGCAGTGAACAAGATTGACAAGCCGGAGGCGGACAGAGACCGGGTAGTCAGAGAACTCAGTGAATTGGACCTCATACCTGAACAGTGGGGCGGAGACACGCTGTTTACTTTTGTCAGCGCCAAGACGGGGGAAGGCATAGAAGGTTTCCTGGACACGATTATTCTCCAGGCGGAACTGATGGAACTCAAGGCCAACCCCAACAAGAAGGCCCTCGGCACGGTGATCGAGGCCCGTCTGGACAAGGGCCGAGGCCCGGTTGCAACCGTACTTGTCCGAGAAGGTACGCTGGAGCTTGGTGATGCCTTTGTTGCGGGAGTCAGCTTCGGCAAGGTCAGGGCCATGTTGGACGACTCAGGAAAGAGCGCTAAGGAGGCCGGTCCGGCGACTCCGGTGGAAGTTCAGGGGTTTTCCACAGTCCCCGATGCCGGCGAATCCTTGATCGTGGTTGAGGAGGAACGAATGGCTCGCCACATCGGAAGCGTTCGCCAACAGAAGCTCAAACGGAAGGAGACCGGAGCGTCGGGACCTGTGTCGCTCGAAGACATTCTGGCCAGAATGAAGCAGGAGGAAGAGAGCAAGGAGATCAATCTCATCATCAAGGCCGATGTCCAGGGTTCGGTTGAAGCTCTCAAGGACGCGCTCTTGCGCCTGTCAACCCAAGAGGTCCAGGTCAAGGTCATCCACGAGGGAGTCGGGGCGGTTACTGAATCGGACGTCATGCTTGCCAGCGCTTCAGGGGCAATGATTGTCGGGTTCAACGTTCGCCCGAGCCCGAAGACTGCCCAGACGGCGGATGAGCAACGGGTGCAGATTCGCCTTTACACGGTTATCTACGAGGCCATAGAGGATATTCGTAAGGCCGCTCAGAACCTGCTGGCGCCCATCGAGAAAGAAACGATTCTCGGCCGCGCTGAAGTTCGGCAAACCTTCACCATTCCTAAAGTGGGCACTATTGCAGGTTGCTACGTTACTTCAGGAAAGATTCAGCGGTCGAACCCAGTGCGTTTGCTTAGAGACCAGGTGGTAGTATATGAAGGAAAGATTTCCTCAATGAGGCGATTCAAGGAGGATGCGAGAGAGGTCTCGGAGGGCTATGAGTGCGGTATTGCCCTGGAGAATTACCGAGACATCAAGATTGGTGACGTAATTGAAGGTTTTATCGTAGAGAAGGAGGCGGCAGAGCTTTCCTGAACCTAAACCGGCGATACCGTGGCTGAGGAATGTCCAATGCAGGAAGACGTCTTGTCCGAGCATCTGTTGGATGAGTACGACGACATAGGGTTCCGCGAGAAGGGATCTATGGTCGTAGGAATTTGCGCGGTTGAACTCCTCTTGCACAATTCCTTGTCTCTAAAGGCCAAGCGGCAGGTGATCAAGAGCATCCTAGGCCGTGTCCGCAGCAAGTTCGACCTGTCCATCGCAGAAGTCGCGCACCAAGACAAATGGCAGAAGTCAAGGCTCGGGTTTGCCGTGGTGACCAACGAAGGGGGACGCGCCCACAAAATGCTCGAGAACGTCATCCGGCATGTTGAACGCTTGCAGATGGCCGAAATCATCGATTCCCGCATAGAAATACTCCACTATTGAGGGAACTTGCTTGGGCGGGCCGCGCGGGATGTGTCCTGCAACTTGACGGCGACTATGGCGGCAATTCATGTCTCGATTCAGACTTAACCGTGTGGCGGAACTGGTCCGGCAAACGATCTCCGACATCGTTCTTCACAGGATCAAGGATCCGCGGGTCCAAGGGATAACCATTACCGAAGTTCGGATGGCGGGGGATCTCAAGTCCGCTGCCGTTTACTTCAGCAGCCTTGACGATGGCAAGAGCGAGCTTCACAGGGAGGGTCTGGCGGCGGCCGAAGGATTCATTCGGCGCCAACTGCGCCAGGAACTGGACCTCAAGTACATTCCCGCCCTTTCCTTTTTTTACGACAGCTCATTTGACAACTTCGCCCGAATCGACAGAATCCTCAAGGGACTTCAGGACTCCGAGACAGCCGATGATTGAGGAAGTGGCCCGAATATTCCGTACGGGAGACCGTTTCCTCGTGGTGACGCACGTCAATCCCGACGGCGACGCAGTGGGGTCCTTGCTGGGCACGTTTCTCGCGTTCCGGGAAATGGGCAAGAGGACCTGGGCTCTTTGTCCGGAGCCGCTCTCAGAAATGTACGATCACCTGCCCGGTCGGGATCTCATCATCGCTGATGCCTCCCAAGTAGAAGCCGCTCCCCAATGGATAGTCGCGGTGGATTCCGCGGAAGAAGAACGAATAGCAGGCGACATCTCCGCGTTTCGGAACAGCGCCGGCCTTATCAATATCGACCACCACCGCACAAATCCTCTGTTCGGGGATCTCAACTTCGTCGACCCTCATGCATCGTCCTCCGCTCAACTTGTCTACGAGATCTTCAAGCAGGCCGGGTACGAACTCTCACCGGACGTGGGTAAGTGTCTATTCACCGGCTTGGTGACGGATACAGGCTGTTTTCGCTTCTCCGGAGTAAACAGCCGCACATTTGACCTGGCCGCGGAGCTGCTTGCTTCAGGCTTCGATTCGTACGAGGTGACGAGGCCGCTCTTTGAGGAGCTGCCTCTGAGTAGGCTTGCGCTTGAGCGACTGGTACTTGAACGTATGGAGATCCTACTCGGAGGCCGTTTCTGCGTGAGCAGCCTTTTCGCCGACGACTTCAAGCGCCTGGGAGCTGATCCCGCTGAAACGGAGAACCTCGTCAACAGACTCCGGGAGCTGCGGGGCGTCGAAGCCGGCGCTCTTATCACCGAATTGCCGGAGGGCCTCACGCGAGTGAGTCTTCGCTCCAAGGGTTCTTTGGACGTGTCCAGGGTGGCTGCCGCTTTCGGAGGAGGCGGACACCGGGTCGCAGCGGGACTGAGATCGACACTCCCGGTGAATCAGATCAAAGAGGAAATCACACAAGCCGTCCGCAGAGTACTCGAAGAGAACCCCAGGGACCACGCGGGGAACTGAGCCAATACCGCCTCAAGAGGGGCCGATTGGAGGGTGTGGCCTTCTCGAGGCTAATGTCTGTCGCCTCGTGCGGTCAAAACATAAACCAATCTATTGACAATTCTCATACCGTTCCGGTATAATTGCCCTAAATTCTTGTGCTCTCGCCTGGGAGCCACCGGAGAAAATCACATGCCTCGTGCCTTATCCTATGCCGCATCCGTGATTGTCGCGTTGCTCGTCAGCCTTCCGGCAGGCAATCTCCTGGCGGACGACATGCCGCCGCCCCAGGCGCCGGCCAACTTGTCGTGGTTGCCACATGGTTACGGGAATTCCATGCTCATCGACAACACGATCTTCACGCGGAAAAAGGTGTACCACGGTTTCAGGAACGCTCCGTCCCACATCGGCTGCTACGGGATGCCACTTTGGGGGTGGGACGACAACGGGTTCTACCTTGGCCCCAACCGGCCGGACATAGATCCGGTCATGTGCCAGCTTCCAATCGGACTGATCTATCCGGAAAACAGCCCGCCGGTGCCGCCTCCTCCTCCCATGCCCAGAAAAGTCCACAAGTAGATTCCCCGTTCACTCGGGCTCCGGCTCTCGAAGAGACGGATTGTCAACGACCGGCGTCCCGGCCGGTCGTTGACCGAAGGACCCTCATTGCCAGGCGCCACTGCCGGCTTGTCCGGCAGTGCTCCCGCCTATTATGTCTACGTTGACATAAGTACTCGCGACATGCTACCGTAGCCTCAATCCGCTGGACGGGAGGGTTTGCGGCTGACCGCGTGCACTCGATGCACGAACGAGGACAATCACCTCCGATATTCCTCTTTCTACAGCTCGAACGTGCGGATTGCACATCGACGGAAAGGGATAACTAAGATGGGGTATGCAGAGACAGGGCATTACTTGGAGATCGACTTGGCAAGAGGAAACGCTGAACGAGCGGAAAGCGACCCGAGATTGACGGAACTTCATTTTGGGGGCCTTGGAACCAGCGTCAAGTTGCACTGGGATCGGGTGCCCCTGAGGTAAATGCGTTTGATGCAGAGAATTTGCTGATAATCAGCTCCGGTCTTCTCAACGGCACTCCGGCCTATAGCGCTAACCGACCCCTCGTCACTTTCGTTTCCCCCCAGTAAGGACTACTGGCGTATCCGATGATGGGGGGATTCTTTGGTGTTCCGCGTCAGTTGGAATTGGACAAAGCCTCCGTTATGATAGTCACAAGGCA
>DYLG01000287.1 GCA_020722215.1 Desulfomonile tiedjei
GGAGGGGGCCGGGGAGGCCCCTTCTTGCAAGAAGGGGTCTCCCCGGTGAACTCCTACTCTAGAGTTCGTGAGAGTGGATTACGCGTTCATTTGTCAGCAGGTAGTGTTCGGGTTGAACCTGGGTTGCCTGTACGCGTTGTTGGCCATAGGGTACACCATGGTCTATGGTGTGCTGCGGCTGATCAACTTCGCGCACGGTGATCTGCTGATGGTGGCCGCGTACATTGCCTTCTTCGGCATCATCATCTTCCACCTTCCCTGGCCTTTGGCTTTCGGCGTCGGTGTCATCCTCACGGGCCTGCTTGGCCTGATGATAGATCGCGGCGCGTACAAACCTCTGCGGCGCAGCCCCAGAATAAGCGCCCTCATAACAGCCATAGGAGTCTCGTTCCTTCTGGAGAATATCGCCCTGGTCGTCATTGGAGGCCGTCCCAAATCTTTTCCAAAGCCGGAGGTGTTCAGCGGCGTCGTCAACCTTAGCGGAGTGATCGTTCCCAAGTTGGCTTTCTGGACCGTCGGCATTACGGCACTGTTACTATGTCTTGTGCTCATCATAGTGTACAGGACCAAAGTAGGAATGGCTATGAGAGCCCTGTCCCGCGATGTGGAGACGGTTCGGCTCATGGGAATCGACGCGGACCGGGTTATATCGTTCACGTTTGTTCTGGGGTCCGTTCTTGCGGCCTTTGGCGGGTTCTTCTGGTGCATGCGATATCCGGCCCTGGAGCCCTTCATGGGGGTTTTCCCAGGGCTCAAGGCGTTCGTCGCTGCAGTGCTCGGCGGCATAGGCAACGTTGCCGGCGCGGCTTTGGGCGGCATGATTCTCGGCCTGGCCGAGATACTCATTGTTGCACTGTTGCCTGAATGGTCGGGGTACAGGCATGCCATAGCTTTTACACTACTGATTGTCCTTCTGTTAACGCGGCCCACGGGAATCATGGGCGAGGAACTGCCGGAGTAAGCTCTTTCCGGTAAGTGGTGCGGTTGCGGAAGGATCGTCGGCAGAATCGCGGTAGGGCGGGCTCTGCCCGCCAAATGCGCCGGACGGAGCCCGACCTACGCCTGCTCGGAACGCTCACACCCACTTTTCTTCGCGAGGAAGAAAAACATCGAGGGTTATTCATAAGAAGTGTTATTCATAAGAAGTGTTATTCATAAGAAGTGTTATTCATAAGAAGGGGTCTCCCCGGTGATCTCTTGCGCTCGGACCACAGTGACTCGTGACCGTATTTTGACGGCCTCTGCCGTAGCGGTGCTTTTGCTGTTCATCTGGTTCGCTGACAGTACATTTGACGCGTATTCCATACGCGTCCTCAACTTCGTCGCGATATACATCATCCTTGCCGTAAGCTACAACCTCATCAATGGAGTGACCGGACAGTTCTCTCTCGAGCCCAACGCGTTTCTGGCAATAGGCGCGTACACGAGCGCCATTTTGACCCTCACGCCCAAAGACAAGGCTGCCATTTTTTTCATTAAGCCAATGGCTTGGCCGCTGTCGGAGATCTGCGCGTCGTTTCCGGTATCGCTCCTTGCTGCGGGAGCCGTAACCGCATTCCTGGCTTTTCTCATGGCCGTACCGGTGTTTCGGGTGCGGGGTGATTACCTTGCCATTGTCACGCTTGGATTCGGAGAAGTTGTCCAGGTTGTCGCGGAGAACCTTATTTCCGTTACAAACGGTTCGTTGGGACTGAAGGGCCTTTATCCGCACACGAATCTTTGGTGGAGCTGGGGGATCTGCATCATTACAGTCGTCTGTATTGTACGGCTGGTAAATTCCTCGTACGGACGGGCAATGAAAGCGGTTCGCGAGGACGAAACCGCTGCTCAGGCCATGGGGATCAACGCCTTTTGGATAAAGACCCTGGCCTTCACTTTCAGCGCGTTTTTCGAGGGCGTCGCCGGCGGCCTCATGGGGCACTTGATCACCACCATTTCTCCCAAGCTTTTCGGTTTCCTCTTCACATTCAATCTTCTCGTCATCATAGTCGTTGGGGGCCTCGGCAGCACCACAGGCTCGATCATTGCCGCGATTCTCTTCGTTGTGGGAGGTGAGTTTCTCAGGCTCGTGGATGAGCCCTTCGCAATATGGGGATACGAATATCCCGGCATTCCGGGCATGCGCATGGTGTTTTTCTCGGCAATACTCATTCTGGTCATGCTCTTTGCCCGGTCAGGAATCATGGGCCGGAATGAGTTCTCCTGGCGCGGACTCTTCGACCTCACGAGGCGTTTGATCCGGGGAGACCTTCTTGGCAAGCACGGCGCATCTGTGGGCCACAACGTGATCGCCCTTTCGGCGCGAATCTCGCAACTCTTCCGGAGACGCGGATGAGCGGGCCCCTATTTCAGACTCAACAGCTATTTGTCGCCTTTGGAGGACTGTCCGCGCTGACCGGTCTCGATCTGGAGATAGAGCAAGGCCGGATCATCGGCCTTATCGGGCCGAACGGAGCGGGAAAGACCACCGCATTCAACGCGATCACGGGAATAGTCAAGCCGTCAGCCGGCCGGGTGATCTTCAGAGGGGAAGACATAACCGGCTTCCGGGCCCCTGTGATAGCCAGAAAAGGAATCGCCCGCACGTTCCAAAACATCAGGCTATACGGCGACCTGACGGTAGTTGAGAACGTTATGGTAGCGGGGCATTCCTCAGTGACTTATTCAATTTTCGAGGCTGTGCTTGGAGTGGGCCGCTTCGGCGCAGATGAGAGGAGAATCCGAAAGAAAGCCGAGCATCTTCTCAGCCTTATAGGTCTCATGGAAGTGGCCGGCGAAAGGGCTTCGGCCCTGCCCTACGGGAGCCAAAGAAAGCTCGAAGTGGCCCGAGCGCTGGCACTGGACCCGATCCTCCTGCTTCTGGACGAACCGGTGGCAGGAATGAACCCCTCTGAGACCATCGAGTTCAGAGAACTGCTGCTCAGGCTCCACTCGGACCTGAAGCTGACCATAGGACTCATCGAGCACGACATGGGATTCGTGATGAGCATCTGCCACAAGATCAAGGTAATAGACCACGGTATCCCTATCGCATGGGGAACGCCCCATGAAATCCGACACAACGAAAAGGTCATTGCTGCATACCTGGGACAGGGCGACTGACAGGGCGGACGAGGACGCTGTTCTTACGCGTGGCTGCGCAGTTGAAGCTCTACCGGATGAGGATTGAGATAGTACTGTTCCCTCAGATACGGTCCATCAAATTTTCTCGCAAAGTGCTTAAGCAGGGTAACAGGCACAATTAGCGGAACATGGCCGTGTCGGTAATCCTCTATTATCTCGCCAAGTTCCTGCGTTTCCTCATTGCTGAGATGATCCTTGAGATAGCCCATCGCATGTAACAGCGCGTCGATGTGTTTGCTAGGAGTGGTTTTCGATCTGAGAGTTACCAACAGGGAAGACTCATATTGCGCTCTGAATTCCGCTAACCGCACGCTCTTCATATCGGCAACCATCTTGCCCATAAGCTTTGTGTGCCTGGGACTGTGAGCCATCAGCACGAGTTCATGCCTGTTGTGGAATTCCACGAAAGCCTTCTTTGTGGATCGAGGTATCAGCGCTTCCTTCCATCGTTTCAGCGTGAAGATCGCCTCGACAAAGTTTTCCCTGACTTCGGGATCATAGAGTCTCTCGTCTTCTTCCACCGGCAGCAGCGGAAAGTGCTCCACAAACGCGCGGGCGAACATCCCCACCGCCTGTTTGGCGGGCAGCCCTTTTCGATCGTAAACCTTGACCCGTTCCATGCCGCAACTGGGCGAACCTTTCTTGAAAATGAAGCCGCATAGGTCTTCGGGCTCCAATTCCTTGACTTTCCAATCACACCAGGAGAGCATTCTTTCGGTGTGATCCACCCTGGTCTCGGTTGTAACAAGACGGGGCGCTTCGGGATCGCCTTCCAGGCGGAGAGTTTCCCTGGGAACCGGGAAACCGCACTCCACCTCGGGGCAAACAGGGGCTAATCGGACATAACGCGACAAGGTGTCACAAATAAACGGATCGCGGCTATGGCCACCGTTGTACCTGACTTTCTCGCCGAGCAGGCAAAGGCTGACGCCAAGGATGATGGGCTCTTGCATGTGTGTGCTCCTGTTTGCAGGCCCCGATGTGAGGCCTGCGCTTGACCAACTATCCTGATGCCGTCAAGATGGCGGGCACGGGCAATAGGTTCTCCGCGAGATTATCCCAAGTTGCGGGGCCCGGCAAGAGTCCTTCGGAAATGTCTCGTTGGTACGAACTGCGTGCTCTGTGGCGCAGGTACGCTTACGTATTCCGATCAGTCCGGGCACTCGGCCGATTGTAGGGGCGACCGGCCGGTCGGCCCTACATTGCGACCCCATGACGGAGTGGACGCGAGGGTCATTCTGGTACAGGCCACTGGGCAAAGGATTACATGTTGCGCTTTGTCCGAATACGTCACCGAACTGGCGCTACCGGGCACTCAGCAGGAGTTTGGCATGGCATTCCGGAACATTCTTCTGGAGGTGGCGGCGCTCACCGGCGCCGCGATGGTGCTGGGAATGGTTTTGGACGCCTCGGGCAGAACGCCATCTCAGGATACCTGGTTGCCGGGACGCTCATCGGCCCGAGTGTGCTCAATCTGGTAAGCAACAAAGCTTTCATCGAGAGCGCGGCCGAACTGGGCGTAGCCCTGGTACTATTTGCCATAGGGTTGGGGTTCTCCGTCAAGCGATTGAAGAGTCTCGGGCGAACCGCTCTCGGCGGCGGAACCCTACAAATAGCGCTTACCACTGTTGTAGCGGCTGCCGTTGCTTATCTTCTGGGGCTGTCTGCGGAGGTATCAATTGTGTTGGGCTGGTTGTGGCGCCGAGCAGCACGGCGGTCGTGCTTCGTCTCTTGCGCGATCGCACCGAGCTGGACAGCATTCACGGGCGTCACGCCCTGGGAATACTTCTCTTGCAGGACGCGGCTCTAGCTCCGCTAGTGGTATTGGTGACCGCACTAAGCGGTCCATGGCAAGAATACGGTGACGTATTGCGAGCCGTCACCCCGGAGCGTGCCGATGAGAGCCTCAAATCTGC
>DYLG01000288.1 GCA_020722215.1 Desulfomonile tiedjei
TTCTGCATCTGCATCGGGAATAGGTTGCGCCACGATTAATGCTGATGGGAGCCAATACGCAGTTCTCGGCGTGGGTGCCGCTGACGCTGGCATCACACGGTATAAAACAGGTGGCGGTCTTGGCTCAGGCAATGCTGGTGGAACATTTCAGACGGGTGGCGCAGGTTATCTTTCATCTGGAGTAACAGCAGATATTCGACTGGCTTACTATTCCGGTGGGGTGTCATACGCTTCTTATGTCTATTCTGGATCGGCCTATCCATTCACCGCTGGTCACGATGGACTACAATTACTAACAGAGACAACACCCGAGTTGGGGGACATCATGGTTGATGTCAAAGTCGTTGCCGCGCCGTCATTGGATAACGCCATCACCGAGATGGCTGTCAGTACAACAGCCAATCAAAAGGGGTCAATTGGCGTTTTTGCCGGTGTCAACGGGACTGAATTCGTGCCAGCAGCACTTGGTGAGTACGCCGAAGGATCGTTTGGTGCAAAAGATAAGTTTGTTTTTAAGCCGGAATTTGCTAATATATACGATACATATCGCCCAATCGCCGTGAACGCCATTGGCGAGGGGAAGATAAATGTTTGCGGAATGGGTGGCGATCTTGTTGTTGGGGACTTCATATCGTGCTCAGACATGGCCGGGAAGGGGATGAAGCAGCCATCTGAAAATTTAACATCATCTACAGTTGCAAAGGCGCGAGAATCTGTTACATTCACGGCAACGACAGAGGTAAAGCAGATTGCTTGCGTTTACCTTTGTGGATAAGACATAACATGACCCGTAGCCCTGTGAGTACATAGGGAGCGTCACAACCCGAGATTAGGGGATTAGTCATGGCAGTATTCAACAAGAATTCATTGTCGCAAGTCAGCGGATTTGATAATCCGATTCTGGCTGGCGAGTTGGTCTGGAATCAGAAGACCTTTTGGAATCTGACGCTAAAAAATTCTACTGATGGCTCGGCGGTTGATCTGACCGGAGCCACTCTTGACGCGCAAATCGTAAGGCGCATCTTGTCTAATGTGCAAGACACCCGACACGGATTGACCTTCGATCTCGCTGACTACAATCCTGCTCCAGCGGCGGTTCCCTTGACCATCTCCAACATTGATGAGACGGCAGGAACCTGCACCCTTGTGATAGATGCGGCTACATGGAGCCTTTTAAGCTCGGATTCAGAGTTAGAAATAAACTCATCCGCTCCTGCCGGCTTCTCTGGCCGTATAAAAATATCGTTCCCAACAAACGGTGCAACACCGGCTGACGACATGATCGTCTTCCTCTTATTTATTGTGAGATCAGATGGGGTTGTGAAATCATGAGTAGCGTTGCGGCTACTGTAGAAAATTCTAATAATGTCACACTTGAAGTCACGCATTCGAACAATGTCACACTTGAAGTCACGCCACGGGCCGCTGTTCAACTTACGATTGATCGGTCTGCGACTGGCCCTGCCGGGCCGAATGCGATAGGCGGATATGGCTTCTCGATCAATAATCTTACATCACAAGACACGTTAATTTTTAACGGGTCTGCTTGGGCTAATACGGCCAAGACCAGCATCACTGATGGTGGAAACTTTTAAGAGGTAGAGACATGGCTAATACCATTCGCATCAAACGCAGAGCAAACGGCGGCGGCGCGGGTGCGCCATCTTCCCTACAAAACGCTGAACTCGCATTTAACGAGCAGACAAATGTTCTATATTATGGAACAGGGACTGGCGGCGAAGGCGGAACAGCCACTTCGGTTATCCCTATTGCTGGCAGCGGAGCGTTCGTTGATACATCTACCGCGCAGACGATAGCCGGTGCTAAGACATTCTCCAGCACAATTCAGGGCGATGTTTCCGGCAATGCCGGAACAGCAACAACTCTTGCGACATCGCGCACAATAGAATTGGCGGATGATGCCACAGGATCGGCATCATTTAATGGATCGGCCAACGCTTCCATCGCCGTTGCTCTGGCAAATTCTGGTGTCACCGCCGGGACTTACACAAAGCTGACTGTAGACGCCAAAGGTCGTGCGACCGTTGGTTCTACCGCTTCCCTATCCGATCTGTCTGCCGCGACTGGAAATGTAAGTCTCGGTGGCAATAAGATCACTAATCTTGCTGATCCGACTTCTGCTCAAGATGCCGCGACCAAGGCGTATGTTGACGGTGTTGCTCAAGGTCTTGATATTAAGGCATCGTGCATCTCGGCAACAACTGCAAATATCACTCTTTCTGGAGCGCAGACGATTGATGGCGTAGCGGTAATCGCTGGAGACAGGGTTATCGTCAAGGATCAGACAGCATCGCAAGACAACGGTATCTATGTCGTAGCGGCTGGCGCATGGGCGCGAGCATCGGATGCGGATACATGGGAAAAATTGGTCTCTGCGTTCTCGTTCCTTGAGCAAGGCACTACACTTGCAGACACGAGTTGGGTTTGCACGATCAATGCTGGCGGCACTCTTGGCACAACGCCTGTCACTTGGACGCAATTTGGTGCGGCATCGTCATACACTGCCGGTACTGGTCTAACGCTTGCAGGCAATCAGTTCAGCATTACAAATACCGCAGTCACGGCTGGTTCGTATGGTTCTGCAACTCAGGCACTTACGGCTATCGTAAACGCGCGAGGTCAACTGACTGCACTGGCTGCTGTCGATATAACGGTGGACGGCGGAACTTTTTAACATTGTCAACAACCCTGCTATATAGCTGAAAGGGACTGCCACATGGCTAATAAGATCATTCTCAAGCGATCATCTGTCGCTGATAAAACTCCTGTTGCTGGAGATTTGGAAGTTGGTGAGATTGCGGTAAATCTCACCGATAAAAAAATCTATTCCAAAGACGCTTCTGGTGCTATTGTTCTGATCGGTACTGGTTCTATTGATCCAGCTGCTGTAGCAGAACAAGTGCTCGTGATGGCTACAGCACTAGGGTAATAACATGGCAGCGACTTTCACGAATGCAGCCGTTCATGTGGGCGATACCGCTACGGTGGTTTACGCCGCATCGGCCACATCGGTTGTGATTGGTTTGAATCTCTCGAATGTTACTGGTGCCGCGCTCCCATGTAGCGTATTTCTGCGGCAACCAACCGGCGATTCTTATTTAGCCAAGAATCTACGCTTGAATAGTGGCGAGAATAAGGATATTGTGTCCAGCAAAGTGACGCTTAAATCTGGCGATCAGATCATGGCTGTCACACCTGTTGCGAATGGTTTTGACATCACAGCTTCAATCCTACAAGGAGTCGCATGATGGGCGGGTTATACGAAGGAACCGATCTGGCGGATAAGACCTTCTATGGTTTCCGCCTTAATCCTGATGACGGCGGTTTGAATGTGGAGGTTATCAATGATGGCTCCCCAGTGGTAATGCCGCAAGCAGGTGTGATCGACAAGTACGATTACAAGCAGTGGTGCTGGAGTGCTGACACGCTTCAGTTTGAGTTTAACAACGCCGGGCATCTACTAGTGAGGTTTGTATGACGCAATTGATTGATCTTGGAAAGCTGCGGTTTTCCTTTGCAGGCGAGTGGGTTGAATCGACGGTCTACGAGGCCAACGATGTCGTCAAGTACGGCGGCAACGTCTACGTCTACACCCATGCGCTGAAGACTGCCGGGAACCTCCCGACCGACGGCGCTTTCTGGGCGTTGATGATCGAGGGCTTCAAGTTCCGTGGCGTGTTCTCGACCTCGACCAAGTACAAGGTCGGCGATGGCGTGGCGCACGGCGGCAAGATTTATGTGTCGGTCAATGACTCGACCGGCCAGACCCCGCCGAACGCAACCTACTGGTCGCAGTTCGCGGACGGCATCCAGTACGAAGGCGCATGGAGCGCGACGGCCACCTACCAGAAGAACGACGTTGTCACCTATGGTGGCGCGGTCTACATCGCCAAGCAAGACGGCACCAACAAGCGGCCTTCCGATGGCGCGTTCTGGGATCGCTTCGTGGATGGCATCGCTCCGGCGGGTGTCTACAACGCGGCCAAGCAGTACGTCTACGGCGATCTGGTTGCCTACGTCCCGAACTTCTACCGGGCGCTGGGCGACACGCTGGACAACCTGCCGACCGACACCAACAAGTGGGAACTCTACGTCGCGGGCAGTTCGTTCCGTGGCGAGTTCGTCGCGGCCACCACCTACTACCTGAACGATCTGGTGATCTATGGCGGCAACCTGTACCGCGCCAAGGCCACCACGTCGATGGTGCTGCCGACTGCTGATGCGGCGGTCTGGGAACTGACGGTTCCGGGCTTCAAGTATCGCGGCGTGTATGCCGCAGCCACCGCCTACCAAATCAACGATGTCGTCACCTACGGCGGCTCGATCTTCCGCGCCATCAAGGACACGACGGCAGGCACTGCGCCGACCGTGACGACCGATTGGGCGCTGATCGTCGCAGGCTTCTCGTATCAGGGCGTGTTCGCCACGACCTCGACGTACAAGCTGAACGAAGTGGTGACCTTCGGTGGTTCGCTCTATCGCGCCAATGCTGACCTCGCCGCAGGCAGCAGCCCGACCGATGCCACCAAGTGGGACCGCATGGTTCCGGGCCTGCGCAACCGTGGCGCGTGGGAGACCGCGACGCAATACGACAAGGACGACGTCATCGTCTACGGTGGCAACACGTATATCTGCCTGCTGCCGCATGCGTCGGTGTCATTTGAACTCGAACTCGGCAACGGCGTCTGGCAGAAGTTTAACAGCGGCATTCGCTTCCGTGGTCAGTGGGACGTGGCAACAGCCTACCTGCCCGATGATGTGGTGAAGGCGGGCACGTCGTCCTACATCGCCAAGGCCGAGGTGACCGGTGGCGTGAATCCTGCGCAGGGCAACCCGGCGTTCGACTTCCTCGCTGTTGGTGCCGAGGGCGTGGTTGCCAAGACCGGCGACGTGATGTCCGGCCCGCTGGAGTTGTCGGGTGACCCGACGGCCAACCTGCATGCTGCGCCGAAGCAGTATGTGGACGCGGCAGACGCGTTGAAACTCGCTCTTGCGGGTGGCACCATGTCCG
>DYLG01000289.1 GCA_020722215.1 Desulfomonile tiedjei
GAGCATGCGGCTCATATCCGCAGTGTCCGGGGTTCAAATCCCTGCACCGCCACCACTAACCCCCCCGAAATCATTAAGACCGACCCCTGAAAAAGTTGTCAGTAAATTGTCGGCAAGCCCAGCACCTTACCGGAAGCCCCACAACACGAAGAGGGCGCCAAACCCGACGGCTATGAGAAATTCAAGGCCCGGCCCCCAAGCGTGCGGAGTTCCGCCAAACGGTCTCATTGCCTCACCGCCGGTTGTTGGGTCGCGAAGGGTATGTGCTCGTCATCGAAGCGCTCTTTGATCTTTTCGGTCGTTTCCACTTGTACATTCCAAAGGTCCTGGGATCTTACCCACACCATGAGTTCGATCTTCACACCGGTCTCCGACAACTCTCTTATGGTGACGTTCCGCTTCGGCTCCTGGAGGACCCGCTTATCTTCGGCTATGATCGCCTGCAGAGCGTCTTGGGCTTTCTTCAGATCTGCCGCATAACTTAGGCTCACGACGATGCTCAACCGCCTGATATCTGTAAGGGAGTAGTTAATGATCTTCTCCGACAGCAGCCTGGAGTTGGGGAGGATTACCATTACATTGTCGGGCGTGCGAATCTCAGTGCTAAATAACTGAATTCTTTCAACTGTGCCCGCTGAGCCACCGCCTTCAATGTAATGCCCGACACTGAATGGGCGGAATAGGACGATAAGCAATCCTGCCGCAACATTGGCGAGCTGCCCTCTCAGGCCCAATCCGATAGCAATGCCCGCGCCGCCCACGAGAGCTACGAGAGACGCGCTGTCGATGCCAAGTTTATGAAGAGCCTCTATAATTACGAGGCCGTACAGAAGAACTTGGACGGAGCTATCCACAAAATGAACCAGCGTTGAGTCCAGTTTTCTCGCCGTGAGTATCCGGTGCACGGCCTTCCCGACAATTCCGGCCAGCCATGTTCCGACGACCACAATGATGGCGGCTGCAACAATTCTCCAAGCATAGGTCGAAGCCACTCTCAACACTTCATTCTCAATACCCTGCCACATCTGCCCCTCCTCGCAGAGAGAATGCGCCGGCGGATCTCAGCCGCGGCCGCAAAGCAACCGAAGGTCCTTTGTCATGCGGGTCATGCCTCCGTTTGTGGCTATGACGTCCCTTCAACATGATTCCTTGTCAAACGGAAAGATGCGCTGCTAATGGTGCTTGATTCTTCAGGGAAATTGCCTGGCGATCACCGCAGGATATCCTCGCTGTACGCTTCGCGAACGGACTGCTCTACTGACGTGGGCTACGTCCCGATGGAAAGGGCACTGCGGATCTTTGGGCCATCTGGTAATCGGATCTTTGGCCGGGTGAGGGCTTTTCGACGCCGGCGTTGGCAGAATATGATTCCGAGAGGCGGATCAGGTTCCGGCCTCGGGCTGTTGTTTCGGAGGCGGCTCGTACGCTCTCTTGGTGAGTCCTTTTGATCTGAGCAACTGCAACCTTTTCTTGACTGCTTCCTTGTTTCGGTCCTTCAGGATCTCCGCTATTTCCCTGTTGCTCAGGGGAAGGGTCAACACAACAAGGTCTTCTCTCAACGTCCAAGCTTTCGGCGAGGTATTCCTCTTCAGATTGAGTAAGGTTTTGAGTTCCTTCGCGGTGAATTGCCTCAGGAGCACATGGCTTTCCTTAATCCTGTCGATGCGGTTCTTAGCAGAGCCTTCGCCACCGCTGAGAAATGATTCCAAGAAGGTCTGATCCGGACTTCCCGGTCCTTCGACAACCTTACTCTGGCGGCCCTTGGCGCTATTGTCCGTCACCTTGTCGTCCATCTGATTTGTCTCTGTCACTTTCGCCTCAAAGCGAGTCGGCAGCGGAAGCTAATTTTGACCCCGGACGCAACATCGCTCAGATTTCGCCACGGATCCAACCACCACCAACCCCTGAACCGCGGTCCAGGGCTGCCACAGTCCTTTCCCCGCAGACCGGGGCAGGCCTCACCTGTGGCGCTTCCAGGGCAAGCGACCATTGACGCATCGAAAGAAATGGGAAATTCCGGAAAGAACGCCGGAAGGAAAACAATCTTCCACGATCGACAACGCTTTTGCCTGCCCGAACAACTCTCAGCATATCCTTCGTTTGCCCGCACCGGGCCAGGCTTTGATTCTTGCCACCGAGAAAAGGGGCCCGAGCATACACACGCACCCTGTCCGGTCTTCTTCTTGTCGTACACACGCACGGGAGGTGCGTTACCGCTCCACCGTCATTTTCTCGCACTGGAGCGTTGCATCACCTCGCCATCCCTTCTCACGAAATCACCACCACGAACCACCCAGAATCCTGGCCGAAACCGATTGCGGCCTGGACCCGTAATCCCGGTGGGGTTCGCTCGAACCGAACCTGCGGGCGCGGTAGGCGGCATACCTTGACCTGCCCATAAACAAGCTGATCGGAACAGGTTCGACGGCAGGACTAATACGCACCCTACTCACCTTCGCCTTAACTGCCGATTCCTGCTCAGGCTGCCTGGAATGTACTTCCGGGACAGGTTTTTTCCTCACGCGGCCTTGAACTGCCCCGGCTACCGGCGGCGTACCAACCACAGGTCTGTCCGCAATGGGAGCACGGGCTGCCGGAGGCGCTACACCTTGGGGTGGAGGCGCCCCAGGCCCCTGATTCATGGGAGCATACGGAGGCGGGCTCCCATACTGTCCCTGCGGCGGTTGTCCCTGCACGTAGGCGCCCTGGTTGGACTGGTATTGATAGGCATGGCCCGGTTGATTCGCATAAGGGTTCGAATAGCCGAAGTACGGCGACCTTTCCCTGAAATACTTCACGCCCTCTGTCCAGAAGGCAGGGCCGCATCACCCGCCCGGCTCAGCGGGAGACGCCAACACAACTGCCATAACTACGCTGAGAAGGCAACCAATCCAAATTCTTAGCGAAATCATATGAACCTCAAAGGCAGGAATCGTCCTTGCCCGCCAAACGCACGTTCTCGTCGTAATGACCAATTTCTTATTCTTTTTCGAGTTTGTCAAGTACGACTTGCCTCTTCCCATGCGAGTTCACAGAAAGTGTTCCTGTTTACATCGGGTTACAATGCCGCGGCTCGCCGGCATCATTCGGCTCCGGAGCTTCGAGGACGGCAGAATCGACAGTTGGGATCCCTGCGATCAGGAGCCCTCGATCTTGATTCTGTAGAACCGCCGCTTTCCCACACGAAGGATCTGCTCTTCAGGGCCCAATTGGATCTCCCGGACGGGATCCGACAGCTTGTCACCATCGAGAGTCACCGCGCCTTGAGCGATTAACCTTCTCGCCTCAGCCCGTGATTCGCCCGAGCAGGTTGCGACAATCTCGTATGCCGCTATAGCGGACGCCTGAAAAGACCTCAGGGGAATTTCATCCGGGATTTCTTTCCGTTGCACCACTCTCTCGAAATGATCTTCGCTGCGATCCGCTGCTGCCTTGTCATGCAGGTTCGTCACGAGTGCTCTTGCCAGCGATTTCTTCAATTGCATCGGGTGCAGCGGGTCGGAAGACTCCCGATGGATTTCAGGGTGTGCAAGAGCCTCCTCAAATCGCCGAACTTCCTCCAATGGCACATCGGTAAGCAGCGTAAAATACTTGACTACAAGGTCATCGCGTATTGACATGATCTTTCCGAACATATCCTCGGCCGGTTCTTCGAGGGTGATCGTGTTCCCCTGTGTCTTGCTCATTTTCTTTGAGCCGTCCAGCCCCTCGATCAGCGGCGTCATCACGATCACCTGGGGTGGTTGTCCGTGAAATACCTGAAGATCTCTTCCGGCAAGAAGGTTGAACTTCTGGTCGGTTCCGCCCAGTTCCACGTCGGCCTTGAGCGCGACGGAATCGTATCCCTGCATGAGAGGATAGAGGAACTCACTGATGCTGATGGGATTGCCTTGCCTATAACGGGCCTCGAAATCGTTTCTCTCGAGCATTCGGGCCACGGTAGATCTGTAGGCCAGGTCAAGACAGTCTTCAAAGCTCATGCAATCAAACCACTCGCCGTTATGTCGCACCTCGGTCTTCTCCCGATCCAGGATCATGAATGCCTGGTCCCTGAACGTTCCGGCGTGCTGCCATACCTGATCCTTGGTTAGGCGAATTCGGCCTTCGCTCCGTTCGGAAGGATCACCGATGCGCCCCGTGAAATCGCCGATCAGAAAGATGGCCGTGTGGCCAAGGTCCTGGAAATGCCTGAGCTTGCGGATGGTAACCATGTTGCCCATGTGCAGTTCCGTGGCTGTTGGGTCAATGCCCAGTTTGACTCGAAGCGGCTCTCCCGTTTCGATGCTCTTGCGGATGCGCTCCCGCATCTCGCCTTCGTGAATGATCTCTTCCACTCCGCGCATAATGTGCTTCATCTGTGCATCTACATCGGCCAACAACATGGTTGTCCTCTCCTTGTGTATTTTCTGTGCGCATTGTGTGCGACGCCGCTTCGTGGGTAAGAAGATGTTTCTGTGGTGCTTGGCATGCCAAGTCGTCCACTGCTGCCTCAGGCCACAGTTCCTCAAGAAGAAGGGCCCGGCGCCCTTTCCGGCGCCGCGCTTCAGGCAAGAGCAATATGGTCCATCTCTAGCCCAGACGCCAGCGAGCGACCGTTTGCGAAGCCTGCTCCACCGGGTGAACGGACAGCAGTATCAGACCAGCCGTATCGTTGTAAGTAGCCCACATTTTGGGCGCAAAGTCAAGGTCGCGGCACAGGCAGGGCAGCCGCGTGCCGCAAGACAAGTTGTGGGATTGAGTCATGCCGGGCAGCCTCATGTTCCCGTGAGGCTTCCGGGATATTGCCGGCTTGGTGCCGGCTATTCACTATTGATCGGAGGGGGCTGACTGGAACCTTTGGAGTTTGCGCTATTTCTCAAGGTCGCGGTGCCGGCTATTCATTATTGATCGGAGGGGGCTGACCAGAAGCTCCGGTCCGGGGCAGAAGCTCGGCGGTCGTGCCGGCTATTCATTATTGATCGGAGGGGGCTGACTTGTACGACCAGACCGGCGCTACGAGCCGATTGTAAGTGCCGGCTATTCATTATTGAT
>DYLG01000018.1 GCA_020722215.1 Desulfomonile tiedjei
CTGTTGTTGTTGGTGAGCCTGCTGACAGCCAAATCGCTGGCCCGGCCGTTGCTGCGCATGGCTGACGCTACGAAGCAGGTGAGCGAAGGCAACTTGGATGTTGATCTGTCGGACATCCGCAGTACTGATGAGGTGGGCAGGCTCGCCGCCTCCTTTCGCGAAATGGTGGAAGGACTCAAGCAGAGGGATTTCATCAGGGACACTTTCGGGCGGTACCTGACCAAGGAAGTGGTGGCACGTCTGCTCGAGTCGACGGACGGACTCAAACTCGGGGGTGAGGCCCGAGAAATCACCCTGATGATGTCCGACCTGAGGGGATTCACTGCTCTCACTTCCAACATGCCCCCCCAGGACGTTATTTCGTTCCTCAACCGCTATCTCGGCAGGATGGTCGAGATCATGCTTGACTACAGGGGCGTCATAGACGAGATCATCGGAGACGGAATACTCGCCTTTTTCGGAGCGCCGGAGCCCTTGCAGGATCATCCTGCCCGTGCGGTGGCCTGTGCCCTGGAGATGCAGGCGGCTATGGAAGAAATCAACACACTCAATGAAGCGCACGGCCTTGCCCATCTCGAGATGGGCATTGCAGTCCATACGGGCATGGTCGTTGTAGGGAATATCGGCTCCGAGAGGCGATCCAAGTACGGAGCCGTAGGTTCACACGTCAACTTCACCGGCAGGATGGAATCATATTCCGTCGGGGGTCAGGTGCTGATCAGCGAGGCCACCCACAGGCAGGTGAAGGACATTGTTCAGGTCAGGGACATCTTTCAGGTCGAGATGAAGGGGATACCCGGCGCCGTGACCCTATATGACGTGAAAGGGATAAGCGGCCCGTACAGCATCACACTTCCCGACAGAGACGAAACCCCGCGTGCCTTGCCGGAAAGGATCAGAGTCCGTGTGAGTCGCCTCCATGAGAAAGCCGTGGGCCACGCGGAAACCGAGGGATGCATAACTCACACTTCCCAGACCTCGGCGGTTCTCCGGCTCGCCGAGCCCTTAAGACGTTGGGAAGACTTGCGAATGAGGCTTACGGCGCTCGGATCGGAGCCCGCAGCCGGGGAAATCTACGGAAAAGTCGTGGCAGTGGCTCAGGTCGGAGCCGAATGCGAGGCGGTCGTTCGGCTGACGTCCATGTCTCCGCAAGTTCACAGCCTATTGCGCAAGACTTTCGAGAAAATGACCGCATAGCGCTGTCGGCCGGATATTCGCGGACAAAGGGATTGAATTGTGGGCCGTTCTTGTTTAGAATAGGCCCCGAGGTGGATGATGAAACGTGCGGTTACCATGTTTCTTGCCATAGTGCTTATTTGCGGATTAGCCGCTGCTCAGGCGGCGTTCGCCGAGAACTTTCCCGCGACGAATCAAGGCCCCCCCCAGTTGCAGCAGGGCCCCGGACCCCACAACATGCCTCAAAGGTTTTATGGGTACGTGCCTTCTCCGCCCATCCGGCATGTGTGGCCCGGCGGCTACCGCGTGATCATTCAGGATATCAACAACGTGCTGGCGGACCACCTTCTCGGATATTACTGACCCTCTTTTCCTTTTGCCTGGATAGCGCGCTCGGGTTGCGTTCCCTGGCCAACGAATGAACCTCCACTTCTCCGAGCATTACGGTTCATTCCCTGCAAGTTCAGCCTTATAGTCTACTGATATTCGGAGTTTTTTCATCTTCTTCCACAGGGCCTGCCGTGTAATACCAAGTAGTCGTGCAGCGTCGCTTTTCTTCCCGTTCGCTTGCTTCATCGCTTCGAGGACCCTTTCCTCCTCGCCCTCGCTCTTTTTCTTTTCGTAGGACTTCCTCGGGGGAGTGATCCGTCTTCCGGATACCACGGTTTCCGGGAGGTGACCAATATTGATATAGTTATTCCGGCACACTACGAACGCGTATTCCAGAGTATTGACAAGCTCTCGAATGTTGCCGGGCCAATGGTAGGCGAGGAGATACTCCAGGGCTTCCTTGGCGATACCATCAATGTCCTTGCCGGTTTTCAGACGGTTTTCTTCGAGGAAATGTTCGATGAGCAAGGGGAGGTCTTCCTGCCGTTCCCTCAAAGGCGGCAGTCGTATGGGAATCACGTTGAGGCGATAGAAGAGGTCTTCTCTGAACTGGTTTCGGGCTATCATTTCTTCAAGGTTTCGATGAGTCGCAGAGATGATACGCGCGTCTACCGTGATGGTAGTACTGTCTCCCAGCCGCTCGAATTCCTTTTCTTGAATCACTCTCAGGATCTTCACCTGCATGGATGGCGGAATTTCACCAATCTCGTCTAGAAAGATGTCTCCCTTGTGGGCCAGTTCGAACCGTCCTTTCCTCGTCCTGTCCGCGCCGGTGTACGCGCCCTTAACATGCCCGAAAAGTTCGCTTTCCAAGAGAGACTCATTCAGGGCAGCGCAATTCACCTTAACGAAGGGACCTTGGTGCCGCCGGCCTAGCTTGTGTATGGCCGCCGCCACAAGTTCCTTGCCCGTGCCGCTCTCGCCGTAGATGATGATCGGGGCATCAGACGCGGCCGCATCGGAAATCAAATCGAACACATCCTGCATGATGCGGGACTTCCCGATTATCCCATGAAATCGATCCTTGCCTTTTAGAATGGTATTCAGTCTTTCGATTCGGCGGTCTCTTGTGACGATGGCACTCAGGTCCATCAGCGTTTCCACAGCACCACTCACCGTGCCGTCCTCCCCTGTGATAATGGCGGCATTCTTCATGACAGGCAGCACCGTGCCGTCCTTTCTCGTCAGGTTGCACTCACGCCTCTCTATCCGCTTGGACTCGAACAAGTCACACGTGAAGTCTTGGTCAGGCGCGCATCGAGCAGAACAGTGTTCGCAGTTGAGTATCGTACAGGGGCTTCCGATGAGTTCATCCCTGGCATATCCCGTGATCTGTTGGGTAGCCTGGTTCACGGCAACAATCATTCCATCAGCGTCTACGACCATCAAACCGTCCATCATGGTCTCAACGATTGTCGTCCAGAAGCTTACCATTTCCTGCTGGTCCATGGTGTTGGCTGTCTCCTCTACGCGTCAACGTAAACTGCAGGTGCGTAAATATGCTAACATACGTAAACCGTCAGGTCAAGAAAAGTTTACGGTGGCGCCGAGTGTGATACCGCCTTCGCACCCGGCGTCATCACAAGTGGCAGGGTTATCCTATTGGTTTTATTGAATTCATGTGAAAACCTGCGCATCCCCGGACAAAATGGTACGCCAATTGCTCGCTAGGAAATCGGTAAGACCCAGAAACCTCAGGAGGGACAACAATGAGTAACACAGATCTGGCGACGCTCAAAGTAGCCAAAGTGATCGACGCACGAGGAAGCGCCTGTCCCGGACCGCTTCTGGAAGCTAAGAAGGGGATTGGACAAGTGAAGGTCGGTGAGATCATTGAAATCAAGTCCAGTGATCCCGGCACGCGCAACGACATCCCGGCGTGGGCGAAAAAGGTCGGGCACGAGTATATGGGACTCCTCGAATCCGAGGGGCACGACCGACTCTTCGTTACGCGAAAGAAATAGAAGGAGTAAACATGACAACCGCAGCCGAGCCGGCCAATGCCAAGATTGTCATTCTGGCTACCGTGGCCTGTGCTTATCCCGGGGCGGACACGGTGGGACAGGCTCACTTGTCTTATCCTGCGAACACCTATGTCCTTCGTATACCCGCCCCGGTGATGCTCCCGGAAAGCTTCTATTTCAGGACGCTGGAAAAAGGCATAGGCGGGATCATTGTCATGTCGTGCGGAGAAGAATGTCCGTATGAGGGAGCATATCACCGTTTCGCCGCCAGACTGGACAGGGTGGCCGTCAGAATGAAAAAGGAAGGTTATGATCGTCGACGAATCAAGCTGAGCGCGATTTGTACGGTCTGCACCAAGGCGTTCCTCAAAGAAGTGAACGAGATGAATGATCTCCTCAAAGAGATCGGGCCGCCACGAAAAGGGGAGGTAGCCAACTGAGCAGTCATGAACACGCAGACTATTCAATGTGACGCGTTGGTCGTCGGTGGCGGAATTGGCGGACTCACGTCAGCACTGGAATTGGCGGATCAGGGATATCAGGTGGCTGTTGTCGAGAGAGAAGCGAGCATTGGCGGGGTAATGATTGCGCTGAGCAAGGTTTTCCCAACCCTCGACTGTGCGAGCTGTATCACAACGCCGAGAATGGCTGCTGCTGCACATCATCCCAATATAGAGATTCTGACGTGTACGGAAGTCAAGTCCATCACGCGAGACGGTCGGCTGTTCGCGGCGAACTTGATGAAAAAGCCGCGGTACGTGGATGAGAAACTCTGCATAGGATGCCGTCAATGTGAGTATGTCTGTCCGGTGGACGTCCCGCACGAGTTTGAAGGCGGACTTGGGGCCAGAAAGGCCATATATGTCCCTTTTGCCACGGCCATTCCGCAGAAGGCAGTGCTCGATGCGGAAAATTGCATGCTCTGCGGGTCATGCGAAAAGGTTTGTCCCAGCCAAGCTGTGGACTATTTCCAGCGTCCCGAAGAGATTAAGGTTCAGGCAAAAAGCGTAGTCCTTGCGACCGGTTTTCAGCTCCTTCCCAAGGACTCCAAGAAAGAGTACTCGCCTCCGGGAAGCCTCAACATTCTCAGCGCCCTTCAAATGGAACGGCTTCTATCTCCTCACGGGCCGTACGGCAGGGTGATCCGACCTTCGGACGGCAAAGTGCCCGATTCCATAGCCTACGTTCAGTGCGCAGGCTCCCGAGACAAGAGCCTTGGCATTCCCTACTGCTCTCGGGTTTGCTGCATGTATGCCATCAAACAGGCCATGCTGCTCTCCGGAGCACTTCCCCTGGCGGATGTGACCATTTACTACATGGACATCCGAGCCTTTGGAAAAGGTTATGAAGAATTCTACGAGAACGCAAAGGCCATGGGAATACAGTTCGTGAAGGCCAAAGTAGCCAGGATCGCGGAAGACGAGGAACACAATCTCAACGTCCGAGTTGAACTTATGGAAGAGGACGGGCGTGTCGAGGAACGAGCACACGACTTGGTTGTGCTCTCCCTCGGAATGGTGCCGGGATGCAATCCGGAGGAGTTCGTCCCCGTAATGCGGGACGACGACGGCTTTGTCAAGTGCGCGAGTCCCAAGACAGCCCCGGCACTTACAGATCAGCCCGGCATACTCGTGGCAGGGACGGCCGCAGGTCCCAAGGACATAGTAGACACCATAGCCAAAGCCGGTGCTGCAGCCATGGAAGCAGCCAACTATATGCGTGGGTTGGAACTCGATTTAAGTGCCGTCACAGAAGCAGTGACCGGCGAGGAAGAACGCGCCGCAGAAAGGGCCGCAAGCTGAGCTGCATTGCCGAAACTTCTATACCTAATTGAGAGGTGACTCAATGCCCGAGGAAGTCCAGACCAATGATCAGCCGGAGAACCGTGAAGCAAAGGAGCCTCAGATAGGTGTCTACATCTGCCATTGCGGAGGGAATATCTCCGACGTGGTGGATGTGCAGACGGTTGCCGAAGAGGTCAAAAAAATTCCGGCAGTGAAAGTAGCTCGCACGAATATGTTCATGTGTTCCGATCCGGGCCAGGAGATGATCCTGGAGGATCTGGAGAAAGAGAGCCTCGACGGCGTAGTGGTTGCCTCATGCTCGCCGAAACTCCACGAGCTGACGTTTCGCAATGCGCTCAAACGAGGCAACCACAATCCGTACTTGTACGAGCATGCCAATATAAGGGAGCAGGTAAGCTGGGCACATCACGGGGACCCGGCCGGTGCTACCAATAAGGCCATCCGACTGATTGCGGCCGCTGTGGCCAAAGCGGTACGCCTTGAACCGCTGAAGCCCATCCGAGTGGAAGCGTTTCCTCATGCAGTAGTTATCGGCGGAGGCGTCAGCGGCCTGACGGCGGCTCGAAAACTTTCCAAGCAGGGACTCGGGGTCACACTGATTGAAAAGTCCCCGTACCTGGGAGGGCAGACAGCCCAGCTCAACCAAGTATATCCCACTGAAGAGAAGGCTGAAGATCTCTTGCGGATGCTTGTGGAAGAAGTGGTGGATGATTCGAATATCAAGATCTACACCGGCGCTGAGGTGGTGGCCGCAACGGGAACCATCGGCGATTTTGTCGTCCGCGTGCGCAACGTACCTGGCGATACTTCGGCCAAAGGGATCGGGCTTATAGAAAAGAAGGTCGTCTTTCGCCCGTTTCAAGGCTGTACCGTCCGCTCGGACCGGCCTTGTTCCCCAGGTGACGAACTGGAAGTGCGGTGTGGCGTCGTGATTATTGCCACCGGATTTAAGCACTACGAACCTCGAAGCGGCGAGTACTCATACGGGGAATCTCCACGAGTGATAACGCTGCCCGACCTCATTAAGTTGCTCTCTCCCGACGGTCCTACCGGGGGCAGACTCGAAATCCAGGGGCATCCGGTGAGAGATGTCGCGCTAATTCACTGCGTGGGTAGTCGGCAGGTGGATGGAATTCACGAGCCCCAGCCTGATGGAAGAGTGAATAGCTACTGTTCCAGGGTCTGCTGCACCGCGACGCTCCAGGCGGCAAACGAGATCAAAGATCGTTTTCCCCATGTGAATGTGTATGAGTTCTATCGAGATATCCGGGCGTATGGACGAGGCCACGAGGATTACTACGAAAAGGCCTCGGGGAAGGGAGTTCTTTTTTTCCGGTACACCCCCGATTCTCCTCCGCTCGTCGAGAAGACGGGACCAAACGCCAGCCGCCCTCTGAAGGTGAGAGTGAGGGACACTCTCACCTTCGGAGAGGACTTGGAGGCCCCGGTGGACTTGGTGGTGCTTTCGGTGGGGATGATGCCCAACGACATCTCGGATCTGGTGGACGTATTCAAACTCCCAGTGGGAACCGACCGATTCCTCCAGGAAGTGCATCCAAAACTCCGGCCGGTTGAGATGGCAGTAAACGGCTTGCTGCTGGCAGGAACATCCCAGGGGCCTCGGGACATCACCGAAAGCTGTGCTTCTGCTGCTGCAGCGGCTTCCAAGGCTGCGATCGCTTTGGGCAAGGGATACGTGGAATTGGAGCCCTTCGTAGCTCAGGTGGATCCGGCAAGGTGCGACGGGTGTGGTCTCTGCCTCAATGAGTGCAGCTACGAAGGCGCTTTGAGACTCACGGACATCGAGATCGAGGGCAAGGTTGAGCGCAAGGCCCTCGTGAACGCGCCTCTCTGCATGGGGTGTGGATCCTGCGCCGCGGTCTGCCCGCACCGGGCAATCAACGTGAGTGGCTGGACCCTAGACCAGTTTGACTCAATGGTAGATGCAATTGCGGCTCAGTGAACGCGTTGGGAGATGATCGATGAAAGATGAAGCAAAAAAGGAAGCCCTCAAAGCGCTAAGAGAATCCCGCAAGGCAACGATTGATTCCGTGAGAGAGGTGGTGAAGGAGACCAGGGCCTTGAGAAAAAAGCTTTCCGACGCACTCCGCCAACAGCCGAAGACTGTCCCGGAGTTGGCTCTGGAAACAGGCATTCCTTCCCACTACGTGTTATGGCACCTGACCTCCATGAAGAAATACGGAAAGGTCGGAGAAGGTGACCAGAGTGGCGACTACTTCCAATACGTCCTACTGAAGGAGTGACAGATGGCTCACACGGTAGACCCCACATTTGTGAACGAATTGGCCGGCTACGGTGCATCCGATATCAAGGCCTGCTTCAATTGCGGCAATTGCACAGCCGTTTGCTCTCTCACTGATCGAGGAGCAGCGTTCCCGCGAAAATTCATCAGATACGCGCAACTGGGAATCAAGGATCGTCTGGCAGCGAGCAAGGAGATGTGGCTATGCTATTACTGTGGAGACTGCTCGGCCACTTGTCCGAGGCAGGCGGAGCCGGGGGAATTCGTGGCAGCCGCCCGCAGGTACGTCATATCCCAATACGATCCCACGACCCTGGCCCGACGCCTGTATACTTCGAAGGCTTTTTCCCTTGGCTTCCTCGTCGTTGCTGCAGCAATCCTGACCCTCATCATGCTCGCCGGCTACGGCTCCATGCCGAGGGAAGCCTTGAGATTGGACAGCTTCATCGATGTTGCGTATATCCACTATACTGGACAGACAGTGATAATCATCGCGGGGTTAATAGCCTTGCTAAGCCTGATTACCATGGTAAACCGGCTTAGCAAAGCCCTCAACGGGATAGCAAGCGATGGCGGTGGGGCCCTGGACGAAGCCGCCAACCGATCGAGTTTCTTGGCGGCGCTCAAGACTGCTGTTCTCGAAGTAGCAGCACAGACTCGATTCGATAAATGCAACGCCGAGCCCACACCATGGTTCCTGCGACGCCGCTTCGTTCATCTGTCGATCATGTGGGGATTCCTGGGACTGCTGGCAGCGACCGGTCTTGATCTGCTCTTCAAGGAGCCGTTTTCTCAGGTCCCCCCATACTATCCGATGAGACTGTTGGGCACTGTGGCGGGTCTTTTCGTTCTCTACGGCGCCAGTGTAGCTCTGATCAACAGGATAACGCAGCCCGACAAATACTCCGCCCACTCTCTGCTCTCGGATTGGTTGTTTGTCGGATTGTTGTGGGGGGTGACTTTGACCGGATTCATCGTGGAGATTGCTGTCTATCTACCATCAGGTTCAGTTGGGGCGTACATTGTGTTCCTTGTCCACGTGGTAGGGGCAATGTTACTGGTGCTCTTGCTTCCCTTTACGAAGTTCGCTCATGCGGTGCTGCGGCCTGTGGCCCTGTTCATCCATGAGTTCAGGACCACGCGACCAGGCGCCTAGTGTCAGGCCTGCCGAAGCGTCCCATCAGACATTCATACGTGTTTCCCGCAAGCGTGATGCGACCACAACCTAATTCGTCGGCCGCAAATCGCATTGTGGCAACAAAGGAGAGACAATGGCACCTGTTCACCGAAGAGAGTCAAATCGTGAGACCCCCGAGGGCGAACTGTTACAGGCAATGAGCGTGCATGAATCCGAGCTGATCGCCCTCAAGAAAAGAGTGGAGGAATTGGGGCCGCCAAGAGAGGACAAGCTCTCGATAGTAGTGTTCTCCGGCGATCTTGACAAGTTACTGGCAGCAATGATCATCGCTGTGGGAGCGGCTGCCATGGATATGAAGGTAGTACTTTTCTTTACCTTCTGGGCCACCGCTGCACTGCGCAATCCCGCGGCCCAAGTTAAGGGCAAGAACCTCGTATCGAAGATGTTTGGCTGGATGCTTCCCACTGGCCGTAACAAGTTGAAGTTATCCAAGATGAACATGGGCGGTCTCGGAACGGCTATGATGAAGAGACTGATGAAGACAAAGGGAGCTCCTAGTCTGGACAAACTTTTCGAACAGGCGGCCGAGCTCGGAGTAAAGATCTACGTTTGCGAGATGTCGATGGACATCATGGGCATTAAGCGGGAAGAGATAATCCCTTACCCTGGGGTGGAATATGTCGGCGTAGCCACCTTCATGGCTCACGCGGCGAATTCCAGTAATCAACTATTCATCTAGGAGGCTCATGCTCTTCGCGCTCGTTGGCCGGTTCGTTCATGCAGTCTTCCGACCCAAGGGTCTGCCCGTACACCCCTGCAATTCAAGACGGTGACTACGGGACGGAAGCCAAGAAACGTCCCGACGTCCGATCTGCAATGATTCGCACATACGACGTCGAAGATAGGTTCAAGACATGCGAGGGCAGCCTATCGTTGAATATGCCTCGGTTTTGCGCCGGGAATCGGACGGATGAACAGCCTGACAGACAACGTGGAGAGGGCCGAACAGATGCGCACCTTACGCATGCACGGTTTTGTGAGCGCTACGCGAGAGGGTTCAACTGTACGTTACGCGTTGGCCCGCCCGCGTTTGAAACAACTTGTGGAGTACCTTCAAGGGCGCCCTGATTGATGCCCGGACTGTGGCTGCCTGATGAAGCTACAAGAAAGTGACCGCTTACGCTCACACCACGCCGTGCCCTGAAAGCCCGGCAAACCGTTACGAAGAGGAGAATGGAACAATGGAAGAAAAAGAAGGCGTCGTCATCATAGCAACTCACGCAGGAGAAGATCCTGAAAGAGCCACATTACCGCTCGTCGGCGGAAACGCAGCGTTGGCAATGGAAGAAAAGGCAACAGTGGTCCTCCAAGGTTCCGCCGTTTTTCTAGCCAAGCGGGGATACGCGGAACACATTCACGCTTCAGGTTTTGACCCGTTAAGAAAACTCATGGATAGCTTCCTGGAACTCGGAGGAAAGATCTTTGTATGCGCCCCTTGCATCAAGGAACGCCACATTGAAGAAGCGGATCTGATTGAAAAGGCCCAGATCGTAGCAGGAGGCACGGTCATAAACGAGTGCTGCAATGCAAAAGCGGTTCTGAGTTACTAGTCGGGGCGTGTGGGAGTACAACTCGGGAGGTAAAGTGCCATGGCGGAATTCACCTCATATAATCCGGCGACGGTTAGAGTTATCGGTGAAATAATCGAGTCGTTTATGCTTGGCTTCCCGGAGCATATACGCCAATTGGGTCTTATCGTCTTGGAAAAATATGGAATTCGTGCTGTCGATCCAAACCGATTCTACAATGCGCAGCCATTTCTTGACGCTATGAAGGAGATGGCTCAACGTTTCGGGCGGACTTGGATGGCACGAATAGGAGAACAGATGGCCATGCGTGTTGAACTCCCCACCGGCCGGCATTCGCTCGAGGCTGCCTTCAGAGGCTTGGATAAAGTCTATCACTCCAAATATTGCGGTGGAGAGATCGGCAATTGGACCTATCGCCACGAGGGGGTCAGCCAAGGCATCCAACGCGGGAGGATGACCAGCACCAACCACTATTGTTGTGCATTTGACCGAGGCACCCTGGAAGGCTTTGCAAAGCGTTTCAAACCGTTCGGGATAAATGATGCTCTGGTTCGACATGACGACACGCAACCATGCAGAAAGAACGGAGCGGACTCCTGCACATACATCATCTCTTGGGGATGACCAAAAGCGAGGTTGACGCGATGGAAGAAACAGCAAGTACAGGTGTCGTTGCACGTATCGACGACCTGGTCGCGGCTCGAAGGAACGGAGCGGCCATTACATGCGTGCCTTCTTTTGAAATCAACGAGGTTGATTTCACCCACATGGATAATGAATTCGAGGCTATCCTTTTCTTCTGTCGGTTCTCGGGGACAGTGGACGGACAAGAATACAGCTTCCGCAAATGCTATGCCCGCGGTTGCCCGAAGAACTTGTGCCCTCACGTTTCCCAAGCCGTCATGATTGCCAACCGGTATTTGCAGAAGGATTACCGGAAGTTGAAGGAAGCAGGTATTGATGTGGAAACGAGGCTCTTTTCTTTGGAAGACATGGTCGTCCGATTCCGGGATTTCAAGGAAGAGCATGGCCAAACCCTCACCATTGAGGACTATATCCATGTTGCGCAGGAAGGCAACGATGTTTCCATGGAGGTTTCCGTCGAATACTTGCCCGCTGTGGAGAATTTCGGGAATCGCAAGGAGCGCCGCACCTTCTTCGTGGCAAACTTCGACGTTACAACTCTGGGAGCAACTCACCAGTGTCAACGGTGCCTCGCGTGCTACGCCACCGATAAGGAAGCCGAAGAAAAACCTCGGCAATTGCGCATAGCCAACGACCGGCTGGACAGGCTTTTCAAGGAATTCGATCTAGCCGGGATCCGCTTTAACATGCGCTTCTTCACGTGAACCGAGCAGCCGTACCACTGTCGAAGAACAAGCGTAGAATCCCGGTTGACTGTGCCGCGTCAGCGCGCTCAGCGTGGTCCGTGCGAAAGAAACGGACGGCGACTTCTGTTCTCTGCGCTCTCCCTCATCTATGGGCGCGACCCGCCATGGTCACCGCGTCCTGGTCCACTGCCTGTTCCACCGGCTTATAGGTCCTGGCGGGACGTTGTATCCAACGGTGAAAGTGAAGACTCGATGACGTTACCTTGAATCCGGTACGGTAGCACGTGGCCAGCGCGGCATAGTTGACTGCCAGAGTCCTGACCGCCGCGTAAGTTGCTCCCTTCCCGGCCATTTCGTAAAGAGCCCGCTCGTTCAACGCGACTCCGATTCCTCTGTTTCGCGTTCCCGGACGCACCCCGATGAAACTCAGGCTGCCGCAGACGCGGCCTACTGCATTGCTGAACGCCTGATTGACCTTGGAGTTGATGAATCCCTGGACCGAGCCGCGGGCTCGAGCAACCAGAACATTGAAGTGCTCGTGATCGAAGCAGTTCTCTACGAGCCTTCCGTACAGAGACTTTGCAGCTCTCGTCCGGATGATCGGATCGTAAACGAAGCGATTGTTCACGTGCGTTTCAGTGCCAATGTCGAGGACCTGACGCCGCTCCGAACGGGAACGTGGTGCGATGTCAAAGTCCGGGTGCGGTTCAGGCGGGTCCATGGGTTCCAATTGCCTGCCCATGTAGATCTCGGATCCAACATAGCGGAACCCACAGATCTCCAGCGCATGGGCGGAATTCACATCGTCGACTGCCACGCGGCAGTCGAGAAAATCCACATCGGGAAGCTCTTCCATAACGTATCGCAGGAGCCTGGGTCTTACGAGAGGGTTGTCGGAACTCGCCGGCAAGTGGCGCACCGCATACATGCGAAGCCCGAAATGCTTGCTCATCCAAGGCAGGTCCTGAAGGGCTATCATTCCTTCCGGTTTCCCCTCGTCCCGAAGGCAGATGGCCTGGATGCCAGGCTGATCCAGTGTCTTCTCCAGGTGGCAGACCATCCGTTCCTTGGCAACCCCTATGAACCGGAGCTGATGATCCTTATATAGATAACCTTCAAAGAGTTCACGCACATCACGATCCCGTTCCGGATCGTAGGGCGCGAGCACCAGTCGGCTCATCGACATCTTCTTCCTCCGTCAAATTTATGAGAAGCCGAGATTCCCAGAGTGTCGTCCTCATCGGAATCCGAGGACTCCATTATTGATAAGCAACATGATCCGGTCCTGGGGCAACTATCAACGGAATACCCGTAGGTGTCACCGAAGTGGACATCCAGCCACCGCCGGGAGCATAAACCATGGTGAAGAAATGCCCGAATCTGCCGGCGGTTCGGCACGGTATGCCGCGCGCTCGAAGAAACGAGCACTCAATGAGAGACGTATCGGGGCAAGCTCCTTTATACGGCTGAGCGTTTCGGTCACTGGCCGGTACATATCGTCAAGGTCGTAATAGACGGATTTTCCCCCGAAGTGGGTGCTTCTCTTGCGGTTGTCGTACGCAACGGATTGGCTGAGGAACTTGGTGAGGCGCCGGTATTCCCGCACAGTGTTCACAGGGGACTTGCCCTTTTCGGCCCATGCCACCGCCTCAGGCAACCTGGCGTTGATTTTGTAGCCCGCTCTCAGGAACGGGGCGACGTCCGCAGGTACAACACCGTTCACCGATGACTCGCAGAGCAGCAGGTCGTGGCTGAGCAGTTCACCCATATCCACAGCGTACTTGAAGGCAAAATGGAAACGGATTTCCGTGCCGTACTCCACCCGTGGGAAGCCCACACAAAACCAGCGGTTGCCGGCCGAATCAACCCGCGTCAAGCCGGCTGCGGTTGGCCTCACGAGGCCTTCCGATTGAAGCAGCTTCCTGCCGAACCCGTCCCGGGGGGCGGTTATCTCAAAATTCAGCAGCCCCTGGTGGTTCTCGGCGTCCACTTTGAAGCCGATGCGGTAGATTCCGCTCCTGGCGAATCGCTCGAGTAGCCTCGCCCTCAGATGCGCGGGCAATGGACGCCTGGACATCCAGTTGTTGATCTTCGTCGAGAAAACGGCCCGATCGAGCCCAAGAACCAGGCCGGGATCGCGGTCGGCAGGGATCAACCCCTTATCGGACAACAAGGCCAAATCCTGAAGGGAAATTGGCCGATCTCCTTCTACCAAGACCAGAATCTTGAGGTCCGGCCTGGCCTTGGTGACCCGACGCCAATCGATCTTTGCCCTCTCCTCGGAAAAGCCGGCGCTTATCACCCCCAGAACCAAGACTGTAAGCGCGGCGGTCAGTATAAGCCGCAAAGCCAATCCGAGTCGGGGATCGACCGGCTCAGGACCTGCTGTGAATCTTTTCATTTCCCGGTCCCGCACCTCGTTCTTCTGACCGGTGCTGCTGACAAAGAGTCGCCGACCAAGCGGTGAACTCCAAATGGAAAGCGGCCACTGATCGGGCGCCTTGTCTTTATCATCTGAAGACATTATAGTCAGGGTATGAGCATGTTCACGATGTACGGCGGAAATCATATGGTTTTAGGAAGAGAAAACGGTCGGTTAATAATGGCGTCATTCAGATTAATTGCATGAAACAGGCTTTATAATAAAGATGATGAAATAACGATTTCATTATGAAATCAAATGCATAATTTTATGTCAACTCTTAACAAGATTCCCACGGCTCTTGCTTGCTGAACAGGGCCTTTCACGAAAGAGACGATTCAATCGGATCCCGGCCGGACGTTCGGGGCAGCCCAGCGTGCCCCCCAAAGCCGACCCCGATCCACCGCGCAGCCCGGCTTCCAGCGCCGCAGCCCGCTCAGGGGGATTCAAAGGGGCGACTTTCGACTGCCTCCCCTGTCATGCTCTCCACTTCCGAGAGAAGGGCGCCTAGCAGGTCGATTTCATCGAATGTCCCCACTTTCAGCCCCTTCTTGAACAGAATACCCCGGCCCTTGCCCCCGGCTATTCCCACATCCGCTTGTTTCGCTTCACCTGGGCCGTTCACCACACAGCCCATAACAGCAACCTTGAGGGGTGTCTTGATCGATAGTAAAGAGCGTTCCACTTTTTCGGTGAGTCCCACCAGGTCTATCTCCGTCCTGGAGCAAGTGGGGCAAGAGATCACCTCGACGCCCCGACGTCTGATGCCCAGAGACCCAAGTATGGAATATGCAACGCGCACCTCCATCTCCGGGGGGGCTGTGAGAGAAACCCGGATTGTGTCGCCTATGCCCTCGGCCAACAGCAGACCTATGCCCAGCGCGGACTTGACTGTTCCCGGCGCCAAGGGCCCAGCTTCGGTAATGCCAACATGGAGAGGGTAGTCCACTCTTGCGGAGAGCATTCTGTACGCGTCCACCGTACGAATGACATCGGATGCTTTGAGAGAGATCTTGATGAGATGAAACCCTTCCTTCTCGAGGATTCCCACATGGCCCAGCGCGCTCTCGACCATCGCCTCAGAGGTTGGGCCGCGGTATTTTTCGAGAAGTCTTTTCTCAACGGAGCCGGAATTGACGCCGATGCGGATCGGCACATTTCTCTCCGCAGCCGCGGCAGCGACATCACGAACCTTTTGGCGTGAGCCGATGTTGCCCGGATTGAGCCTCAGTCCGTTAACACCCTGTCGGAGAGCCTCAAGTGCAAGTTTATGGTCGAAGTGGATGTCCGCGACCATGGGAACCGAGGTTTGCGCCCTGATGCTCCCCAAGGATCGAGCCGCGGCCATGTCGGGAACGCCGAGGCGCACTATTTCGCACCCTGTCGCTTCCAGTCGCTTGATCTGTTCCACCGTGGCCTTGACGTCCCTCGTGTCCGTGCTGGTCATGGACTGCACCGCTATAGCCGCGACGCCTCCTATGGCAACGGAGCCCAATTGTATGAGCCGAGTCTTTTTCCTTTGGATTTCCATGCAATCACGATCCGGTAATCATCGGATATTGTTGAATGCGCTCAAATAGGCTCGCCGCCTATTCCTCGTTTTACGGGCGAACCAGCATGCCCAGTCCCCGGACTGCGGCAATCAAGTCCTGGAAGCTTCTGACGCGCCGGACATAATTCAGAACAAAGCGCGGCCGCAGATAGAACCGCCGATGGGCTATTCTGTAATACTTCCATACAGCCTCGGATGAAACTGTGGGAAGCTCCATAACAGGAGTTGAGAGATCGTAATCTTCCCAGTTGGTCGTGCGCAGCAATCCGTTGTTAAAGGCCCAAAAGAACATCTCGGTGCCGGGGAACGGAGTGGTCACGTTGAACTGTACTAGGTCCGGATCAAGCTCGACGGCGAATCGGATCGTGTCCAGGATGGTCTGCTCCGTCTCTCCGGGGTTGCCTAACATGAAAGCAGCGCGGACCTTCATTCCCAGTCTCTTTGTGGAATGCACGACCCATCGCACTCGCTCCGGATCGATCTTCTTGCGAATATTGGCGCCAATTTCCGGGCTGCTGGTCTCGACGCCGAACATTACCTGGTGACACCCGGAGTTTTTCATCAGCCGGAAAGTCTCTTCGTTGAAGGTGTCGATCCGGCTGAAACAGCTCCACGTCAGGTCCAACTTCAAATCCTCGATGGCCTTGCAAAAATTTCTAACCTCGCTTCTCACCGCGGTGAACGTATCGTCGTAGAAACATACTTCCTTGAGTCCGTAGCGTTCCTGCAGCAGCGCGACCTCTTCTGCCACCTTGCGGCCCGAGCGATACCTGAACTTGTGGCCGAAGATCCTGTAGCAGAATGTGCACCGGCCCGGGCAACCCCGCGTGGCGAGAATGGATCCGGCAGGCAGCCGCCTGGCCGCACCAGCGGCTGGTCGATACCTTTGCATGGGCAGCAGATGATACGCAGGCGCCGGCAATGAATCAAGATCGCTAATGAGTTCAGCGTCCAGGTTGTCCACGATGGATCCGTCAAAGCGGAACGAGACGCCGGCCACCTGTTCAGGTGGTGTCTCCGCTGCCAGCTCCTGGATGGCGCATTCTCCCTCGCCTCGGACGACCAGGTCAACCGCGGTGTCCTGAAGAACCTCGTGTGGAAGCACTGTGGGGTGAACTCCGCCCAGCACTATCCTGGTCTCCGGGGTCTCGGCCTTGATCAGCCGGGCAATGCGCAACGCGTTTGAGATAAGCGGCGTGGTTGCTGTTATTCCGACCATATTGAAAGGGCCCTCGCTGCGAACCCATTGAGCTATGGTGTCAATACCCATGCGTTCCGCGTGGGAGTCAAGTATCCTCACCCGATGCCCTTCCCGCTCAAGCACCGCGGCCAGCCAAGCTATGCCGAGAGGCGGCATAATGCTGGCAACACTTCGCCAAACATTCTTCTTGCCGTGAATGACCCACGGGGGATTGATCAATAATATTTTCAAGGCAATGCCTCTCGTGTTCAGTAGCGGACCTGTAAGGGTTTGTGACGACATAAACCTTGCAATCGGTTGCCTACCCGATTGTAGGGGCAGACCCGCGTGTCTGCCCAAAGCGAGCCCTGGACCGCCGCAAAGGACGGACACATAGGTCCGCCCCTATCAAGAATGCCAACGTGGTTTCGCGGCGGGCCCTAAGTAGTCTAAGCCCTCTGGTGGCATCCTGTCTCGCTCTGCCCAAGATCGCCGGTTACCGTTTCCGTCAGTCAAGATGAACGGCTTGTAGGCCCCGGAAAAGAGAGATAATGCAAGCGTTTCATCTCCTTCCGTCCTCGAGTTACGGTATTGAGAATCAGTCCGCACACTGCGCTGAGTACGGACAGTATCATGAGGCTCGATGAAGTCACCGCAATGGGCAGACTGGGTACGGCTCCCGACCGGAAACATGCAGCCGCTTCCCCGGCGCCCACGGCAAGCGCGGCAACTGCGAGGATAATGGACACGATCCCGAAGAAAGTAAGAGGTTTTTCCTCTCGGAGCAGAGTGAACAGGGTGTTCAGTATGCGCAGACCGTCTCGAATCGTCCGGAGTTTGCTTGCCGAATCCTCGGGCCTTGTCCGGTACTTCGTCTTGATTTCCGCTATGGGCATGCGCATGTCCAGGGCGTGAACCGTCAGTTCAGTTTCGATCTCGAATCCTGTGGAGAATCCGGCGAAGGATTTCACGAAGCGCCTGGAAAAGGCGCGATAGCCTGAAAGCATGTCCGTGATCTGAGTTCCGAAGATCATTCTTGCGATTGTGGTCAGCAGAACATTTCCCATTCGGTGACCTATTCTGTAAGCGGCTGCTTCTTCGGTTTGCCGGACCGCATTCACCATGTCGAACGACCCTTCAATCAAAGTTTTGACGAGAAGCCCCGCAGACGACGCGTCGTACGTGTCGTCTCCATCAATGAGGACGTACACGTCCGCTTCTATATCGGCGAACATCCGATTGACCACGTGGCCTTTGCCCCGGACGTACTCCTGCCGAACAACGGCGCCTGCGGCTCTGGCCACTTCGCTTGTCCTGTCAGTGGATCTGTTGTCGTACACGTAGACGGCGGCCTGTGGAAGGGCCTCGGCCATGTCCCGCACAACCTTGCCCACGGACGCTTCCTCATTGAGGCACGGGATCAACACCGCTATTCTCATGCGTTCGTCGGCCTGTGTTTCGGCGCTGTAGCCGCCCACGGGTGAACTCCATTCCGTTGGTGAGGCGCCTGATCCCCGCCCCTATCTACAACTCCCGGCGGTTCTCCAAGGCACGAGTGAGTGTGAGAGGATCCGCGTACTCCAGCGATCCGCCGATGGGGATTCCGTAGGCGATTCGCGAGACCTTGACTCCGGCGTCCCGGAGTTGCTCACAAATGTAGCCCGCCGTGGACTCGCCTTCAACGGTGGGATTGAGGGCCAGAATGATCTCCTGGAAGGAGCCTTTGCGTGCCCGCTCCTTGAGTTCCTCCAGACGGATGTCTTCCGGGCCGATCGCGTCCAGCGGAGAGAGCAGTCCGTGAAGAACGTGATAAAGTCCCCTGAAAATGGCCGCCTTTTCCACAGCCATGAGGTCGAGAGGTGTTTCCACCACACACAGCCTTGATTGATCCCTCCTAGGGTCGGAGCAGATTGCGCAGGGATCTTTCTCGGTAAGGTGAAAGCAGATGGAACAAAGCCTGAGTTTTGCTTTCACGTCGCGTACCGAGTTGACAAGCGTGCGGATCTCTTCAGTCTTTGCGTTGAGGATATAGAACGCGAAGCGGGTGGCCGTCTTTTCGCCGACGCCCGGGAGCAGCTTCAGGGCCTTGATCAATGTTTCAAGTGGTCCTATCACGTAACGGCTGCACAGGGAAAAAGGGCGGACGTATTGGTCCACGCCGTACAAGAGAATGACAACGTCATCCCGGGAGGCACCCCTGGCCTCATGTAAGCCCGGGAATGCGTATTCCGCCGGTCAATTTTGAGAATTCCTCGCTAACCAGATCCTTGGACTTGCGGATGGCATCGTTGGCTGCAGCAGCCACCAACTCCTCGATCATTTCAACATCACCAGCCTGAACAATGCTTCTTTCGATCTTCACGGAGGTTATTTCCTGGGAACCGGTTGCGGTCACCACTACCATGTCGCCTCCGGCGCTCCCGGTAACGGTTTTGTTTGCAAGCTGAGCCTGTATCTCGGAGATTCGTTCTTGCAGGTTCTGAGCCTGTTCCATAAGATTCTTGAATCCAAACACCGGCTGACCTCCGACATCATTGGTTCGGAATATTGGCCTAAGCAATGCCTTTCACCGCCACATAGGCGTGCGCGGGATTAGACGCGGTCGCACAGTGCCTCCCGGAGCGACCTGACCACGAGAACGCAAGGACCTCCCCGAATGGAGAGGTCCTCCGCAATCACTGATTGGTCCGACGCGTGTTTGGGGCTTTCACTGACCGTGCACTCAGCCCGGTGGAAACTAATCCCCCCTGCCCCATCTCAAGGATCTGCTCGCCGGCCCCTTCGATTCCACGGTCACCTGCGGATCAGCCGCCGTAGGAGGGGTGGACGAAACAGCAGGTTTGCGGTCCACTACTGCAGGAGGCTGAGAATCCGCTTCCACCGGAGCACTTGAATCCCGACCCCATTTGAGCGTGGCTCTCTTGCTTTCCGGCTTGTCCGGGGTTCTTCCCCAGTGCAGATCGCTCTTCGGAGCGCGCACACGAGCCGCAGGAGTCTGGGCAGGCCGGCGCTCAACAGCCGCCGGTCTCGCGGTGCGGCGAGGTGTCCTGACAGCCGGACTGGCGGGAGGTGCAGGAGCCTGAGGAACCACGGCCGTTGCCGGAACCGCTTCCGCCTGGGATTCGTCTACCCCGTCCAAACTTGGATTCCAATAGATTTCGCTGGGCTCCATATTCCGGAATTGATCGTACCCGGCCTGGGGATTGGCAGCCTGGTTCTGATACTGATTCGGGTAATAGGGATTCCCCGAATAGGCCTGTTGAGCGGGCGGCTGCTGATAGTTCTGTTGGTAACCTTGAGCCGGGTTGTACGGAGGCTGGCCGTACTGGGGCCATGCCTGTGGCGCATACCCCTGCTGCTGTGGCGCATATGCCTGCTGGCCATACTGGGGAGCATACGCCTGCTGGCCGTAATCCTGGCCATATGGAACCTGCCCGTACTGCTGGCCGTAGTCCATTTGCCCATATTGCGGGGGTTGGCCCTGGTAACCTTGCCACTGTCCCGGGGCGCTTCCGTAGTAATTCTGACCAAAAGCAGCGCCCGCTACGACCAAAATAACCAGGACTGCGGCAACCTTCGTAAGCACTCGTTCCATTACGCGACTCCTTTGTTCCCCAGTTGGGAGGCTCTCCGGCCAACACTACAGAGAACACATATTAAATCTGCTAGTTATCCTTAACAGAATGTTGGCGTTATTTTAATCAATTCAACCCGAAAAATCAAGGAGCTTCTTGCAGACCGCTTTCGCAGGTTGACTCCCACGCCCGATGGGTCTATTTTCACTCTCCATGAAAGTTGCTCATCTCTCCGACCTCCACATGGGGCGGACAATCTCCGCCGAAAAGCTTGAATCACTGCGGGAAGATCTCATCTCCCAGGCCCCGCATCTGCTCATTGTTTCCGGCGACATCACCGACCGAGGGAGCACGAGCCAGTTCCGGCGAGCGAAGGCTTTTCTCGAGTCCGTCGGCGCTCCTTTCATAACGGTGCCTGGGAACAGAGAGGTGAGTTTCGGAGCCGTGTGGGAGTGGCTGTTTCCCCCGCTTTCCATGCGGCGCTACTCCAGCTACTTTGGGGCCAAGGATCGAGTACTGTTCGTATCAGACGAGCACAAGGTTGTGCTTTTCGGCTTGAACTCGGTGCATGCCTTACCATCGTGGCCGGGATCCATCCCACGGGCAACCCGCTATTGGTTCAGAGAGAAATCGGCAGGTTTCCAGGGGTACTTCAAAGCCCTGTTCCTTCATCACCCGGTGCTTCCGGTGATCCGGTCTTCCTCATTTTGGGCCCATACGCTTTCCGATGCCGGCGAAATGCTCAACATCTGTTCACAGAACCGAGTCAGGCTCATAATGCAAGGCCACAAGCATCGTTCGGCGGTCATGGAAGTTCATATACCCGAGCGCAACGCGAGGGTGGTTGTCTCATCCTGCGGAGCCCCGCTGATGCCGTTCTGGGATTCAATCTACCATATCGTCGAGATACGTTCGCAAACGGTTGTCGTCCGGCCCAGGGAATTCCTTGGCGGCACATACGTGCAAACAGGCTGTTATGAGTTCCCCGACGAGTTCAACAGTGCGCACTGCTCCTCGGACAAGCAAGAGCGCTGAGGGCCTGTCACGTGCCAGATTCTGCAACTGTTTGAAGACGGGAGCGTATCGCGTGAATCTTGCCTCCCTTTTCTTCTCGCCATTCGCAGCCAATCATCGGTTGGACGGGCCAAAGAGGGCTATCACAAGGATCGCCCCTACGACTGAACGCCAATGTCGTACTTAAACAAACCCTAAGGCCTCACCGCCGAGGCCCTGCCTTACGACGGCCTTCACCGGCCTTCTTCTCCTCGGCATCAGAGCGCCTTATGTACAGGGGGACCAATGTATGAGGGTTTTCCGCTTCACCGCGCAGGCAGCGCTCCAACGCAAGCAGCGCGCAGGCAGCCGCGGAAGGAATGGGAACCGGAATCCGGAGCACATGAGGGCGGCGTTCAAGAATATCGTTCACAATAGGATCTCCGCACAGTTTCAGATCGCCGCAGGCATGATCGATCAAGCGGTTGAGAGAACCTGGAGGTATCAGCATCGGGCCCTCGGCGAGAAGAACTCTACCTCCCTCTTTTCTGTATATTGCCGCATAGATATCCCCTCTCTTGGCATCAATCACGCAAATCCCCTGCCGTCCTTCTTCCAAAGATTGCCAGGCGATCATTTCCAAAGAGGATATCCCTACTACGGGCTTGCAGAGGGCGAAGGCCATGCCTTTGACCACTGCCATGCCGACTCGGATGCCTGAGAACGATCCGGGCCCTTTAGCAACTGCGAAGCAGTCCACGCAGTCGAGGCTCATACAGGCCCTGTCCATCACCTCCGCGATCGTAGGAGCAAGGTTCTCAAGATGCCGGCGGCCGGGAGAAAGAACCTTCTCTACGAGAATGCGACGGTCTTCGGTGAGAGCAACGGCCAGATACGGGGTGGAAGAGTGAACGGCAAGGACTATCAAAGCGGTTCCGTTTCCTGGAGACTTTACGGCCGTCGGCCGCGCCGATAACTCAAACATAGAAATGCCGACTTCTCGAGAACCTGGGGTTCTCAAGGCGGGATGAGCGACCATCCCTTATCAATGATCCGGCTGATATCGTTATAGATTACGAGGATCATCAGGAGTGCGATAATCAGGAACCCGACCTGGGTGGCAACTTCTCGAACCCGGCCGGCAACAGGTCTGCGGATTATGGCCTCTATGAGGAAGAACAAGAGATGTCCGCCGTCCAAGATGGGAACGGGAAGAAGGTTGATAATGGCCAGGTTGATGCTGATGAAGCTCATGAGGAAAAGATAATTGAGAAGCCCCCGTTTCAGGCTCTCGCCCGCGAACTGCCCAATCGTGACCGGGCCGCCGAGGGACTTGGCGCTGACCTCCCCCTTGATAACCCTTACGAGAGTTTCAAATATGAGGCCCGTAAGCCCTACGGTGAAACGGCAGCCTTCGGCAATGGCGGCTCCAAGGGAAAGATCCACTTCTTTCTGGGAGGGTACGATGCCTACGCGTCCCACCTGCCTCCCTAACGGGTCCTTTTCGCCGGCAAGCGCGGGGGTGACCTTCAGGTCAATTCTCTCTCCGTTTCTTTCTACCGTGAGCACCAGTTCCTTACCGGCGCTCCCCTCGATGATCGACCGCATATGCTCCCAACGGTTAACCGGTTGACCGTCAACGGCAACCACGAGGTCGCCAGGTCTTAGTCCGGCTCTCATTGCAGGGCTGTTCTCCTGGACCTCCCCCACATGACTTGCCAGGACGGGCAAGCCCAGGGCAAAGGCAGCACAGAAAAGCACCATTGCAGCGAGGTAATTGGACAGAGGACCGGCGGCGATGATTGCTACACGAGCCCACAGGGGCTTGCTGGTAAAGGTCCTGTGTTCCTCCTCCGGAGGTATTTCCTCGTCCGAGGACGGGTCCTCACCTAGCAATTTCACATACCCGCCCAGCGGAATCCAGCTTATGGTGTATTCCGTTTCCCCCCATTTTCGGCTTATCAGAGTGGGCGGAAAGCCAAGAGAGAACTTCAGTACTTTGACTCCCATCAACTTGGCTACGATGAAATGACCGAACTCGTGCACAAAGATCAGCACGCCCAGAAGAATCACAAACCCGACAAAATAGTACAAGTTCCAGGCCTCCAGCGGAGCTTACCGGCATAGATCACTGCCGCAAGGATGATTATCCTTTTCAATTGCTCCGAATAAATATAGAATCTTTTTCCGGCAAAACAAGCCTTTTGTTCATTATGGTGGAACCTTGAGAGTCGGACTTTTCGGCGGAACCTTTAATCCTCCGCATCTCGGGCATCTCAGATTGGCCGAGGAGGTTTCCGAGGCGCATGGGATGGCCCGTGTCGTATTTATTCCAAGTTTCATCCCCCCGCACAAGAGCGACCACGGAATCGCCTCACCGCAACATCGGCTGGAAATGACCCGCCGGGCCTGTGCCGACAATCCTCTGTTCGAAGTATCCGACATCGAAATCGCTGCCGGCTGCACCTCATATACGGTCAAGACCCTTGAATCCATTTGTCCGGCGCCGGACGAGGAAACCTTCTTTATCATAGGCGCCGACTCGCTAAAGGAGATTCGCACCTGGAAGGACTACGAGAGGCTGTTCGTCCTGTCGCACTTCATAGTCGTCCCAAGACCGGGGATTGAGTTTTCCGACGCTTGGGCAGAAGTGCCCGCTCACCTTCGTGACCGATTCACGCGGCAGGGAGAACATCTTGTTCACGAGGCACGTACCTGTCTTGTCCCTTCCCCAGTCCGAGGACTTGAGATATCTTCCACTCGTGTACGCGCATTGTTGCAGGCCGGCAGGAGCATCAGATACCTTGTCACTGAACCGGTTCGGTCGTACATCGCGGAACACCGGCTTTATGGATGTTGACAACTGATGAGAACTCCTCCGCCCCATCTACCCAAAAGAGACCCCAAAGAAAAAGCCGAAATCCTGTTGAGAGCCGCCTTGTCCAAAAAGGCCCTGAATCCGGTTCTGATCCGGCTCGAGGGCCTCACCTCAATAGCGGATTACTTCCTGCTGGTATCCGCCCGATCGGGAAAGCAGGTCAAAGCCGTTGCAGAAGCAGTTCTCATGGACGGGAAAAAGCACCGGATCGAAAGGCTTTCCTCCGAGGGAGTCCATGACGGGAACTGGGCCCTCTTAGACTACGGAGACGTGGTGGTCCACATATTCCACACCCCGGTCAGAGAATTCTATGACCTGGAAGGCTTGTGGCCCGAAGCCCCAAGAGAAGTATTCCCCCCAGACCTCGCGGCTGAGATCGAAGCCGCGGCCCGGCTGGTTGAAGACGACTCCGAATGGGAGGAGTTCTGATTCCAGCCGCCGTGGGGGCCAACGAACAACGAAAGTCCCGGCGTTTTCTCCGTGGCTTCGCCCCGAGATTCTCCTTCTTCGCGGCAGCCTCTTTCCATCACCGTTTCTTGAACAAATCCTCAAGCTTGCGCCGTGCCAGAGCCGCCTTGTCTGCCGCTGCCGAGGACGACGCACCCTCGCGCAGGACAAAGTAATCGCAGAAATTGCGCCTGTCTTTCACGGAGACTCTCTCCGCCTGGGGTTCCCTGCACAGATCCGCAGCGGATTCGTCGTAATTTGCGCAGTTCAGACAGACGTAGATGTCCGAACCGCATCCGGGGCACGTGTCGTTGCGGAATACTTTCTCGACGAATTCGAGAGCCCTTCCACAGTGGTGGCATGATCCCTTTTTCATTGGCGCCTCTTGTCCTGGTTTCACGATGCGATGTATGGTATAGGTTAGCACAAAATCCAGTGCCCTGTTCAAGGCTTTACGGTGGATGGGGGTTCGCCGGGGAGGCCCGCTCTTGCAGAAGGGTATCGCCGGTGAACCCCTACTCATAATGACATTTGGAGTGCGCCGCCATGGATGAACCTTTTCTTGTTTCACTTGCCAGGGGGGATGACCTCATCAAAGCCGTAACCGCTGAGTTCCGAAAGCGCGTGATGAGGAAGGCGGCTTTCAGCCTTATCGGATCCCTTAACACCGCGGTTATTGCCTGGTACGACCCTGTGGCCCGCGTCTTCAAGACGAAGAGATTTCCGGGATTGCTCGAGATCGTCTCATGCACGGGCAACGTTTCCGAGAAAGACGGTGAAATATTCGTTCACGCACACATCGTCCTGGGAAAGGAGGATTTCAGTTGCGTGAGCGGCCACGTGATGGAGGGCAGCGAGATCTCCGTTGCGGAACTCTTCGGCATGCCCGTGCCAGGCCCCGTGCCCGTGAGGGAATACGACGAGGCTACGGGCCTGGCGCTCTGGCCCAGGACATGAGTCCTTTGCACCTCTACGGCCCAATTCTCTTTGGCTTTGGCTGGAAGAGTGCCGCCCCGGGTTCGGACTCGCCCCATGTCCGCTCTGCCGCTGTTCGGGTCTCCGGAGCGTGACTTATGAGGATCAACGATGTTCTCCTGTTCATCGTGGTCTTTGCCTCCATGGGCGCCGCGGTCTTGTTTCCGGCGTGGGGTGTGCCGTTTCAGCCATATATTCTCCACATGATGATGTTGCTGCTGTTTCTGAGTTTCCTGAGAATGGATTTCCGCGCGCTGATGGACAGATCCGCGTCCGCGCTCGCGAGACTCGGTTTTCTCGTGGCGATCAAGCTGTTGATCCTGCCTTCGGTTCTTTACGGAATTGTTCTAGTGGTCATTCCGGAATACTCGATCCCCGTGCTTCTTCTTTCCGGGATATCCACAGGCGTGGTCGCTCCCTTCATTGCGGGGCTCGTTGGAGCCGACATTGCTCAAGTGCTGAAAATGGTGATCGTTTCATCGATTCTGGCGCCGTTCTCTTTGCCGGCATTGGTGAAACTCCTTGCCGGGACCAGAATGGACATCCCGCTAGGAACCATGGTGCAACTTCTTGCCATGGTGGTTTTTCTGCCTATGGCCGGGGTACTCGTCATGCGGCGTTTTCTGCCGGGCCTTCCGGAGAGGATCGCTACTCGGCAGTTTCCCCTCTCGTTGGCGCTCTTTGCTATGATCAATCTGGGGGTGTTTTCCAAGTACTCGTCGTTCTTTTTCGCTCAGCCCGACCAGTTGCTCATTTCACTGGTGCTCGCGTACGTGCTCTCCGCGATCTATTTCGCTGCGGGCTATCTGATCATCTCTGGAAAGAAAGTCAGCCGGAGGCTTGCGGGAGGCGTCAGTCTGGCGATAATGAACAACGTCCTGGTGATCGTGTTTTCATCAAGGTTCTTTGGGCCGCTTTCACCTCTGTTGGCGGCAATGTACATGTTTCCGTTCTACACCTTGATCGTCCCCATGAAAATGCTTGCAGAGAGGGGACGCCGCAAAGCGTCATCGGGACCGGAGCCGGCATGAAGACCAGTCGATGCTTAGCGGCGGCAGCAATCTTGTGCGCGCTGATTCTCGGAGCGTCCTGCAAGAGGAGCAATTCGGATTCACTATTGCGGGCCGAGCGCATGCTCATGGGCACTATTGTCCAGGTAACCGTTGCCGGCAAGAGTGAAAAGGCCAAGGCGGCCATGCAAGCCATAGTCGATGAGATCCGGCGGGTGGAAAACCTCACCTCTTTTCACAAGCCCTCCCCCCTCAACAAGTTGAACGACCATGCAGGCAAGGGGCCTTTCAAGACGGATCCGGAGCTTGCGGCCCTCTTGGATCGCAGCTTGCGCATGGCGGCCGACTCTTCCGGCGCGTTTGATCCCACAATAGGCGCGATCACCAAGCTCTGGAATTTCAGCCACGGAGAACCGAGGCTTCCTGCTGCGGACGAGATCAGACGCGCTCTTGTCCGAGTCGGATGGAACAAGGTGAAAGTGGA
>DYLG01000019.1 GCA_020722215.1 Desulfomonile tiedjei
ATTCAAACGCCCACCCCGCGAATCGCCTCCCGGAAAAGAGCTCGCAAAATCCAGGATCAATTATTATACTGCAAAGTCAAGATCAATGACTTTTTGCGTCCGGTTCTTGAAACTGTCCGTTAGTACGATTATAGTGCTGCCGAACAAAAGCCCGGAAAACAACCGAAGCGGTTTGCAAGCCCCAAACAGGAAGAACCGGGCAGGGGCGCAAGACAAGGAGTCCGACGTGAGATCTCATAAGCCGGGAAGGATTTGCGACGGATTGTGGTACCTGGGGATGCGGGAATCAGGCGTGTACTTGCTCGAGGGGGATCGTCTGTCCATGCTGATAAGCGGCGGCATGTCTTTCATAGTACCGACAGTGATGGACCAGATCCGAGACTTCCGAATCGACGAGGACCGCATCGCATATATGTTGATCCTTCACTCACATTTTGACCATGTGGGAATAATACCATTCTTCAAGAACAGACATCCCGACGTTACAGTATACGGTTCCGCTCGCGCCTGGGAAACTCTGAGCCTGCCCAGGAGCATCGAAACCATAAACAGGTTCGGCAGAATCGTCGCTGAATTGCTGGGAATGTCGAGGGCACTTTCCGAACATGACCTGGACTGGTACGAAGGATTATCGGGAAAAGTAGTTACCGAGGGAGACGTGCTATGCCTTGGCGGATTGGACATACAAATTCTGGAAACTCCCGGACATTCTTCATGTTCCATTTCAGCCTATGTTCCCGAGCTTAAGGCGCTATTCCCCTCCGACGGAGGGGGCGTTCCCTTCAAAGACACCATAGTCAGCGCGGCCAATTCAAACTTCACGCTGTATCAGGAGAGCCTCTCAAGGCTTCAACCCCTTGAGGTGGATTACATGTGCGCGGATCATTTCGGATACATAACCGGAGATGAGGCCAGGCAATACATCACCCGGTCCATGGAACGGGCGGCAGCGGATCGATCGGCCATGGAACAGGTTTATGCCCGGATCCGAGATCTCGACGCGGCGGCAAAGCAGATCGCGGACGAATTCTATGCCGAGCATCCTGACTACTTTATGCCAAGGGCAATCTATGAGGGCATTTGCAGGCAGACAATGAAACACATTGCAAAATGCATGGACGGGTAGTTCCGGAAAGCCGACGTTGCTTTACGTCATACGAATTCACCGAAAAGAGAATGCTTGAGGCCTTTCGTGATCTTCACTCTTGTCAGATCTCCTGTCCGCACGGAGTCCGATAGGCTGACGTTGACGATCTTATTCGTACGCGTACGGCCAAAAACTTGCCCGGACTCGTGTTTTATGCCTTCGATAAGGATCTCGTACACCGACCCTTCGGCATCTCGATGGTATTCCAGCGTGATCCTGTCCTGTAGCTCGTGAACCTTTGCCAGCCTGGCGCTCTTTTCCTCGTCTGGGACCTGGTCTGGCAGGTTTCGGGCTCGCGTGCCCGGCCTCTGGGAAAATTTGAAGGAGAAGATCTGGTCGAAACGGATCTCCTCCAGGGCAAGCATGGTCTGATTGAAGTCCTCCTCGGTCTCTCCGGGAAAGCCCACGATGATATCCGCGGTTATTGCAGCCCCTGGAACCTTTCTCCGCAGAGTTTCTATTTTCTCAATATACCGGGCCCTTGTGTATCCCCGTCCCATCGCGAGGAGCACTCTGTCCGACCCGCTCTGAAGCGGCAGGTGTATGTGCTCGCAAACCGATCCCAATGAGGCCATCCTTTCCGCGAGTGCCTCACTGAAATCCTTCGGATGAGACGTTGTGAACCTAATCCTGGACAAACCGGGAACACCGTCCAGTTCGTCGAGCAGTCGCACGAACGAAGTCCCGTCGCCAAGATCCTTGCCATAAGCGTTGACGTTCTGGCCAAGCAGGGTGACCTCTCGAACACCCGAGTTGGCAAGCGCCTCCACTTCGACCACAACTTCCTGGAGCGGACGGCTCTGCTCAGGACCGCGCGTGTACGGGACCACACAGTACGAGCAGAAATTGGAGCATCCCTGCATGATCGTAACGTAGGAACACACCGGGCTCCGGCCTTTTCGAGGAGCTGGGATATGCAACGATGCCACATCGGGGGAAAAGTCCGATGCCTCGATGCGTTCACCGCGCTGTTGAACCCGCCGGACTATTTCGGGGAGTTCCCCGATCCGATGAGTGCCCACCACCGCGTCAAGGTGCCTGATCTTTGCGAGAAGCCCGCTTTTCCCCTGCTGAGCGACGCAACCGGCCACGGCAATGACCATGCCCGGATTCTTTCGTTTCAAGTGCTTGAGCTTGCCCAGGGCGCTGTAAACCTTATGTTCCGCCTTTTCCCGGATTGAGCACGTATTGATAACCACAACGTCCGCGTCTTCGGCAGACCAGACCTGGGCCATACCAAGATCTTCGAGCATCGCGGCCATCTTCTCCGAGTCGTGTTCGTTCATCTGACAACCGTAGGTTTCTATGTAATACGTTCCGTTGAACACCCGTTTCACCTGACACAGCGTGATCCGTGCCGCCGCCCGCCCGCTAGAGCGGCCCGCTCGACCTCTGTTAGAGCGTACGGCAATTTAGGGTCCATCATGAATTGTCCGTGGGAAAGAGTCAACAACTCCGGCGGCCAAGGCGCCTGTGAGAAAAAAACACGGGGCCTCGACCAGGCCCGTGAAAAATTCGCGCAGCGCAAGCGGAGCAGTCTTGTCGCTCCCAAACTCCCAGCCGCGCGGAATATTTGAACGGGGCGACGCAGACAGCGGGAAAAAATTGATCGCGCGTGGCGGTCTTACGCGTTCAATATCCGGAGACGGTGCGAAGACGCTGAGGCGCTCCTGCTCAGGCCAAAAAAAATGCCCACCTTTTTTGAAGGAGGGCTAAGGGTATGGTTATAGGAGTCGTTGTTGCCAATGAGAGAAGCAACTTTTGTGCCAAGTCCGCCGCCATTTCCCATGGAGACCGCCCGCTGAGCGGTCCTACGCCCGCCCGTAACAAGTACCTTCACCACCAAGACACAAAGAAGTCAGCCACCAAGACACCAAGACACCAAGAAGAAAATCCCTTGGGATTTCTTGGTGTCCTGGCGCCTTAATGGTTGGATTTGTCTTGGCGGCGCCGGCGGCCCGCCGGTGATGGCGGAACGAAGTTGCTTCAACCCCATGGGTGTTGCCAAGAACCTCTTGCCGCTTCGCGGCCCGGACGTATGACGTCCGGGGTACCCCCGCTTACGCTCTCCCGCAAGAATCCCCAACCCCCGACCCCTTCCCCAAGGATGGGGAAGGGGTGCCGGAGCCCCCTCTCCATCCTTGGAGAGGGGGTTGGGGGTGAGGATTACCAAGACACCAAGAAGAAAATCCCTTGGGATTTCTTGGTGTCCTGGCGCCTTGGTGGTCGGATTTATCTCTTCCTGCTTTGGTGGTTTGATTTCCTCACAGCAGTTTGTCAACATCCGCCATCAGGCCGCGGACAGCGGCTACGGACTTCGCGAAAGCCGCCTGCTCTTCAGGCGTGAGATCCGGTTCTACAACGCGCTCAACGCCGTTCGCTCCGAGGATCGCCGGCACGCCGACAAATAAGCCTTTCTCGCCGAATTCACCGTCAAGGTACGCGGCGCATGGGAGAAGTCGCTTCTTGTCCAGCAGAATTGACGCGGCCATCTCGATGACCGCCGCGGAAGGTGCGTAATATGCGCTGCCCGTCTTCAAGAGGCTTACGATTTCCGCTCCGCCGTCGCGGGTTCTCTGAACGATCTGGTCCAGCCTTTCACGAGTCAGGAACTTCGTGATCGGTATGCCGCCCACGAAGCAGTACCGGGTGAGAGGCGCCATGGTATCGCCATGGCCGCCCAGGACCAATGCCTGAACGTCCTGGACAGAGACGCCGATTTCCTCGGCAAGGAAGCTCCTGAAGCGGGCGGCATCAAGCACTCCGGCCATGCCTGCTACCCTGCGGGGCTTGAATCCGGACTTCTTCCACGCGGTGTAAACCATCGCGTCCAGAGGATTGGAAACCACCAGCATGATCGCATTAGGAGACCGCGCAGCAGCTTTTTCTGCAACTTCACCCACAATCTTGACGTTGGTAGCCAGCAGGTCGTCTCTGCTCATGCCCGGTTTTCGGGCGATGCCCGCGGTGATGATGATTACGTCGCTGTCCCTCGTGTCTCCGTAGTCTCCGGTGCCGATCACCTTTGTGTCCACTCCCAGTACGGGAGTGGTTTCGAACATATCCAGCCCCTTACCCTGGGGTATTCCCTCCAGAATGTCCAGAAGCACAATGTCGCCGAGTTCCCGGGCGGAAGCATACGCAGAGGCAGAAGCTCCCACGTTGCCTGCTCCCACTATGGTGATCTTTTTTCTAGGCATTTCCGCCTACCTCCATCGAATGGTTGTATTCATGAGGCTCCGCATTGACAATGTTTGCCGGCCACAAGGGGAGCCTGCACCGCACTTGCGCCCATGTGACCTTTCAGTGATACCGGCATCTATCAGGTAGTGTCAAGACGAGCCGGCAGAAGCCTGACAAGCAAGTCCGGCATGAATGGCATCGGCCAATCGAGCGAACTCCTTCGGCGAGAGGTCTTCCGCACGCCGGCCGAGGTCTATTCCGGCGTCCCGAGCCGCTTCGGCGACAATATCCCAGGTGGCGCCGAGCGCCGCGCTGTTGAGCAGGTTATTGCGCAATGTTTTCCGGCGAGAAGCGAAGGATGCCTTGACGAGGCGGTTGAAAAGTCGCGGGTCCTCGACGGGTACGGGGGGAGTCTCGGGAAATGTGATCCTCACAAATGCGGACGTAACATCCGGCACGGGGTAGAAAGCCCGGCCCGGAATGTGAAAGAGGATTTCCACCAAAGCCGAGGTCCCCAGGAGAACCGTGAGAACTCCGTATTCCTTTGTGGAAGGCTCTGCTGTGAGCCGGTCTGCAACCTCTCTCTGAAGCAGGATGGATAGCGAGCTGAAGATGTCTCTGTTGTCGTGAAACATGAAAATCAGCCGGCTGGATATGCTGTACGGCAAGTTCGCCACCACCCGAAGCTTTCCCACTTGGGCCGCGAGGCCCCGAAAATCGTACTTCAGCGCATCGGCATGAATCAGGTTCACGACGGTCTTAGCCGCGAATTTCTCGGACAGCACGCGGAAGAAGCCTGCATCGACCTCCAGAGCGTGCACGCGTGCTCCTTTTGCCAGAAGGCCACCAGTGAGCATGCCCATGCCCGCGCCTATCTCCACGATATCCTCTCCGGCCCGAACCTGAGCCGCGTCGAGGATTCGGTTCAGATAACGGGCATCAACGAGAAGATTCTGTCCCATCCATTTCTTGGGACTGAGGCCGCGCTCCCTGAATGCTCTCTTCAGTTCGGACACCATCGGCGCCATTGAAGCCCCGCATGCCGTGAAATCGAGGCAGAAGTTCGCCGGGGAGCCCCGATGTTATCAATAACGTTCACTTTCTTCTCGGCGAAGAAAGAAATCGAATGTTATTGACACGAAACAGCCCTCGGCCCAATTCTTTCGTGCGCTGTGCTATTCCAGCTCAAACGCGAACGCCATTCCTTCCACGCCGCCTTCCGGGGATTCGGGCGGGACTATCCTGGCGCCCACGGACACGCTTTTGCCGATAAGGTCGAGCGATGCCTTTTCAGGCTCAATACCGACCAAATTGCCTACTATATAAGGGCCGTCCCGGAGTTCCACCATGGCAACCACATAAGGCGGCTGAAAACCTTCCGGCCCCACCCGAATGACCGTGAATGTCCTGATGGTTCCCTTTCGAGCAAAGGAATCGCGCTCGAACTTAGAGCTTCCGCAGGATGTGCACACAGCGCCGGGCGGCACGACAACCGTGCCGCAGTCAAGGCATCTCAGGCCCAGGAGTTTGCCGTCCTGCAACCCCTGCTTGAATTCATTGAACGTCAAAGGGTACTGCCGCATTCTAATCCCTCCTTAGCACGAGGCTGCAAACGGTGCTGAAATCTCCGCCCAGGGTGTCAACAAGCCCGATCTTCGCTCCGTTGACCTGCCTTTCGCCGCATTCGCCCCTGAGCTGCTTCACGATCTCGTACGCCTGAGCCGCGCCCGTAGCCCCAATTGGATGGCCCTTGGCCTTGAGGCCGCCGGAGGGATTGATGGGAATCCTGCCGGTCAACGAGGTATCCCCGCGGTCAACGGCAGCGGGTCCCTGACCGAATTCGGCAAACCCCAGCATTTCCAACGCAACGACCTCGGCTATGGTAAAGCAGTCGTGGAGTTCGCACACATCCACATCCGAAGGACCGATGCCCGCCTGATCGTACGCCTGCCTCACAGCGGCTTCCCGTGCCGCCATCCTGGTGAGATCCTTCTGGCGATAGGTGGAGCCCGCAGATCCTTGGCCCGTGCCTGCCACGTAGACCGGTGTCCGGACCTTGTTCTTGAATTTGGCTGCATCCGCCAAAACGATTGCGGCAGCTCCATCGGAGAATGGACAGCAATCAAAAAGCTGCAATGGATCCGCGATCATAGGGCCGTTGAGCACGGTTTCCACGGTGATCTCTTTCTTGAAATGGGCCAGCGGATTGAGCGTGCCGTTGTGGTGGTTCTTCACGGCAGTGCGTGCCATGCTCATTTTGAGGTCGGCAAGGGCTATGCCGTACTTCGCGCAATACTGGTGAGCCACCATCGCGAAAATTCCGGGAAAGGTAATTCCCGTGAAACGCTCGTATTCCGAATGGCTGCCCATGGCAAAGGTCTTGGTGGCAAGAGGCGTTCCCATGATGGTGGTTCTTTCGGCGCCTCCGGCCATCACCAGATCATACACCCCCGAGCCTACCATCAGTGCTGCGTGACGAATTGCCACGGTTGCCGAAGCGCACGCACCCTCATAACGCGTCGCGGGAGCCCCATGCCGCATCCCGATCTCGTCGGCAAGGAACGGCGCGATGTTCATCTGGCCTTCTTCGAAGCCTCCAAGAACGTTGCCGATGAAAAGAGCCTGAAGATCCTTTGATTCGAGGCCGGATTCTTCGAGGGCTTCCAGCGCGGCCATGCTGAACATCTCCTTCATCGAATGCTCAGACCGGCCGAATTTGGTCATGCCCACGCCCAGAACAACAACTTCTCTCATATAATCCTCCTTTGTGGGAGTTCACCGGGAAGGCCCCTTTTTTCACGACGCGGCCTCGGGCCGCAATGGAAGAGAAAAACCAACCACCAAGTCACCAAGTAAAAGGGCCTCCAAATCCTTGGCGCCCTGGTGGGTGATGGTTTTCATTGCGGCAGGTCTGAACGCTCAGCCTATCTTGCCGCCATGCGGATTGCCGAATCCAGCCTGATCGTGGTTCCGTTCAGACAAGGGTTCTCGATAATCTGCTTCACGAGCGAAGCAAACTCATAGGGTTTGCCGAACCTCTTCGGAAACGGGATCGTAGAGGTCAACGATTCCCTCACCTTGTCCGGGAGTCCGGCAGCCATGGGAGTATCGAAAAGCCCAGGCGCGATTGTAGCCACGCGGATGCCGTAGTCAGAGAATTCGCGGGCCACAGGCAAAGTCAATCCCACAACCGCGGCCTTGGACGCGGCATACGCGGCCTGCCCTACTTGGCCCTCGAACGCTGCCACTGACGCGGTATTTATGATCACGCCCTTTTCGCCGTCCTCGTTGCCCGGGTTGAGAACCATCTTCTCCGCAGCAAGACGTATCACATTGATCGTGCCCATGAGGTTGATGTCCACGACCCGCCTGAACCCGTCCATGGGCATTGGACCTTTCTTCCCCAGAACCTTTGCCGGAGTGCCCACGCCCGCGCAGTTGACCGCGACGTGAATTGCGCCGAACGCTGCGATAGTTTTGTCTATCGCGGCCTGAACAGTATTCTCATCCGTGACGTCCGTTTTGCAGAAAATAGCTGCACCGCCAAGGTCGGCGGCCACCTGTTGACCTCGGTTCTCGTCAAAGTCGAGGATCGCCGCTTTTGCCCCATTCCTGACCAGTTCACCAACAGTGGCTTCTCCGAGCCCCGACGCGCCGCCGGTCACTACAACCACACTTCCTGAGATTTGCATGTTCCGACTCCGAAAAAGATTTCCCGCGAAGGCTTCTTCGAGGGAAGGACCTGGTGAACCACTGCCCCCCAATCTTATCACTTCCGCAAAGATTTCAGAAAGCTTATATCGTTCACGGGCGGCGTGCAGCGTATGTCGAGCTTCCCCTCCGAATCAATCTTGCCGACCGGAGGCTGTGGAAGACTCTCCTTCGGATGACTCGGTTCCAGTGTCCTCCGGGACTGGCGCCGGAGGAGCAGCCGGTGCATTGACAAGGCTTCGCTGTTGCACCCGCATGTTGAGCATTTCGACACACACGGAGAAGGCCATGGCAAAGTAAATATAGCCCCTTGGGACATGATGATGGAAGCCGTCGGCAATCAATACGACGCCCACTACCACCAAGAAAGACAGGGCGAGCATTTTGATGGTAGGATGATGTCCCACAAACTCCCCGATCGGCGTTGCGAACACCATCATGAGAGCCACTGATGCAACGACCGCCGCAACCATGACGGCAAGCCGGTCAACCAGACCCACGGCAGTGATGATCGAGTCCAGCGAAAAAACCATATCCACCAGCATGATCTGCACGATGACTGCTGAAAGTCCCATGGGAACAGCCTTGGATGCCTTAGCTTCTTCGCCGCCCAGCAGGTGATTTATCTCCATAGTGCTTTTCCATAGAAGGAACATCCCTCCTCCAATAAGAATCAAGTCACGGCTGGAGATTTCTTGAGAGAAAATGGTGAACAAGGTCGCGGTCAGCCCGATGAGCCAGGACAACACTGACAGTAAGCCGATTCGCATGAGCATGGCGAAAAAAAGACCTACACGCCTGGCGAGTTGGCGTCTTTCCAGGGGAAGCCTGTCAACAAGAATCGAAATGAATATGATGTTGTCTATACCAAGGACGAGTTCCAGGGCAGTCAGAGTGAAAAAGGCAATCCAAGCGTCCGGGCTTATCACTATATCGGGCATTGTGATCCTCTCGTGGTATTAAGTCTTGTACCGTGGCGCCGGCAAGCATGCTCACGAAACGCCGAGCCCCAGGAAAGAGCCGACCGAGTGTACCACCAACGCGACACAATACGCCAGGGTCGTGGTGTAAACCATAGCGAAGAGCGGCCACTTCCAGGAAGCGGTTTCTTTTCTCATTACCACAAGAGTCACAAAGCAGGGCGCATAAAGCATCACGAACAAGATCAGAGTGAACGCGGTCAACTTGTTCCAGCCCGGCTCCTTCTTGAGTTTGTCTTCGAGGCTCCCTGCATGTTCCGGGTCAACTTCTCCGAGGCTGTACGCAGTCCCGAGAGTCGCCACAACCACTTCTTTTGCTGCAAACCCGCCTACGAGCGCGATATTCGTGCGCCAGTCAAAGTTGATGGGACGGGTGAACCATTCAAGGGCCAGTCCCACTCGTCCGCCAAAGGTATTTTTCAGGTGCTCCGTTTGCTTGCGAAACTGAAGCTCATCTCTGGCGTTTATGTACGCTTTGTATGCCTTGGCCAGTTCGCGGACGGCAGGTTCCACTATCTTACCGGTATCCCCTTCCGTCCGGAGAGCGAGTGCCAGATTGACGAGCGCAGGGTTCACCGCGGCCTCTTTATCGCGCTCAATATCCTGAAACCGCTTGAGAAACCCCTCAAACCGCTTCAGGTCTTCGTCGGACTTGAACGTGGCCCCGGCAACGGGGTCGGCAAGGAACGCACGCGTCAGGCTGTCGATTTGCTCGTCGAACACTCGAGCCTGCTCCGGCGACGGACCGGGAAAGGTCATCATTGCCCACAGTACGACGGAAATGGCGAGAATAACCGTTCCCGCCTTTTTGATGTACATCCAGGTTCTCTCCCATGTGTGGATGACAAGCCCCCGGAATGTGGGCATGCGATACGGAGGCAATTCCAGCACAAACGGAGCCGACGGTCCGGAGAGCACAGTGGAGCGTATGACCCGGCCTGCAAGCAGGACCATGCCCCATGAGATGAGGGTCAGCATCATCATCATCATCCCCGCCTTATTGCCCGGGAAAAAAGCGCCTATGAGCAGCGCGTACACGGGTAGTTTGGCCCCGCAATTCATGAGAGGTGTAACCAGAATTGTGACAAGCCTTTCTTTGGGTTCCCTCATGGTTCGAGTGGCCATTATCCCTGGGACCGCGCATCCGCCCGCGATTCCGCCCGCAACCATCAGGGCCAGCATTGAAGCGCCGTGCAAGCCGAAGCCCCGCAGCACGCGGTCCAACATGAACGCGATCCGGGCCATGTAGCCCGTGTCTTCCAGAATAGATATCGCGAAAAACATGAACGCAATGAGCGGTACGAATCCCAGCACTCCGCCGACTCCGTCAATGACCCCGCTTACCACGAGCGAACGCACGAGGCCCTCGGGGAGCGCGGATGCTACAACGCCGGAAAGCCACGAAAAGAATGATTCGAAGTATTGCACCAGGGGCTCGCTTCCCCGAAAAGTGAATACGTACACGCAGTTCAACACCAACAGGAGCAAGATTGGCCCGAGCAACCTGTTGGTCAGAACCTTGTCGATGTTTTCGCTCAAGTGAGCGCGGTCGGAGACCTCTACTCGCACAACCCGTTTTATTGCACCCGAAATGAAGCCGTATCTGCCGTCGGCCAGTATGATCTCAGGAGCGTCATCGAATATGTCCGTGAGATGTCTGCGGCTCCGGCGGACCTGCTCGAAAAGTCCATCAGCGCCGGGCATGGCCTCGATTTTCTGGGTTATGGCCACGTCGCCTTCCAGGAGCTTCACTGCAAACCAACGACGAGAAACCTTTGGATAGATGACCATTTCAGGTGAGAGTCTCTCCTCGATCTTGGTGATCTCTTCTTCAACCTCAGCTCCGTACATGACCGTGCCGCGCATGTCCGGGCCTTCCGCGGCTTCGGCCTGGCCGACCGCTGCGTCGAGCAACTCATTGATGCCGATTCCCTTCTTGCCGTTAGTGGGAATCACCGGCACGCCGAACAGTCTGGACAGGCCGGCGTAGTCGATCCGGACGCCTCTCCCTTCAGCTACGTCGATCATGTTCAGCGCAAGGACGACCTTTGTGCCCATTTGCATAAGCTGTACGGCCAGGTACAGGTTCCGTTCGAGGTTGGACGCGTCCACAACGTCCACGACAACGTCCGCGCCGCCGTCGAGGATGAAGTTTCTCGCTATGATTTCCTCAAGCGAAAAAGCGGTCAGCGAATAGGTCCCTGGCAAGTCCACCACATGGATCACCTGGCCGTCTCTTTTCACGGTTCCTTCTTTTTTCTCGACAGTCACGCCGGGCCAGTTGCCCACGTGCTGCCGCGCGCCGGTAATCGCGTTGAATATGGTGGTCTTTCCCGCGTTGGGGTTGCCTGAAAGCGCAACAGTGATGTGCTGGGTCATGGAGTTCCTCTCTTGAAAATCCGGACAAACTGGTTCAAGCTCGTCCGCCCGAAGCCCGCGGACAGGGGAAGATCCGGTGGCTGGGGCGGATGATCACGAAACATGCAAAGGTTAGGCGCCAAATCATGCCACGTAGGGTGGGCTAGTATAATTAGAGTCAGCTAACATAGAGATATCCCTTTTCTCCGCCTTTGTCAAGTGCCTTGTTGGCCCGCGTGGCACGATCTTCGACATTGACGAGGTTTCGCAACAGCCTCCTGGATCGGGAGGCCTGGTCCGCAACGCCGAATGGTTACGTGCGGGTTACACTTTCTGATTTATTTATTTGGGATTATACGGTATTATAACATTGAGGGAATTACGCGGTCTTCGTTCTGAGTGACCGAACGCGCAATTCCCGAGCCGTCGAGGAAACAAGGTCATGCACGGAGGTGGGCTCATGGCTGAGACAGGTAAGAAGGGACTGCTCGGCAAGCTGTTTGGGCGCAAGAGCAAGACTAAGGAAGAGGAGCCTGCCGAACTTCAGGCCCCGGCGCCCTCCGCGACAGCCGGAGAAGAGCCCGTGCCCCCTGAGGAGCGTTCCGACGATTTCGAGTTGGTGGCGGACAAACCTCAGGACCCTTCCCAGACCGTGCCTGAGATGCCCGCCATGACGGATGCCAGTCAGGTCGATCTGGATCTGGGAGATGTTGACAAGGTTGCAGCGATAAGACAGTCAATCGACGAGCTTGCCGATTCGGGAGATTTTGAGCTTGATATCGACGTTCGTTCTCTGGTGGTGCCTCTGGAGAAGCTCCCCGGCCTCCTCGACGTAATTGAGTCTGCCAAAGCCGAACCCTTGGGCGAAGGGGCGAGTCCTCTGAGGGATACGATACCCCTGGACCAGCCTGTGGTCGCTTCCCACCTGGAAACGGACGAGGAGATGGCTCAGGCCCTGGAAGAACTTGAACGGGAAGGGCCCCCGGTCGCAGTCTCCGAGGAAGAGGCGGAGGTTGTGGCAGACGACGCCGAGGAACTAAAGGAAACGCTGGCCGCGGAATTCCAAGTGCCCACGGACTTTCCCGATCAACTTGCCTCGGCTGAACCGAAGGCCCAGGTAGCTGCGGTCGACGAGGCCCCCGGCGAATACGAGCTTCCCGAGACAACGGTGTACGCGGCTGAGGAATGGGCAACCGGTCTGAGGGATCTTCCTTTCAGCGACGGATCCAAGGACAAACTCGGCATGGATGAATATGCCCTTGCCCTGGCCAGATTCGTTCAGACCTGCCAGACACCGATTACCATTGCCGTTCGAGGCGGCGCCGGTTCCGGTAAGACCAGCTTCATGAACCTGGTGGATGAGAAACTCGACCGATCCTCGGCTACGCCCATCCGGTTCAACGCCTGGCATTATGGCCAATTCCATGCCTCGGACGAACTCCCGTTTCTCTTGATAGCTCATGTGTTGCGGCAAATTGACAAGCGGCTCGGCCAGGGAAAGGACGACATCAGACGGAAGCTGGCCGATGCCTCGAATCTGGTCAAGCGTTTGTCAATGCAGCGGGAATCCGCAGGCGCCACCGTCGGAGACATGATGCGTCCGGAAGAACCCGAGCAGCCTCAAGTTTCTCCCGGCCTTTATGACGCGGTTGATCAACTGAAGGATCAGTTGAAGCTTATTGTTGAACAAAGCCTCGGCCGAGGCATGGAACCGCGATATGTGGTGTTTATCGACGATCTGAACAGGCTGAGCCGTGCGCATGCGTCCAGGTTTATTGACATGCTCAAGGTTTTCCTGGACATCAACGGATTCGTGTTCCTCATAGCATGCGATTCCCGGTTCATGGACAAGGGCTCCGAGCAACGGGAATTCCACGCCGACGAAGCTCGCAGCCGGGCAGACGGGTTTGAACACAAAGCTTTTCAGCTTTCGTTCAACATGCCTACACCCATGTACCGGATCGATGAATACTTGAGCGATCTCCTGGAACGCACCGGGTATCAGGCCGATGAAAACGAGGATCGGGACATGGAAGATTTCATGAACCTGGTCAAGTACTCGGTGGGGCCCAATCCAAGGGAAATCAAGCTTGTGGTGAACAATTTCAGCATGCTGAGCATGCTGCCCACGGAGGCCTCGAGCGCCGACGAAGACGAGAGATTGGTCCCGGGCGACCAGCACAAAACACTCTTTGGCGTCATCTGCATGCAAAGGGCGTTCGGCACGGTTTACAAGCTGTTGCTGGAAAAGCTGGACGACCCCGAAGGCCTCGCTGACTTCATCGATGCCGGCTTGAACAACGAAGAAAAAATTGCCCGCGCAAATGAGGACTTCGGCCTGTTCCCTTCCGACGAGAAAGGGAGGATGATCGGCAAGCTCAACGGGTTCATGAACGTTTTCCTGGGGCTTTTCGATTCCGACACGGACAGGCGGCTGGAATGGGACGAGATCGAGTCTCTCAGGGCAGCAATTCGACTGGTATCGCTGGCCTCCCCCATCGAGGCGATGACTCTCGAAGACGATCCCAGACGGAGGGCAATGCTTTCCTTCGCGGGTCAAGTGAAAGATAAGATCAGCGGGCTTGAGGCTGCGCCCAACCGTGGCAATACCTGCCTTCAGGGCAGTCGGCGCAGGCCGTGGTATGGCTTATGGTATGCCGACAGACCTGCCAAGAAGGCTTGGGGCATGGATTCGGCTTACTACTTCATCAGGTTCGACGTGGATTATTACGAAACGGTTTCTCTCGGGCTCAGACTGCGAATGGACGGCCTGAAAAGGCACAATGTTCCTGCATCAGCCGTGCAGAAGATGGCAGACCTCCAATTCTGGCAGGACAAGGGATATCAGTACAACAAGCTGCGCCGGGATCAGGTGGAAATGGTCAAAGACCTGGAGGAAATAAGCTATGACCCTGATCCCGAAATCCGTGAGGAGGAACTGGAGCGTGTCGCCTGCGAATTGATAGAACTGGCGGAGGCCACTCACCGCCTCTTTGACGTGGAAACGGGCCGGCCGGTAGCTGACCAACAGCCTCGGTCTGCGGACATTCAAACGGTTGAGTGTCCGGGATGCGGGAAACAGTACACCGTGAAGATTCCCTCAGGAGCGGGACAGCGAAGCTTCAAATGCAAGAACCCCGACTGCGGAGTGTTGATCCGCGTCGGGGCTTCCGCGGGATCAGAGGAATTGCACTGAGAGTGTCTGTGTATTCGGTTCCATGAATACGCCTCCAACAGGCCGGCGTCCAACGCATGTTTCGGCAGGGACGCCGGTCCCTGCCGAATTTCGGTTGCTTCGCTACTCCCAATGACATGTGATACATTAGAAAGTCGGCGCGCTCGGTAGTCAGATACAGTTCTGTGCCGCGGCGGCGCCGGAACAAATCCGGTCGGACACGGTGACATGACCATGAAATGGCATAGAGGCAAAACTATCTGGTTCACAGGATTGTCCGGTTCCGGGAAATCCACCCTTGCGTCGATGCTCAAGAACATCCTCGAATCGCGCGGGATACCGGTGGTTTTGCTGGACGGTGACATCCTGAGAGACGGGCTCAATCGGGATCTGACCTTTTCCGCCGCTGACAGGGCGGAGAACATCCGCCGGGCTGCAGAAGTGGCGAAGATTTTGTCCGACGCAGGCCACATTGTTCTTTCGGCGTTCATAACTCCGATGGAGAGCCTGCGGATCGCGGTCCGGAACATCTTCGATCCGGCAAGGTACATCGAGGTCTTTCTCGATACTCCTTTGTCCATCTGCGAACGCCGGGATCCCAAGGGGCTTTACCGGAGGGCCAGGGCAGGGGAGATACCTGCGTTCACAGGCATCTCGGCTCCGTTTGAGCGGCCTGCGAACCCCGACCTAGTGGTTCCCACGGGCGTACAAAAGGTGGAAGAATCGTTGAGCATGCTCCTGAGCTACCTGGAAAGGCGATTCTCCGACCTGGCCTCCTTCTCGGCAGGCTCCCAGAGCTTAGCCGCGGTGGGTTACAGGAAAAGGGTGGCGGTCATAGGCCTGGACGGGGTCCCTCCGTCCTTGATCTTCGGAGAGGCTTCCGGAGAGCTTCCCAACCTCAAGGCGTTGATGGATCACGGAGCATGGGGCCCGCTGAGATCAACCGACCCGCCGATTACCGTGCCCGCGTGGACCACCATGACAACGGGCAAGGATCCCGGCGAACTGGGGCTCTACGGCTTTCGCAATCGCCCCGACCATGGGTACGGCCCCATGGAGACTGCACATTCTCACAAGGTGGAAGCCCGCCGCGTGTGGAACTATCTTGAGGACGCGGGTAAGGCTTCGGTGTTGATCGGTATCCCGCAGACGTATCCTCCGGTTGCCCACAATGGGATCACTGTGGCCGGTATCTTGACACCCGGCATCGGGTCTGAATTCACGTTTCCCCCGGAATTGGCCGGGAATCTCCCTGATATTGCCCGCGGAGAATACATGACCGACGTGAGCGACTTCCGCACGGCAAATAAGGATCGGCTCTTGAGGGATTTGTACGCGATGGCGGATCGTCGATTCAACGTAGCGGAGCATTTCCTGATCAATGAGAACTGGGACTTCTTCATGATGGTTGAGATTGGAACTGATCGACTCCATCATGCTTTTTGGAAATGCTCAGACTCTGATCATCCTTTGCACGACCCCCAAAGCAAGTACAAGACAGCGATCCGCGACTTCTACAAATACATCGACGCGAGGATCGGATCACTTCTTGGCCGTCTGATGGACGAAACCACGGTCATGGTGGTCTCGGATCACGGGTGCCGCAACCTCTTGGGCGGGGTGTGCGTCAACGAATGGCTAATCAAGAAAGGTTTCCTTACGCTCAGGAATCAGGTTCACGAGGAAACCGCGTTCACTCACGACCTGGTGGACTGGTCCGCGACCAAGGCCTGGAGCGAAGGCGGCTATTATGCCCGGGTGTTCCTAAATGTCAAGGGCCGGGAACCTTCGGGAATCGTGGATCCCGGCGAGTACCATTCCTTCAGAGATCACCTGGCAAAGCTGCTGGCGGATATCACTGACGAACAGGGCTGCGGGATGGCTACACGCACTCTCAAGCCCGAAGAGATCTTCAGGTCCTGCAAAGGCGTGCCGCCCGACCTGATCGTTTACTTCGACGACCTGAACCGCCGTTCAATAGGAACTGTCGGGACCGGCGAAGTTCTCAAGCCTGTACACGATGCCGGCCCCGACGGTGCGAATCATGATCCGGACGGCATCTTCATCGTCACGAAAATGACCGATTTGCGCAACGGAACCAAGAAGGGCAGAGAGATCATAGGCGCCTCGTTGATGGACATCACGCCCACGATCCTGCATGAGTTCGGCCTGGCTGTCCCGCATCACATGGGAGGAAGAATCATCAACAGCGAAGATCCCGATGCCATGAGAATCGCCATGGGAGCCGCCCGAGATGCAGACCAGGCGCCGGAGGAAGAGCCCGAATCAAAACTGGGTTACACCTCCGAAGAAGAAGAGATCATAAGGAAACGCCTGGCCGATCTGGGGTATATCTGATGGCAAGCGGCACGATCCTGCCACCGTTCGCAGCGAAGGACAAGGAACGAACCACCAAGCCACGAAGACACCAAGGGAAAAGACCTTTGAATTTTTCATGTCTTTGTGGTTGGTGTTCGCTGCGACCCGAGGCCGCGTGGTGAATTACGAAGGGTCTTCGGGATCAATGTGTCCCATCTCGATAAGGTAATCGTTATAGTCGGCTCCGCTCATGGGGCATTGCAGCAAGTCAATTGCCTGCCCGCGAGTTTCCAGCCTAAGCTGGCGACGCATGCTTTCAAGATTGTCGGGACCGATGTCTTTGTATTTCTTGCTGTGGGAAACGTACGTCTTTATTCCCGTTTCCTGTCCGCGATGAATGTGAAAGAAGTAGACATGGCCGGGCGATTTGTCACGCCGAAAGCCCTTCTCCACGAGACTCTGCTCGGCGCGCTTCCGATCCACTTTCATGCGGAAGCCTCGATGAAGCTGTCCCCAAAAACCCGCTTCAGCTTCAATGCTCCTTTACCGGCTTCTGATGAATCCAACTCTTGGTAATGTCGATAGAAATACAGGAGATGAATAGCGAATTCCTCCATAGCTTGCTGAGCAGACTCTCCCGTGGCGTAAATGTCAAGCCTTTGGCTCGTGGCGAACCAGAGGTTTTCGCCCCGCGCAACATGTATCGTGACGGGCTTTCGTGCGATAAGCCTCAAGTCCTGTCCTACAAAAACCCTTTTCAACACTCTGTATTCATCCGGCAACTCCCGGGACAGCGTCGCGCCGGTTTGAATCACTATGACACAGGCGGTTTCTAATTCAGGGGCGCCGGCCTGGTCTCGATATGCCCCGCGAGTCCGGATTCGTCCATTCCAAGAGGGGCGAAACCCTGAAAAGGGTAATCGCTCAGCAATTGCGTTTTCCATGGTTAGACCTCTTCACCCCTAATGTAGTCACGATAACTGGGCGTAATAAGCCGATGGAAAAGCGCCGCGGATTCGTCATGAGCCTCCTGCAAATACTGATCAACCGCGGCGAAAGACAGCTCTCCTTCCTTGGCATAATCGAAATCAAGAAGAAATGCCTCCTGACTCCGATCAGTTCTAATGATTGATTCGATTCGTGTCGTTATCTTGCCGCCCACGGCAGGCATGGCAAAGGCCAAACTGATGTTTTCGAATTTGCCTGAGAGCAATTCCGACAGCTTACTCCCTAACTGAAAGAACTCATCGAACGGAACAAGGCCGCCTTCCCGAAGAAAGGGAATCATATTGATGTGCCGAAGCCCAATCCGATTGAGTCGTTCAATGGGAATGAGCGAAGCTAGAAGTCTCATCACTCGGAGGCATTCGGTCCGGAACTTCTCAAAGCCAGGATATGCCCGGGAGTAAAACCCGAACCTGTCGAGAGACACCATGACTCCGGCACTTCGATCCGGTCTCTCAAAACGAAAAGGCTCCAAGGCCAAGGCCATGCCCGATTCCACTTTGGGGACCCACAAACTTGGGTAGTCAGACCTGAAGCTTTCCTGTATTTGATGGCGTCGCGATTCTACGGCTTTCTCGCCGGGAAACCGGATCTCAAACACCACCTCAACCAGAGGCGAATTGGGGCGCCGATCGTCGGGTACTGTTGTCACGCGTCCTCGTGGCACACTGCTTTTGTGTGCGGAAAAGCTATCTTATCGTAAATCACGCCGTCAGCGGCGTCAAGCGGGCCGGCTTTCTCGCCCTCCCTACAGGTGTGAATCCGCAACACGACATCCCTTACTTCAGGAACTCTGCAAACGCAACCGCTATTTCTGCAAGAAAATAAGACTTCGGGGACCATTCCCCTCGCTGAACGGCCTCACAGCATGCCATGTGAAAGACCGGGCCATCCGCATGTTCGCGGGTGCCAATTACTGCGCGGAGGCCGGCCGACCATCACCGGCGGGCCGCCGGAGCTGCCGAGACCGCCGGTGGCAGCAAGGCCGCCGGTCCCACTGGAAAGAGGAATTTAACCACGGAGGCACCAAGACACAAAGGGATCACAAGAGAGTTTCTTCTTGGCGCCTTTGTGGTGAAGATTCTTTTCTCATCATTTCAATGACGGGCAGGATGCCTGTCCCGCTGAGATCACACTGTCAGAAGGACCTTGAGCGCTCCACGTTCGCCGGCCTTGGCAAACGCTTTTTCCGCCTCATCCAGCGGGTATGTTGCCTCGACGAGAGGCGTAGGGTCCACCAGGCCAAGGTCCATCACTCGCAAGGCAGGCCCGAAAAGCCCGCACCTTGAGCCCACCACCGTTATCTCGTCGATCACCAAGGGAGCGGGATTGAAGTCCAAATTCCCATGATACGTACTCTTGAGCACAATGGCGCCTCTCGGTCTGACGCTGTTGACTGCAAGATCCCATCCCGACGGCGAGCCCGAAGCTTCCACGACTATGTCGAATCGCTCGCCGGAACGAACAAGATCGGAAAGCATGCAAACCGCACCTCCGGTTCGGGCGAAGAGTTCCAGTTTGTGTCGGTGCTTGCCCGTGAGCAGAAGATCGCACCCGGTCAACCGCAGCGCCATGGATACCAGAAGCCCCAGCTTCCCGTCCCCTATCACGAGAACCCGGTCCGCGGGCCGGATCATCACTTGCTCGAGTATTTCCATTGCAGCGGCCAGCGGTTCCGTGAACACCGCCTTCTCATTCGGCAGACTGTCCGGAACTCTCAACAGATTGGAAACGGGAAGAGTCAAGTACTCGGCCATAGTGCCCTTGCGGTTGAGAATCCCAAGGACGGTCCGCTCCGGACAGTGACGCTCAAGGCCTCTCAAGCAATATGAGCATTTACCGCATCCTGCATTGATTTCCCCCACGACCCGCGATCCCACGAGTTCGGAGACGGGCGAGTGCTCGACCACTCCCACGAACTCATGACCCGGGATCCCCCGGAAATCCATGTATCCGAGGGTCAACTCCAGATCGGTCTTGCATATACCCGCGATCAGGACATTGATTAAGGCCTCTCCGGCCGCAGGCTCCGGCTTCGGAACCTCCCTGAGAGATATTGTTCCATCGAATACAAGAGCTTTCATGCGCCGCGTCCTCGTTCTTTCCTTTCATAATCCAAGACTGCTCTGCAAATTGCGTGTTGTCCATCCAATTCTGCGCGGTATAATAAGATAATGAGCGCTCTCATGATCGCCACGGCTGCGCCCAATGTCGGGCGCTCGGTAAGCCGTCTTGGGTCTAACGGCTTCCGGTCGATTCACGAAGCCTGGCCCCGGGAGATAAACTGAATGAAGATACTGAGCGCGGATTTTCTGCGAGCCGCCGCGGCGAAGAAGGACTACCCGAAGGGGGGCCTCCCGGAATTGGCTTTCGCGGGGCGCTCGAACGTGGGCAAGTCTTCCATGATCAACACCCTGTTAGGTCGCCGCGGTCTCGTCCGGACATCCAGGACTCCGGGGCAGACCAGAGCGTTGAATTTCTACCTGGTGAACAACCGGTTCATTTTCGTGGACCTGCCGGGCTACGGATTTGCAAAGGCGCCCGAGGCGGTGAGAGCGCGCTGGGGTCCCATGGTGGAGAACTATCTCAGAGACAGGGAACAGCTTGCCGCGGTGGTAATGATAGTGGACGCGCGGCGCGGTTTGGCCGAATCCGACAGGACGCTGATGGAGTTCCTGAAATTCCATGATATTCGGTTTGTCTTGGCCGCCACAAAGGCCGACAAGCTTCCCCGTACAAAGCTGATGCGCCAGAAAGCGCTCCTGGAAAAGCAGGCCGACGGCGATGCTCCGGTACTAGTTTTTTCCTCCCACAATGGCCAGGGCAAAAAGGAATTGTGGAATGAGATCAAAAATCATATAGAAAGGGGGCTCTCGAATTCGTAGACGCTATGCGCCTCCCTGGCGATCTTAGCCGGGAGTATCTTCGCACGGGAACACATCCGTGCAAGGAACAACAGGTTGAAATGGTAAAGAAAATGCTTATCAATGCCGTCCACCCGGAGGAGTGCCGAGTGGCGGTGGTCTCCGACGGCCTTCTTGAGGAACTGGACGTCCAGGTGAAAACCCGGGAAGCCACGCTGGGAAACATTTACAAAGGACTTGTCGCAAGGATCGAACCATCTCTTCAGGCGGCCTTCGTCGATTATGGAGCAACCAGGCATGGTTTTCTGCCCATAAGCGACGTTCACCCCTCCTATTTTTCCGAATCCTTTCAAGAAAGCCACAGGCGCCCGCGCATTGAGGAGGTCTTCAAGAAAAATGATCCGGTGATTGTACAAGTCAACAAGGAGGAGCGCGACAGCAAGGGCGCAAGCCTAACGACGAACATCTCCCTGGCCGGCAGGTACCTGGTGCTCATGCCCGGCACGGACCTCCACGGAGTGTCCCGAAAGATCGACGATGAAAAGGAGCGCAAGAAGCTCAGGGAACTGGTGAAGCAGTTGACGCCGCCGGAAAATATGGGATTCATCATCAGAACCGCAGGCATGGGGCGAACCAAGACGGAGTTGTCCCGCGATCTCAGCTACTTGCTGAAACTCTGGCAATCAATTGAGGAGAGAGTCGCCGGAAGTGCTGCTCCGGTGCTCCTCTACAGAGAGCACGACGTGGTGATACGCTCCATCCGGGACCACTTCACTCCGGACATCAACGAAATCCTCGTGGACGACAAAGCGGTATTCAACAAGGCGAGAGACTTCCTCCAGCAAATCATGCCGCGCCATGCCAAAATCGTCAAACTCTACCAGGAGAGGCGTCCACTGTTCAACAAATACCAATTGGAAGAGCAGATCGAGCAAGTGTACAGAAGACGCATCAAACTCAAGAGTGGAGGGTACATCGTCATTGAGCCCACCGAAGCCTTGGTGACGGTGGACGTGAACTCGGGCAGCGCAACGAGAGAGAGAGGAATCGAGGAGACCGCGTTCAAGGTCAACATGGAGGCTGCGCCGGAGATAGCGCGCCAGTTGCGTCTCCGAGATCTTGGCGGGATCATCGTCATCGACTTCATCGACATGAACAGCAAGCGGCACAGGCAGGAAGTTGTGAAAGCCCTCAAGGGAGTTCTCAAGAATGATAGGGCCAAGTCGAAGGTCTTGAACATATCGGCCTTGGGACTGCTCGAACTGTCCCGCCAGCGACTGAAATCATCGCTGGGCACGGGTGAATACCTTGAATGCCCGCTTTGCGAGGGACGCGGCAAGATGAAGTCCCCTGAGATGTCCGCGCTGGCCATCTTCAGGAAAATTAAGTCACTGGCCATAAAACCCGATGTTTCCGATGTGTTGGCTACGGTTCCCGCCAAGGTGGCGGAGTACCTTCTCAACAACCTCCGGTCACTGATAGTTGAGCTGGAACAGCAGCACGATATTCGCGTGACGGTTTTGGCAAAGGAGTTCCTCCCCCTCAAGGAGATCGCGGTGGAGGCAGTCAGGAAGGAAGAAGCCGAATCGGTTAGCGTCGAGGAGCCGACCGCGACAACAGCCGCGCCACAGGCCGTCCGAAAGGAACAGCCTGAACCGATTGCCGTCGAAGTGGAGGCCCCTGAACCAATACCCGTAGAGCCAAGCGGTGAAATTGTAGATGAGGCGGCCCCGGAAGAACGGAAAAGGACGCGAAAACCGGGCCGACGTAGGCGTTGGAACAGGAGAAAACCTGCCTCCGAAGCCGTCGAGCAGCCCGCTGCCGCCGGCGTGGAGATGCAGCAGCCTGATAGGGAAACCAGCGAGGAATTGCAAGAGGAGCCTGGGGCGTCCAAGGCCGAGACCCGCGAGCCGCCACCGGATGTCGAACCGGAAGAGTCCGAAACATCGGATCAACCCAAGGAAAGAAAACGGCATTATTCCTTGAAACGTTTTGTACCCTTTCTGTGAGAAACGTAGCCGCGTTCGGCCGACAGGTCCGTTGATTTGGGATGACGATAGTGATAGTCTTACGAGATGGATGGGACTTAGCACTTTGTTTCGGGAATACGGTCGTCCATTGATTCAACGGCTTGCATTGTAGGGGTGACCGGCCGGTCGCCCCTACCGCTCCCCCGTCCAATGACCGGCAAGATGCCGGTCCTACCGCAGCCGTTTGGCGCTTGGCTCCGAATACGTCACCGGACTTGAGCAATAGTGACTAAGATCCCGTCCTGAGACCAATATGGAACGGTTTGCTCATCCGTCCGGATGGGTGAACCTGCGCGTCTGCCAAAACGTGGCTGTTACAAGAGTCGATCCAAAATTTGTTCATCATCAGCAACAAGGAGTAAGGACCAATGGCCAAAGAAAAAGGAGTGGTTCACGTTGTTGGTACCGGAACAATCGGCGAGCCTCTCATCGGTTTGCTTTGCTCCTTTGGAGAGCAGGCCGGCTTCTCTGAAGTGACCTTCCACAAGCGCTCGCCGGTCGCGAGGGACTTGCCCAAGATTCATGCGCTCATTTCCCGGGGCGCCAAGCTTGTGGCAGACGAGGACAAGATTAGGGATTTCGAGGCAATGGGCGTGAAGCCCGTGATGGTTCACGAAGAGGCGCTGAGAAAAGCCGATGTTGTGGTGGATTGCACACCATCCGGCGTGGGCATTTCCAATAAGAACGAGTTCTATCAGAACTACATCGAGACCACCAAGGGGTTCATTGCCCAAGGCAGCGAGTTCGGCTTCGGCAAGATGTACGCCACCGGAATAAACGATGAAACCCTGGCGCCCGGGGAAGACAAGTTCATCCAGGTCGTGAGCTGCAACACCCACAATCTATGTGTTCTTATCAATACCATAGCCCTGGCAAACGGTGAGAACAACCTGGAAGAGGGGCGTTTCCTGTGCATTCGGCGTGCGAACGATATCAGTCAAACCAAGGGGTTTGTCCCTTCGCCTGATGTGGGCAAACATGGCGACCCTGTGTTCGGAACGCACCATGCCAGAGATGCGTATCACCTGTTCCGCACTAAGGGCCTGGAGCTGAACCTCTTTTCATCAGCGCTGAAGCTCAACACGCAGTACATGCACTGTATTTACTTCACATTGAAACTCAGGCAGGCCATAAGCAGGGAAGATGTAATCCGCCTGTTCAAAGAAGATCCGCGGATCTCGCTCACCACTAAGACCTCGGCTTGTGAGGTGTTTTCCTTCGGCCGAGACCACGGCTACTTCGGCAGGATTCTCAACCAGACGGTAATCGTGGAACCCTCTATACAGGTGCGAAAGGGTCACGAGGTCATCGGCTTCTGCTTCACTCCTCAAGACGGGAACTCTTTGGGTTCTTCGTTTGCCGCGGCTGCCTGGTTCATGGACCCGGAAAACTTCCGGAAACGCACTGAGTGCCTCAAGCCCTATTACTTCGACATGGTGTGACAGCCCGGAATACAGGCGCTTCCGGCGACTACATCGTGTTGGGTCGGAAACGATGGAAATCCCCTCCGTACCGAGGGGATTTCTGTTTGCTTTCATATTGCGGCCGGAGCCTCGGGCCGCAGAGGCCACGAGAAAACGATGGTTTTTTTGGCGAAAAACAGCTATGGTCAAACTTTGGACGAGGTGCGGGCCTGCGGCGCGAATCCAGCACCATGTTATGATTTGCGTTCCGACGGGCAAGACGGATTGCATCCACGGCCCGCCGGACTGACGATGAGGAAGAAGCATAGGATGCGCTGAGCGAAGCGAAGCGCATCAAGCGAGGAAAGACCGCGAACGATGCGGTTCCCGCTGGTCACCACATCCGACGGGACAGCAGGGATGGGCATCTTGCCCGTCATGAGTGGGGGTTTCGAATGATGACCGGCAAGATGCCGGTCCTACTGTCGGCGGCCATTGGCCGGGCTGGTGATCCAGTCCCAATATGCAGCCTTATTTGCTCAGTGGACCGCTTAGGAAATCCAGGACCAAAGATCACCCTGAAGAACATACCAGTCAAGGAGGCCCATTTTGGCTACCCCACAGAAGAAGCGAGGACCCATTGCAGGATTCAACTTCGTCCAGGACGAGTGCGTCTGGGTTAAAGCAGGAGTGGTAGGCAAGAAATTCTGCGACAACGCGTTCGACTGCCCCACATGCGCCTTCGACAAAGCTATGACCAAGAGAATGGCCAAAGAAACACACAAAGCCGGGTGGAGCGGCAAGATGATCGATCTCCCCACGGATCGACAGGGCTGCCGCCACGCTCTTACCGGCCGAGCACCGGCCGCGAAGTTATGCGCTCGAAGCTACCAGTGCGGCGACTGTCCCTTCGACCAGATGATGGATGACACGATCCAGGCGGACTATACTCTTATGGGACCGCCCAAATGTCTCTCCGCTGCCGGCTATGCTGTTCCCGAGGACTACTATGTCCATGGGAACCATGCATGGGCGAGAGTCGAATATGGGGCGAGAGTGCGCGTAGGTCTTGATGATTTCGGTAATCGTCTTGTGGGCAAGGCGGACTCGGTCGGCCTGCCGTCAGTGGGAACCCGGGTCAAGGCGGGAGAGCAGGCGTACGTCATCGCTCGCGATGGAAACGAGGCAGCAGTGAAGGCCCCGTTGAGCGGCGTCGTTGTCGCGGTGAACCCTGACCTCCAGGCTGATCCCGGATGCGCGAACACGGACCCATACGGACGTGGTTGGGCCATACTACTTGAGCCCGAGGATCTCAGACCGGAACTCAAAGGTCTGCACCTGGCCGAGGATAGCGTGAAATTCATCGAATCCGAGGCCCAGAGCCTGTTGTCCATCATAGGCCAAACAGCGCAGACACGAGAGCCTCTGTCGGACGTGTACGGCACATTCAAAGCCAAGGGCTGGGAAAACCTGGTTTTGAGGTTCCTCTGAACCGAGCGGAGAAGAACGAATACGAGAATCTTCACCACCAAGACACAAAGCCGCCAAGGAGAAAACGAAGAGGTCGAATACAGAATTCGCGCCGTACGCCCACATTCGGCGGGATATATGAACGCGGCCGGGGCGGCGTGTGGTAGGGGCGCACCCATGTGTGCGCCCTTCTGCGGTTCACCCGACCGAAGAGGGCGGACACGCAGGTCCGCCCCTACCATTGCTCCGGCGCCGTAGAAACCTTTACCACCAAGGTACCAAAAAGAAACTATTATTGGGGTTTTCTTGGTGCCTTGGTGGTTTGCTTTCTTCTCTCATGCCCGTCCCGTCTGCTGCAAACCGTATTGTCTCTCATTTCAGCCGGTATTTTGCCCAAAGGGCCAATGTGGCAAGGTTTTCTTTGACCACGATTTCCATTAAGCCGAGACCTCGCGCCTGGGGGATCAACGTGTCATAGTTCAGCTTTATGCTTTTCGCCAGGAAATCCGCAGGCGCGGGTATGGGGTTAAGTCCATGAAATCTGAAGAGCATCAGGGATCTGGGCATGTGGAATGCCGCTGCGACCAAGGCAAACGGCTCCTTGCCGACAATGGACGCAACGAGCTTCGCCTGGTCTTCCGTGGTCCAGGAGCGGGATTCGAGAATGACATCTTCCTTTGGCACTCCCATGTCTTGGGCAACGGCAGCCATAGCTTCAGCGATAGCCATTTCTTCGCTCAAACCCGGTATGATTCCCCCGGTGAGGACAAGCTTGCATCCGGGGACCGCGCGCCACAGCCGGATGCCTTCCATAAGCCTCAAGATCGACCCGCCAAGATGATCTGCAGAGGTGAGGTCGCCCTCACGGAATTCGCCTGATAGCACTACTATGTGCCGAATGCCCATTGAAGAGAGTCTCTTCGGATCGGCATAGTCCCCTGCCTCGGATTCCAGGTTACCTACCAAGACCAGCCCTGTAACGGGAACAGCCGCGACCGCGAGAAACGCAAAAGATCCGAACAGCAACAGAAAAGCCACTCTGCGGCGCCTCCACAAGAGGAGTCCCAACGCGCCGACGGCCAGGCAAAAGGCCGTGGGAAAGAGCAGCCTCAGCAATACCTTGAGCACGACAAAAACCGGTTCGTCCATGGCTCCTCCAACAGAGAAGAGATTCATATCCCGAGTTGGCCCCGCACGCAACGCTAAACTCAACCTGAGCATAGACAGGAGAGGCCTTTGTGCCAATGTGGCGCAGGCTTTCCAGCCTGTGGGTTCTTTCCGACAAGCATCAGGCAGGCTGGAAGAAACTGTCTGAAAACCTCCCTTGCGTTCAAGATCGTGCTACGCGGGTAGCCCGGACGCTACTGCGT
>DYLG01000020.1 GCA_020722215.1 Desulfomonile tiedjei
GACTTTTTCCCCGCCACCCCCCGTTCGTTGTGTTCAGAGACTCCATTTCGGAACTGCGTCCTGCAACTCTGGACTCAGTCAGTCTCAGAGAAAGAGCCATTAGACTTGCCGAAGACTTCGAGCCCAGGAGCGACAGAAGCGAACTGCAAGAGACTCTCGCCGAATTCGAGATCTCATTCGACTGGGACATGTTTCGGCAAATCTCGGCCATGCACGGTTTCTTGGCCCGGACGCTGTTCAGAGATATCTCTCGGCCGGTTCCCCTGTCCGCCAAACGAAAAATCTTCGAATTCAACGGCCCTGTGTTCTTCTTTGTCTGTCACACTTCCTACTACGACTATTTGGTGACCGGTCACCTGTTTCGACGGCTCGGAATGACGCCGCCCATCATGCATGCTACAGGCGACGTGTGCCGCGGGGGGATATCCGCCTGGCTCAAAGGGATACGCTGCCTGCAGGTTCCCAAGGCTCTTTCGCCCATGCGTCATCGGGCGTATACGTGGTTCTCCGCCGCTGTGGCCGAAAAGAGGGAAACCCAGGTGCTTTTCGCCCGGACAAGCAGGTACACGGTGAGAGCCCGGGACGGTATTCTTCGTGAGCCTTACGTTCCGCACGCGGTCATATCTGCCGTGAAGGCTACGGGCAAGGTGTTGGTGGTGCCCATGGCCATTTCCTACGCGGCAATTCCCGAAGACCGCTACCTGACGGCAGCATCGCTGTTTCCGGTTTTCCCGCTGCTTCCAAAGAGTTGGTTCTATTTTGTTCCGTTCCTTCTCAGGTTGAGAAAGCCCGAAAAGATGTTCCGCAAGATTGAACACGCGTTCGGGGATGTGAGCATAGATATGGGTGAGCCGTTCGTGCTTCACCACGACGACTCCCTCTCCCAGCACCGAATCTCGCACATGGCCGTCGAGGAGATTGCCCGCAACAAACTGATTCATCCCAGCCATCTGGTGGCGCGCGCGGTTCAAGGGCTCGATCGCTTCGACATTCGTACTGTTCGTGAACGAGCGCAAAGAGAGATCGAAACGACCACGGCTTTTTTTCGGTCGCGCTATCATAAGGACCCGCCGTTTCATCCCCTGATATCTTCGGACTTGCCCCAGGCCATCCTCACCGGCGTGAAGGATCTCAAGCGCCGGGGCGCCCTCTCCGGATACTTGTTTTTTCGGCGTCGCTATTCTCGGGGTGATGAGTCGCTGCTGCAATTCTACGGATACCATGCCGACAGGCGAATATACCCTTTGAGCGGCCGAAACACGTTGACGGTGATCAACGCCGGCGCCTGGGGCTATACACTAGCGCTGCACATCGGGAAGAACCTTCTGAAGAAGGAGGAACTGGCCGAGCATTCCCTGATCCTCTACGATTCGAGAGAGGAGTTGATCGAGCGATTGACTGTAGAAGGCCGACATCCGTGGCACTTCAAGGACATGGTTCTTCCTCGATCAGTGAGGCCCGAAGCCGACTTCATGGCCGCCATAAAGGACACGTCTCTCATACTGATCGTGACCCCTAGCAAGTACTTCTATTCCACCATTGGCAAGACGCTGGAGTTGGCGCCGGAGGGAGCGGATCTGGTGATAGCCACAAAGGGGTTCATCCCCGAGACAGGCCTGCTTCCCTGCCAAACGACCAGGATGGAGATGCAACGCCTCGGAAAAATCGTCACGGTTTCTGTGCTTTCCGGAGCCAATCTGGCACACGAGATCGTTTACGGAGGAGCAGGAGTAACCCAGATAGCATGCGAGAATCCGGAGACATTTGAGCGGCTCAAACCTCTTATTGAGACTCCAATGTTCCGACTCGTGTACTCCAGCGATGTCATCGGATCGTCCATATCCGCTGCGCTGAAGAACGTGTACGCCATCGGGTTCGGAATCCTTGAGGGCTCAGGATCCGCACCCGAGAACTTTCTTGCCACCTATGCCACCTTGGTTACCGCGGAGATAAGGCAGTTCGGACTCTTGTTGGGTGCATCACCGGAGACGTTCGACGCTGAAAGCCAGGTTTGGATGGCCGATCTCCTCGCCACTTGCCGGGGCGGCAGGTCAGCCCGTTTCGGCAGGGAACTCGCTGCAAGGGACGAGAAACACGGCAAGTCGTTGCCGGCCCGAGTGCTTCTTGAACAGTATCGCAAGAAGAGAATCGCGGTGGAGGGTTTCGAGGCGTCCAGATTCGCTCAGAGAATAGCGAGTCAGCGAGGTTATCATCCCCCGATACTGGGTGAAGTCTACGCCATGCTCCACAGCGGCAAGAAGGTTGAGGTAGAGGCATTCATTGAAAAATGCCTCGACGCGCTGAGCCACACCAGTACATCCCAGCCTACTCCCGCCAGCATCGCCCATCGTGGCAGGCGTCGCTGACAAGCACCACCCGGAGACACGGGGTCCCCCCGCGCCATAGAGACTCTACTCGGACCTCGGAAAGGCATCCGGTCATGAACGACCTCGAATCCAAACCGTCGCGTATTTCGGTTAAGGACCTCAAGGCCGGGGACACGGTCATGCAGTTCTTCGAGCTGAGATCCAAGGAGGCCCGTAAGACTCGATCAGGCGACGATTACCTGGATCTTGCCGTGGGGGACGCGACCGGAACAATCCCGGGCAAGATGTGGCCTGAAGCTATTCGTAAATGGGGTCAGGATTTCAGACCCGGGGACTTCGTCAAAGTTGTTGGGAGAGTAGAACGGTACAGAGACAAGAACCAGCTTGTGGTGGACAAGATCAGAATCGTTGCCCCTTCGGAAGTGCCGGGCATCGAAGATCTGGTTAGGTCGCCCCATGAGGCCCCGGATGCTTTGTTTGAAGGTCTGCGGAATGCGGCCCTAGGGCTTCAGCCGCCGGAGCTTGCCTCGCTGGTGGTCAAGATCCTTGACGAAAACAATGAACAGTTCAAGACACATCCCGCTGCGAGAATGGTACATCACGCATACAAGGGCGGGCTGATCGAGCACGTGGCTGCAGTCACCCGCAAGGTCGGGGCCATAGCGGCTTTGGAAAGCGCAATAAACCGCGATGTAGCCGTAGCGGGGGCGATACTCCACGACATCGGCAAGTTGCAGGAACTCGATCCCAGGCGAGGAGGCAGAACGACCCAGGGGCGGCTTGTGGGCCACCTTGTGCTCGGAGTCGAACTAATTCGGCAGGCGGCGGTCCAAATGAATATCGACGACCGGCCTTGGCTGCGGGAACTTGAACACATCGTCATCTCGCACCACGGAGGGCCCCAGTTCGGATCCCCTGTGCGTCCCATGACGAGAGAGGCAGTGCTGGTCCATTTCATAGACAATCTTGACGCGAAGCTCAAGATCATGGATGAAGCTTTGGAGACCACGGAATCGGACGGTTTCTCAGCATATAACAGATGGCTGGAAGGGAGAGCGTTCAGCGGAAGCGCTTCCTTTCCGAAGGAGGATGAAGATGCCGGAACTTGAAGAACGACTTGCAGAAATGAGACAGAAGACCAACGAACTCAGAGGTTATCTTTGACCTGGATGCCAAGCTGTCCCGCCTGGATGAACTGCAGAAGACTCAGGAAGAACCTCAATTCTGGAACGACCCGGAATCCGCAAAAGGAATACTCAGGGAGCAGAAGCAGATCTCCGCTCTTGTTCAGGATTTTCTCGGCCTGAACCGAGATCTGGACGATGCGGAGGTTCTTCTGGAATTGGCCATGGAAGAAGATGATCAGGCAACTCTGAAGGAGGTGGACGAAAGGCTTTCCAGGCTTGAAGCGCACGTAACCGGTCTTGAGATCCGGCGACTTTTCTCTCGGCCGGAGGATACGAGCAGCGCTATCGTGGAGATCCACGCGGGCGCCGGAGGAACGGAGGCACAGGACTGGGCGGAAATGATAATGAGAATGTACTTGAGATGGGCCGAAAATGAACGCTACAAGGCCGAGATCATTTATGTATTGCCTGGAGAGGAAGCGGGAATCAAGTCCGCGGTTATTTCCGTGGACGGACCCTACGCCTACGGCCGTTTGCGCGCCGAGATGGGTATCCATCGTCTTGTGCGCATATCTCCATTCGACGCCAATTCGAGGCGACACACATCATTTGCCTCGCTATTTGTCTATCCGGACGCTGACGATTCCGTGAACATCCAGATCAATGAATCTGACCTCAAGATAGACACGTACCGTTCCTCAGGCGCTGGAGGACAGCATGTCAATACAACGGACTCTGCCGTTCGCATCACCCACCTGCCTACCGGGATAGTGGTCCAGTGCCAGAATGAGCGTTCCCAGCACAAGAACAAGGCCACAGCCTTGAAAGTTCTCCGGTCCAGACTCTACGACCTTGAGCTGGAGAGAAGGGCCGCAGAAAAGGACAAGATGCACCGGCAAAAAAAGGAGATAGCCTGGGGATCCCAAATCAGGTCATACGTTCTCCACCCGTACCGCCTGGTCAAGGATCACAGGACCAATTGCGAGATGGGCAATGTGGACGCAGTGTTGGACGGCGACCTCAACAGGTTCATCCAGGAATACCTCGCATTTGAAGCTCGAAAGACCGAGTAATGTATTTGAAGCAGGCGAACGCTTCCCTGATGTCAGGAGTATGATCGCGTCATGTCTATGTTAAGTCTTGACTCGCCAGGCACGGAAGTCCTTCTCATGGGCAATGAGGCCATGGCACGAGGCGCACTCGAAGCGGGTATTTCGGTGGCTGCGGCTTATCCGGGCAATCCATCGTCCGAAATCATCGCGTCGTTGGCCCAGGTCGCCGCTGAGATGGGCATATATGCAGAATGGTCAGTCAACGAGAAAGTCGCCCTGGAAGTTGCGGCTGCTGCTGCTTGTTCCGGGTTGAACGCTTTGTGCGCCATGAAGCAGAACGGCCTCAACGTGGCCTCGGATTTCCTGCTCAACCTCAACCTGAGCGGAATCAACGGCGGCCTCGTGCTCATCGTATGCGATGATCCAGCAGGGATATCAAGCACGAATGAGGAGGACTCCAGGTTCTTTGCAAAGGCTGCCGACCTCCCCCTTTTTGAGCCCGCCACATTTCATGAAGCCAAGGACATGGTACGCGAGGCGTTCGAACTCTCCGGAAAGATTAGCAGCGTATGCATAGTTCGGAGCGTAACTCGCATATCGCACGCCCGCGGAAACGTCACTCTGGGCCCTCTGCCCCGATCCCGACCGCTGCCGCTGTTCCCCACAACGCGGATGCTTTCTGCGCTTCCGGCAGCCGCCACGCATCCCATGGCTCACAACCGGCTGCGCAAGGCCGCAGAGATCTTGGAGTCCTCCCCGTTCAATCGGTACGAGGGCCCGGAGAACCCGGAACTCATGGTAATCACGTGTGGTTCGGGATGGTTGTTCACCAGTGAGGCGGTTGGCTTGCTGGGCTTGAAATCGAGGGTCGGGATACTGAAGATCGGCGCCACTTGGCCTCTTCCGGAGAAGTTTCTTCTGGAGCACTTGAAGCGGACCGAGAAAGTTCTCTTCATCGAGGAGGTGGATCCGGTACTCGAGAACAACGTGAAGGAATTGTTTGCCGACCACAATTGTGAGCTTCCACGTATCAGGTTTCTTGGAAAGAAATCCGGCGCCGCACCCGACGTTGGAGAACTGAGCCCGGCCTTGGTCATGGGAATTCTCGGCAGTGTCATGGGCGTCCCGCCGACGGAAAAGGACAAGGATTACGCTAGGCAAGCCTCGGCCGACCTGCATAAGTTCGCTCCGGCAAGGTCCCTTGCCTTTTGCGCGGGTTGTCCCCACCGTGCCTCTTACTGGGCAATCAAGAAAGCGCTGGCCTTTGACGGAAGAGATGGGGTGGTCTTCGGAGACATCGGTTGCTACGCGCTTGCGGTCCTGCCCACCGGCTTCCATCAGGCCAAGACCTTGCACGCAATGGGATCGGGAACCGGAATGGCCTGCGGGTTCGGGATTCTGCGCGGACTGGGCGGAACCCAACCTTCCATTGCGGTGTGCGGGGACTCCACCTTCTATCACGCCGCTATTCCTGCGCTCATTAATGGTCTCCACCAGAATTCCGACTTCCTGCTGATCATACTCGACAACAGCGCCACCGCGATGACCGGCTTTCAACCCCATCCCGGCAGTCCGGTGGATGCCATGGGACATCAGGCTCCTCCAGTGGCCATTGAAGACCTTTGCAGATCGCTGGGCGTAAAGACCCTCATTGAGGACCCGTTCAATCTGAAGGCGGCATCGGACACAATCTACGATCTGCTTCAGGAGGAGGGCGCCAGAGTTCTCATCCTCAGGCAGGAGTGCGCTCTGGTTAGAGGGAAAAGGGCCGCCCGACGATTCAATGTTTCCATTGACCCCGAAAAGTGCATCGGCGAGGAATGCGGATGCAATCGTCTGTGCACGCGGGTGTTTCGGTGCCCGGGACTCAACTGGAACCAGGCACTCAAGAAATCAACCATTGATGACGCCATCTGCACGGGTTGCGGAGTATGCGTCGATATCTGCCCCAGGGGAGCAATCATCAAAGAGAGTGCGTGAATGAATAAGGATCCCTTCAATCTTGTGGTGTGCGGAGTCGGAGGCCAGGGAAACGTGGTGGCGTCTCTGTTGATAGGAGCGGTTCTCGTGGACCAGGGTTACAAGGTGACCATCGGGGAGACTTACGGCGCTTCCCAGAGAGGCGGCTCGGTGATGAGCCACGTTCGAGTCTCCAGGGAACGCCAGTACGGGCCGCTTCTGCCGCCCCACTCTGCGGACCTCTTGATTGCCCTTGAGCCTAGCGAGGCGGTGCGCGTCCTGGCACAGTTCGGGAACCCCGAAACCGTCTCCGTGGTAAACACAAGGCCCATCCATCCTGTTGACGTGATTTGCGGCGACATCTCCTACCCCCCTACTGATCGCCTCCGTCAAAGAATCAAGTCGTTGAGCAGCACGGCATACTTCGTTCCCGCGACCGACAAGGCGTTGGAAATGGAAAACCCACTCCTCACTAACATCATCCTGATCGGAGCCGCGTCAGGAGTTGGCCTGCTTCCGATCACCGAGGATGCGCTCGCCAAGGCGGTGAAGGACTATATGTCCGTCCAAAAAGTCGAGATCAACAGGAAGGCTTTTCGTGTCGGCACTCAGATAGTGAACTGAACAGAGCAGCGGGTACTATGCTGACCCTTCGTGCTCAATTACTCTGTGAAGTCCGCATGGAAACCGGGGCTGGGTGAGGCTCCGGCAGTCCAGCTAACAGACTGATATTGCGGAGTCTTTCGGCATTTACCGTCAAGGCGTAACCACTTGAAAACCCCTTGGATTACCGTCGTTCCAATTGCAGTTTATCAACAGGTGTTTATAACTTTGGCAAGGCTCGGACAGCTCGATCGGCACCCCCAATGGAACCGCTATGTTCGTTGCAACGTACTGATTTGACATAGCAATCTTGAACTGCACCACTCTTGATCACTCTGCTTTCTTCCCAATGTTCTCGCATCCATCCAAAGGTTATCCACAGGCTTACCGCCATGTTATCCACAGGAAGTGTGAAAAGAGCGTTAGCGCGAAAGAAAACGGGGCGTCCCGCCATGGGCTTTGTGCTCCGTATCGCCGTTTCAACCGCCCAGAGCATGGGTGCGAGCTTTCAACTCGGTTGCGAAGCCGTCGTAGTCCCCTTGCAGGATGGCTCGCCTAGGTATGACATGGGCCTGGAGTGGTTGGTCATACACGAATGTGTATCCGGGGGTAGATGCCACACCAACAATTCCGTTCCAGGGGGCAAACGTCTCGCCTAGAGGCGAGCGCATGACGAGGCCGGTCTCGGTGATCTCCAATTCACGTTCTTGGAGGAGTGCGTCGCTTTTCTGTTCCGAGTACAACCTCTCCACATTCCTGCGCATATCCTTTCGCACATACCACGGGATGACAAAGAGACACGCACCACCCGTGACCAGTCCCAGGACGACGGGCGCCACGGAGCCTTGCAACAACCCCAGGACGCCTATAACAGCCGCAGCAAGAGCTGCCATCCCCCATTTGAGTCCGGCCATCTTCCTTTGCAGGGACGGGGATTGCTCAAAGTGATAGAGGTTGAATTGGATAAGATCCTCCAGGCTGTTCTTGTACCGTATCTTCATTGTTTCCCCGAAGAAAGCGGATCTTCATAGGTCCAAGCCCGGGTTGGCAATTGCATCTTCATTTTCCGACTGATGCGTGCCGCCTATGCCCAGTGTGGCCGCGTCATGCTTCACCCGTTGATGAATCATCATTTTCTCAATGGGACGGACGTTCGGAGCACCTTCTCACTTCATTCACGAATGCCTCATAATCCCCTGTGGTCACCTTCCGGCGCGGAATGATCGCAGCCTGAACCTCACTGCAGTAAACGAACGTGTGATCTGGCGTCGTTGCTATGTTCTCGACTCCATTCCAGGGAATTATCGAGCGTCCGGTCGGGGTCATTCCCAGCAGCGCTTCCGGCGTGATTTGCCACGTGTGATGACCCAGCGCACCCATGTTGTGCCCATGTCGAAAAAGTCCCGCGGCATTCTTCCGCAAAGACCTGCGATGGCTCCATGGAATCATGAAGACTGCCCAGAAGAGCATCAAGCCGAAGAAGGTGATGGCCGGGATGACCGACGTGAGGAACGATCCCATCCCTATTGCTACGAGAGCGAAAAACATGACCGTCCCGATTCTTACCCTATTAAGCATGCGGCGTGAATGTGTTGAATGATCATGGTGATACACGTTGAACTCAACAAGGTCGTCGATATCGACTTGACACTCCAAACGCATGACCGACTCCCTTGACGGGATGGGATTGGCGCATTCGACCGGAAATAGCGGCCTACCAGCGGTCCACAAAGGATTTCCTGTAGATTCGGTACTTCTTGAAAAGCCGTGCTCCGCCCTCAGTCTCAAGCTGGTTTATCGCGTCATTGTCTTCCAGATTCCAGCCCAGTTCAAGATAATGGTATTTGTCCGACTTGCGTGCGACCCCAAGGAGATAGTCCAGCCCGAGGAACGGGAGTCCTAACTGCCTGTATTCTTCCTTAATTCCGAAGAGAAGACCGCGCATGCCGTTGATTTCCTTCCGGTAAAGGAGAAACTTCAAAGGCCCGAGCAGGCCGATCTTGCCGTTGAGACGCTTAAGCAGGGGGTTGATGTCGGGAACCACAAGTCCCACGGAAACCGGCTCCTCCTTGAAATTGATGAAGAATATGATCTCCGGATCAACGATCTTCAGGAGATTCGACGTCAACTCCTCCGCTTCGTCGTCCGTCATGGGAACAAAGCCCCAGTTGCGGTTCCACGATTCGTCGAAGATCTTCTTGATCAGCGCAACCTCTTCTCTTACCCGGTCACGGCGGGCATGCCGAACCGTGACATTGCCCTTTCTCCTGATGCGGTCCGCAAGTTCCATCATCCACCCTGGCGGGCTCCAGGTTCGATCCACCAGGTATGAGTGCAGGTCCTTCTCCTTGCGAAAACCTGCGGCCTTGACTATTTGATCATAGTACGGAGGGTTGTAGGGCATCATGAACGTGGGCCTGTGTTCGAAGCCCTCGATGAGAATGCCGATTTCGTAATTGATTGAAGGACTTAACGGGCCGCGAAGGTAGGTCATTCCCTTGCCGCATACCCATTCCTCCACTCGGGAAAAAAGCGCGGCTGCTGCTTCCGGATCATTGATGCACTCGAAGAATCCCCAGACACCCATACCCGTGTTGTGATAACGGTTGTAGTTGCCGTCGACTATGCCCGCAATTCTTCCGATTGTCTCCCCGTTTCGCTTGGCCAAGAGCAAGAGTTGTTCGGAGAACTTCCAGAACGGATGCCTATCCTTGTCCAGAAGCCGTCTGACGGCCTTTTTCAGAGGAGGAATCCATGTATTGTCATTTCGATATATCTTCCATGGAAGATTCACGAACTCCTTGAGTTGCGAGCGTTGTCGAACTTCGATGATCTCTATTGCCGACATTCACAATCCTCCGTAAAGAGGGGTTGTCACCGTGGCCGAGGTCTTGGCCTCAATGCTGCTCTGATTTCATGTAACATGTGCCGGAGCGACCGGAGACGATTCCTAAACGGAAGTATGCCACGGAAGCGCTCTCTTGTGAAGCCCCTTCCGAGAGGCATGGGAGGCGTTGTGCCGGCAGGCTGAACGCATTGGCCGTGGCGAGACGGTCCGATTACCGGAAATCAGGGGCCCACAGTTCCCAGAGCCCGCGCCTTGAGCGCCTCCTTTTCCCGCACGGCCCGGAAGCGGTCCAGCATCCTTAGGGCCTGCTTGTAGATCGGCGTGTCAACCATCTTCCCGTCCAGGTTCACCGAAGCCCTGCCCTTCCTCAATCCGGCCTCGAATGCTTCAGCAACCCGTCGGGCATGTTCCACCTCTTGGGGATCAGGCGAGTAAACCCTGTTCAATATGGGAACCTGATCAGGGTGTATGCAGTAAGCGCCCATGAACCCCAAGGCTCGTGTGCGCCGGGCCGATAGCTCGAAACCTTGGACATCGCCGAAATCGGCCACGCTTCCCATTAGTCCTATCGGGCTGATCCCGTGGGCCCTGCAGACCACGGCCATCATGTTCAATGGGAAAAAGAGTTCCGCTGCATCACGGGACGGCTCCACACCCAGTTCGAGGCAGTAGTCGTCAACGCCGAGACTCATGGACTCAATCCTTGCGCCTGCCGATGCGATCTCGGCCAGTCTCAGAACGCCTATAGGGCTCTCGATATGAACCGACAGCCCGATGCTGCCGCGAGCGAGACCCCGCTCCTCCTCGTAATGCGCGATGAGCGCCTCAACTTGAACAACCTGCTCCGCAGACTCAACTTTGGGGACAAAAATCGCGCTTACGCCGGGAACTACAGATGCTTCCAGGTCTTTGTCAATGAAGTCCGACTCGTTGTTGATCCGGATCAGCACATCAGCGCCTCCCCGGCCCGCAAGAGCCACGGATTCAGTGATCCTGCCGCGGGCAGCCTCTTTCTCGGAGGGGGGGACCGCGTCTTCCAGGTCCAGGAGGATGGCGTCTGATCCGCGCAAGTAAGCCTTCTCAATGAATCGAGGCACGTTTAGGGGCATTATCAACATTGATCGTTGAACGCGTGGGACCATCCTTTTCTCCTTCCGCAACACCGTGAAAAAGTCCCGTCGAGTCAAAAACGCCGAGGGTACGGACGATTTGTGTTTGCCGATCGGGGTGCATATTACTATAGAAATGTCCATGTGGGATGCTTGGGCACTACGAAGAACGAGAAGCCTTCCGAAAGGAGCCATCATGGTAAAGTTCAACGGAATCAATCACCTGGCAATGGCCACCGGGGATATGGACAAGACCGTTCGCTACTGGAGAGATCTCCTGGGAATGAGACTCGTCGTGGGAATTGGACATCCCGGATACAGGCATTATTTCTTTGAGATTTCCCAAACCGATCTCATCGCGTTCTTTGAATGGCCCGGAGTCGAGCCGATGTTGCAGAAGGATCACGGCGCCCCAACCAAAGGACCGTTCGGCTTTGATCACGTCTCCTTCGGAGTGGAGACCGAAGAAGCACTTTGGGAGCTGAAGGCCAGGCTGGAGGCGGCAGGCTTCTGGGTGTCCGAAGTCGTAGACCACGGCTTCATTCTGTCCATTTACTCCTTCGACCCGAATGATATACCGGTGGAGTTCAGCTACAGCATCCACGGGGACGACATTCGCAAGAATCCCGTGATGGCCGACTCGGGCCCGTCAACGGTGATCCTGGAGGGATCGGAACAGCAGGCCGCATTCTGGCCTCAGGTAGAGTCTACGGCGCCTCCTGAAGATAGAAAAATATATCCTGGTGCGGGCACCGAACTCTTCCACGGTACTAGGAGAGGAGACTGAACGACAGCAAGGGACAGGAACGGGAAGGCCTTGGATGACCTTCCCGTGTTTCGGCACTAGTGAGCCGCCTCGGTCACATTGTAGTATTCCTGCTGCTTGCGCACCGCTACTGCTACCTTGTATAGCAAAGTTAGGATCAGGGCTCCGATTGCCCAGATTCCTATGCTGATGGCAGCCTCAGGCAAGGTCGGCGCATATTCCATGATCTTCTCGAGAGGAGAAGGAATGAAGCCGACGACGATCAGAATGAGACCCTTATCGATCCACAGCGAAGCAAAGACCATGACGCAGACTATCGGCAAGACCGAATCGCTTTTGCGGGTGCTGGGTATGATGAGCAGAGTCGTGGCGATAAGCGCCAATATTGCCGAAGTCCACATCACCGGCACGAAGCTGGAATGCCCGTGCAGCCCTGTGAAGATATAGTTGAAGTGATTCTTGTGCTCAGGAACCTGGCTGTAGTACACCGTGAACAGTTCGCAGATTATGAAAAACACACTAGCAACCATAGCGTAGGTCACGATCTTGGCCAGACTCTGGATAGCCTCGCGGCCGGCGTCAAAGTTTGCCACCCGCCTAAGCAAGTAGCACAGCAGGATGACCAGAGCGGGACCGGACGCAAACGCCGAGCCCAAGAATCGGGGGGCCATGATTGCAGTCATCCAGAAGCCGCGTCCAGGAAGACCGGCGTACAAGTACGCTGTAACCGTGTGGATGCTGAAGGCCCACGGAATCGATATGTAGATCAGCACCTTGGCCCAGATGGGCGGCGCCACTCCTCTTTTTTCACAACCCAGCACGGTCCAACCGATGAACAGATTGAGCACCAGATAGCCGCTGAGCACAACCACGTCCCACATGAGCATCGAGTTGGGCGTCGGATAGCGCAGCACGTTCATAACACGGTCGGGACGGCCAAGGTCTGCGGTAACGAAGAGGACGCACATAATTACGGCGGGGATGGCAACAAATTCCCCGAGAATGGTTATCTTGCCGAATACCTTGTGGTCGTGGAGGTAGAACGGCAATACCAGCATGACTGCAGAGGCCGCGACACCGACCAGAAAGGTGAGCTGGCCGATGTAGAGGCCCCACGAAACATCCTTGCTCATTCCTGTGATGCCCAAGCCATAGAAATACTGCCTCAGGTAGTTCGTAGCCCCGAAGCCTATGACCGCGAGCAGGAAGAGCACCCAGATGTAGTAGCCTTTACTTCCAGTTAAAGCCTTTTCAAACATGACTACCTCACACTATGTAATAAACCTGAGGTTGTGTCCCAAGTTGCGGTTTGCGTCTGATGGCGAAGTTGTCGCGCAGTAGCTTCCGCACATCCGAGTTGGCGTCTTCGAGATCCCCGAAAGCCATCTCTCCATTCTTGCAGGCTTCCACACATGCGGGCGGCTTGCCGACCGCAAGCCTCTCAGCGCAGAAATTGCATTTCTCCACCACACCGCGCACCCGGGTGGGATACTCCCGATTCAGTTCCTTGATAAACGGCCTCGGATCGCGCCAGTTGAGGCTTCTCGCTCCGAAGGGACAGGCGGCCATGCAATACCGACACCCGATGCACCGGTGATAGTCCATAAGCACCAGTCCGTCCTGCCTCTGGAAAGTGGCCTTGGTTGGACACACTCTCACGCAAGGAGGTTTTTCGCAGTGATTGCACAGAACCAGCACCGGAAAATCTCTCAGGGCCCCCTCGTGGAACTTGTGGAGATATTGGTTTTCCTCCGTCGGCAAGGCCTCGGCAAGCTCCACAGGCCATATCCAACGAATATTGTCCTTGGGATTTCCGAAATCCGGGACATTGTGAGCCTTATGGCACGCGTCTACGCAGCGCTGGAGAGCCTCTTTACCGCTCTCCTTGAACTTCTTGAGGTTAATGACCATGGCCCACCGTTTTGCTTTGAGGGCCTGCGGATTCTGGGTCATGCGCGGCCCACCGGCAGCGGCAAACGCGTCTGCCGCCGGTTTGGCTCCAAGTCCCAGCGCGGTGAGGCCGGCGATCTTCAAGAAATCTCTTCTCGTACTATCCATCACTTTGTCCTCCCCGTCAGCTTGACCTCCGGAGCGATGTGGCAATCCCAACAATCGGGAGCCACATCCAGGTAGTTGTGACAACGATCGCAGAACTTCTCCTTGGTCTTGTGGCATGCCAAACATGTGTTCTGAAGACTCATGTTGTACGTCTTCCCGGTGGTGCTCACGTAGACTCTGGCCCCGTCGCGCACAACCGAGTTTCTCCAAGTGTCCAGCATTTCCATGTGGGAGGCTTTCATGTAAGCCGTGGCCTCGACACATTGCTTCTCGTCTTTGGGAAGTTCCAGCTTTGGCGGGACCACGGCTGCGCCCCTGTTGTACCAGATGGGAAGAGCAAACACGGCGAGAAAGATGATGATCCCGATGATGACCTTGCCTGAGTTGTACATCCTACTACTCCTCTTCCTCGTCCGGCTCCACGCCCGGGATTGGTTCACCGCGGAAATCCACGGTGCGCTTCTTCTCACCCTTCATGATCAGCGCGTTGGCAACGAGTTCGTGGATGCCTCCAACGCTTACATCCGGCGCCCAGTACTCCATCATCGTGGAGAGGGTAGCACGGTCGATGGCGCACATGCAAAGCAGCCTGTTGACACCACGCTGGTCGCGGACGTATCTGACGGCGTTGGCCCTGGGAAGGCCTCCTCTCATCCGCATCTCCATGTTCTCGTCGTTGCCTAGGCCGGCCCCTCCTGCGCAGCAGTATGTTTTCTCCCTGATGCTATCCTCGGGCATTTCGTAGAAGTTCTTGCACACCGTGCGTATGATGTCTCTGGGTTCCTCGAAGAGACCGACGGCCCTTGCAGGGTTGCACGAGTCGTGGTACGTGACCCTGATATGATCATTTCGGCTCGGGTCCAGGTTCAGCTTTCCGTGTCTGATCAGATCGGAAGTGAACTCCGCTATGTGCACCATCTTGGTACCCTTGGCGTTCTCGAACTTCGTCCCTGTTATTGGTGAGACGGGTTCCTCAAGAAAATCCGCCGGACCGTTCATCGTGTCCATGTACTGATGAATGACCCTCCACATGTGACCGCATTCCCCGCCGAGTATCCATTTGACCTTGAGTCGTTTTGCCTCTGCATAGATCTTCGCGTTAAGTCGCTTGATCATTTCGTGGGAGGTAAATAGCCCGAAATTGCCGCCTTCGGACGCGTACGTGCTCCAGGTGTAGTCAAGTCCGATCTCGTGAAGCACGGCCAAATACCCCATGAATGTGTAGGACCCCGGGTCTGCGAAATAGTCTCCAGACGGAACCACAAACAGGATCTCCGCTCCCTTCTTATTGATCGGAAGATTGACCTTGATGCCCGTGATCTCCTCGATGTCATCCTGCATGAATTCCCAGTTCTCCACGAGTCCGTGCGGAGGGATACCGAGGTGGTTGCCGGTCATGAAGCAGTTTGCCACAGGCTCCATGACCCAGTTGATATTGAGTCCCACCAGGTTCAGCAGTTCCCTGCCGATCATGGTGACCTCCGCGGTGTCGATTCCGTACGGGCAGAAGACCGAACAACGCCGGCACTCGCTGCACTGGAAGAAATAATAGAACCACTCTTTGAGGACCGGGAGAGTCAGTTTCCTGCCCCCTGCCAGATTGCCCAGCAATCTCCCCACGGTTGTAAAATCGTTACGGTATACTGAACGAATAAGCTCGGCCCTGAGAACCGGCATGTTCTTCGGGTCTCCGCCGCCCAAGAAAAAGTGGCACTTGTCCGCGCATGCGCCACAGCGAACGCAGATGTCCATGAAGAGCCTAAAGGAGCGGTATTTCTCCAATCGGTCTTTGAACCCCTTGAGAATAATCTCCTGCCAATCGTCAGGAAGGTGCCAGTCTTGCTGATCAACATGCCATTCCCGAGGATTGGGCATGTGCACCTTCTTGAGGTTCTTGGCAAGCGCCGGGTAGTTGTAGGTGCCCGGCTTGAAGTCCACCGGCTCTTGCATCCATGGTTTTTCGGGCAACTTCCTATACTTAACGTCTTTGACCAGGTCTTCGGGTTTGGGAAGCTCATGGAGTTCCATTTCTTACTCCTTATCCACAGGTAGTCCGACTGCTTTCATCTTTTCCCTGTATTCGTCTTCGTACTCCTCATAAGTGTGGACCTTCACCGGGTAGTTCCAGGGATTGATATGTCTGACCATGCGGTTGTTATTTGCGAGGTTTCTCGTGGGACTGAAAAAGACACCCGGAGCGTGCATCAGTTTGCTGAACGGGAAATAGACCGCCAGGCAGCACACGAGAAACAGGTGAATATAGAAGATGTCGCCGATGCCCTGAGGGATCGCGGGACGAAAGCTGGCGAGCCCCAGCGCCAGTTCCTTCACCTGGAGAAGGTCCACCTTCCAAACCTGTCTCATGAGCACTCCCGAGATCCCGATAGCCAGGATGAGGAAGAGCGCAAAATAGTCCGAGGGCAGCGACAGGTAGCGGATCTGCGGAATCACCACACGCCTGAGGAACAGGTAGCCTGCGGCAAGCAGAAAGACAATGTCGGTGAGGAAAACCGTCGGCAGCAGTAGCTCGAAAAACCCGTCAAAATAAGAGATCCACTGCACAAATGACGGCATAGGCTCAGTGAAAAAGCGCAGATGCCTGAGAACTATGGTGAGGAATGAGTAGTGGAACAGGATGCCGAACAGCCACAGCCATTTGGCCGATGCAAACGTGAGCTTAGCGCCTTGTCCGAGTTGCGCCTTCGTGTTCCTGAAAAGGGAACGGAAAAGGAAGACTTCCAGGAACATGCGTCCGATCACGCCCCAGGTGTTGTGTGGACAATCCAGGTTGTCGTTCTTTATCCATGGGAGGGACTTGCCCTGCCCGCCCGTGGTGCAAATGTTGAACGGAACAGGAACCTTGGCCCATTGGATTATCCGGACAACAATCCCCACGAAGAAGACCACCGCAGCCAGGTACGGGATATAGATCCCGAAGATCCCTTTTGCCCCTACCGGCCCCACTCCGATGAGCGAAACCAGCGTAAGGAACAAAACGATGAACAGGGCTGCGAACACGGAATACCATGCGTTCATATGCCGTCACCTCGTTGTATGTTGAGCTATTCCAGCTTTAGATCCTCCGGCGAACAGCGTTCCCCCGACTCCCAGACTCGGCAGGCCGACCTGACAAGTCTAGCCGTGCTTCTCTTGAGCTCATTGGTCTTAAGCTCGTACACTTTTTCACGACATTGCATGTACACGTTGAAGGCCAAAAGTGCCAAACTATCTATTCTTGACTCGAAAGTCAACAATTCTTCAAGGATTCCGCTATTGCTGATCGATCCGCCGACTGTTTTTCTCACCACCTTCTTCAGGTCGAACACGAACTCCACGGCTCTTGCCGCAGTGAAATCCTGCACTGCCCTGATTCTGATGATATCGTCGAGCCATTGAATGATTTCAGCGGATTCGAGGGTTTCGCCCTTTAGCAGGCATTCGAGCGCTCCCTCAACACCTCTGTTGATGGTAGAACCGACGGGGTTGGTGATCGGATTGGCCAAATTGAGAAAAAAGCGTTGAGCCTCCTGCGGGTAGCTTCCAACTATTGACTGGAACCATTTCTCCGCTATGGTCTTCTTGTTGTCTGCAAGCATCTTTTCAAGCGTCATATTTCGTGGGCCTCCGAACAGCCCTTGGCACTGTCCGCATCGATCATTAGCAGCTTTTCGCAGGCACCGGCCATGCGCTGGTTTCGGTTGCCGATTGTCGGGCACAACATAAGCAAGTATGGGCCTGGACCACCTTTCCAAGCCGGTCTCTCACGGGGCATGTCAGGTCTGACCACCACCGGGCACGGCACCGGCATGCTTCTCCGGACGGGCCGTCAGCAGAAGTCTCCACGTCCTACCGCGTGCAGGGACCCCGGCCCCGTCCGATCTAGCTTTCTTTTCCTTGTTCCACGCCTGGATTCCGACTCGCTAGGAAATCAGACATCTTCAGGCTCAGATTAAAGTGTTGTACGTACACATCTTTACGGCATTTGTCAAGAGTCATGACGATCTGACCGCGCCTTCTCGCCGACAAACCAGGATGGAGGTCCGTCGGCCTACGTCAGGCGCAGAGCCGCGTACCCCCACATCCAATACGGAGGGACGGACCCATGCGGGCACTCTCCTAGGACCCGCAGGCTACTGGCCTTTCTTTTTCAGCCGAATGCCTGTCACATTGGTCAGTTGAGCGCTCCTGAAACTTGTCTTGGCCAATATGACCCCCGAAAAATCGGCGCCCTCAATGTTGGCCCAGGACAAGTCGGCGCCTGACAGATCCGCGGCCACGAACTTCGTTCCGTGCATGTGTGCGCCGCTCAGACTGGCCCCGGAGAGTTTGCTCCCGGAAAAGTCCGTTCCGTCAAGTTTTGTCCCGTGGAGGTCCGCAGAGGAGAAATCCACGTTGGTCAAGTCCGCGCCGCTAAGGTCCGATCCTTGCAGGACAGCCCGAGCGCACATGGCTCCGCTGAGAACGGCCGATGTCATTACGGCCTTATCCAACCTTGCCTCGGTCAGGTCTGCGCCCGATAGGTTGGCTTCGGACAAGTTGGCTCCGTCGAGCTTCACGCCGGCGAGATCCGCATGGCTAAGATTGGCGCCTCTCAGTGTGGCTTCCATCAGGTCTGCCTTTGCAAGGCGAGCCTCCTGGAGATCCGCGTAGGAGAGGTCCGCCTTTACGAAATTGGTCTTTTCCAGCATGGCTCCTCTGAGAGTTGCGCTCACGAGCTTGGCTCCGACGAAATCCGCCTCCAAGAGATCCGCCTTGGACAAGTCCGCATCGGAAAGATCCCCTTTCTCGAACTTGGCGCCATCGAGCTTGGCGCCCTGAAGCCGCGCGCCGGTCAGTCGCGCACCCCTGAACTTGGAAGAAGAGATGATGGCGTTGGTCAGGTCCGCATCGGAGAGATCCGCTTGCTCGGCTTCGATCTCCGACATCCGTGCCCCGGTAAATATGGTCTTCGTAAAATTCCCTTTGGAAAGGACTGCTCTTTCCAACACGGCGTCCGCCAGGTCCACACCCACAAGTTGCGCGTTGGGAAAGACGGCGAAAGACAGATCCGCTCCGGCCATCTTGTTGCCGGTAAGCCTGGCTTTGGAGAAATCCGATGAGCCGAGCTGCGCTCCCGTGAGATCCGCATTGAGAAGCCAGGTCTTTCCCAGCTTAGTTCTTGTCAGGTCTGCATTCTTGAGATTCGTGCTCCTCAGGTCGGCCCCGTCGAGTTTGGACTTGGACAGGTTGGCGCCTTCGAGATTCGCGCCGTTCAGGTTCGCGCCGCTCAAGGAAGCATCACTAAGATCGGCCTTGGACAGATTTGCGCTTGAGAGATCCGCTCCTGTCAACACGCAGCCGGACAGGTCGGTCGCACTGAGATCCGCATCAGTCAGCACGGCGTTGCTCAGGTCGATCTGCGAAAGGTCAACCTTTGACAAGGCTGCCCCGGACAGCCGCGTTTTCTCCACGTCGGTCTTTCTTATTTTGGTAAACAGCTTTTTCAGCTCGACCTTTCCAGGCGTCGCGTCAACGCCCCACTGGACCGCGGCCTGGACCATTTCCTTGAGATTTCTGCCTTTTCCGCTGAAGATGACGGCGCCAGTTCTCCTGTGCCTTATCTCGAACTTCGGCATTTGCAGCCCCCGACACTTGAAATCGCACAACTATAGCACGTTTCCCGGCAGAAATGTTCAACAAATTCTTGCACCCGCCCAACAGGCCGAGCACTCCGGGCGAGCTACGGGTCAAGGTCCCGTGGATCTCACCGGGCATCAGCAGCGTTTTCGGGCCTGATCGCTGTAACTATCATTTGATGACCAAACTTCGTGAACCGGATAGCCTCGTCGATGATCTTCCTGAACGGCCTGAGAAGCGGAAACCGCGCAGGAAGCTCCCGTTCCGGGTGATACAGCTTACGTCTCAGATTGAAAGACCGCGTTCTGATGCGTATTCCCGAAAACCCCGCATCTTCCAGAAGCCGTCCGACAGTGGCCGGCTCGAACAGGAAGATATGGTCTGCACCGTTGAGATAAACCCATTCCGGGCCGTTGACCATGCGCGACAACGACGCGAAATTCGTCGTCGAAAGCCTCAGCAACCCGCCCGGCCGCAAAGCTCGGAACATATTGTTGACAGCCTGCCGCGGAGATTCGAGATGCTCGATGACGTCCCAAATCCTCACCACGTCCACAGAGCCCGGCGGCGACTCGAATTGCTCGGCCCGTTGAACGATCACGCCGGTCAAGTCCATTTGGTTGAGCCGATCGAGCGCCTGAACGTTGATTTCCACCGCCCAGGTCTCCCATCCCTGTCTGTGCGCCTCCAGGAGAAACCACCCCTTCCCCGCGCCGATCTCCAGAATCCGATTGAGCTGCCGAAATGGCCTGAGCAGTTCCACTTCCTTTCTCAATCGCTTGAGCTGCGACGAGGTGAGCCGATCCTCTCCCATGCCTCCTGTGCCGGACAATCTCTGCAAATCGCCGTGTCCGCCCAGCCTCGGGCTGACGAACACGAGCCCACACCGGAGACATCTCACGTGCGGGAACCCTTCCTTCACGAAAAGGAGGGACTGATCCTCACCGCCGCACAGGTCGCACGCTACCGCCGTCTTTTCTTGAAAGTCCATCACGTGGTTGGGTTTATCACAACTTGGCCCGGCAATGAAACCGGCATAACGCAAAATTCACAAATAGGAATTGAGACTTGTCCGAACCTTGTCCGTGCATGTGACCCGGATTGCTGGCAGGTATCATCATGCCGAAGACGTCCTTGATGGGCAATGAAAATCGTGGTAGGGATGCCTGGACCGTAAATAGGAGTGAGGTCGACCAGTGCAACTGAAAGCGATTGCCGATTTCCTCTTTGAAGTGGGCATGCTCAAACGAACCCCCCGATCAGGATTTCAGTTTCTCGGAACGGGCAACGAGACTGTGGCGGAACACAGCCTTCGCGCAGCAGTCATCGGATATGTTCTCGGCCGCATGTCAGGAACACTCTCCACAGATAGGATTGTTCTTATGTGCCTGTTCCACGACCTGGTGGAAGCGCGCACCGGCGATTTGAACTACGTGAACAAGAAATATGTCAAGGCTGACGAATCCACGGCCCTCCAAGACATGACCGCGGGCCTGCCTTTCGGCGAGGAAATTCGGTGCCTGACCGAGGAATTCAACCGTCGGGCCACTCCTGAATCAGAATCAGCCCATGATGCGGACCAGATTGAGATGATCCTGCAACTGAAGGAACTGGGAGACCTCGGAAATCGCTATGCAAAGGACTGGATTACCGCCGCGGTCAAAAAGCTTCGAACCGACGATGGCAGAAGGCTTGCCAGGAGCATTCTCAACACGGATTTCTCCGCCTGGTGGTTCAAAGAAAAGGAAGATGATTGGTGGGTCAACGCGAACCAAGACGAGGCCAGCGAAAAATGACCTTGCCCGGCGGGGAGTCTTCGGATCCGGGCGGCGAGTGCGTTCGCGGCGGCACCGCGGCTGCTGCCTTTGGCTGACCGCGCAATTACTGCCGGACGGAAACGCCGGCACTTATGATCGAATCATGCGCCTTGTTTCGGACAATTCTTGGGTCCTAAGCTGCGGCAATTGCCCGTTTTGCCTGACGATATTGGCCGCCCTGCTCTTCTTCTGCCAGTTTGTAATGCCTCCGGCGGCTTACGGCCTAGTTACAGCGGGCAACCGCTTCGATGCCGGAAACACAATCGGCGCTTCAGACCCCTCACACATGTTGAGGCTTGCGGACAAGAGTCGTCGCTACGAATGGCTCTTCGGACCTCAGTCCGAACCTCCGGTCCAGGACGTGAAGAGATCCACCGGTCTCGAAAGCTTCGACAATGAAGTCAAGCAAGCCCGTAAGCTGTACCTGTCGGGCGACCCGGACAAGGCAATACTCAAGTACAGGAGCGCGGTGGACCAATTGGAGTCACTCATTGACGCGGCGCCTCCGGGGCACTCAGTACTTGATGAGATGGAAAAGCGGTTCACAGTCTTCGACGAGTTGGCCGTGAAGATTTTGGGTCCTATGGAAAGTGAGCCAAGGGTCTCGGCGGCAGGACAGTTATTCCACGTTCTCGAAAAGCGGAGGATATGTCGGAAAATCCTGACTGTCAAGAAGGCGGGACTGGTGGAGTTCTTTGACGTTCCCGCCGGCCTCCTTGAGGAGGAGGCGCAACTCCTCACCAGACTTGTGGAGCTCAGACAGAATCCGACCGCATCCGCCAAGACCTCGGACGAGGAAGCGCTGAAATCCCGGCTTGCTTCCGTACGCGCTTCGCTGAGAAAAAGCTCTCAGAGATACGCATTGCTCCGCAGCGGGCAACCGGCGCCGCTCCGAGATGTTCAGGAGAAATTGCTCGGGCAGGAGGACTTGATCCTTGATTTCAACCTTCTACGAGACCGGATGATCGTGGGAATAATCACCCGGGAGAGTGCCGCGTACCATCAGATACACATGAATCGCTCGGACATTGACAAGGGGGTTTTTGCGCTCCAGGAGAAGCTCCGAGAGTTTTCCCTAGGCGAACAGTCAACATTCATGGGGCACGCTTGGAAGGAACGATGCAGGAGACTGTACAGGATTCTTCTTGGCGTTCTGCCTCCGCTTCCCCAAGGCAAGAAGACCGTCTTTGTGATTCCCGACCGGTCCCTGTGGTACCTGCCGATGTCTGTACTGCTCGACGATGAAGACCGGCCCTTCGGCCGTGACAGGATCGTTTCCCTGATTCCTTCAGCCGAAATGCTGCGGTTCATCCGGGCCAAGACTTCTGCCGAAGACTCCGGAGCACGTGCGGTTCAGCTTCTGCTGGTTGAGTCCCTTCCGTGGGTCTCCGAGAAATCCGCGGAGAAAATTGACCGCAGCGGGGCTGCCCGAAGGAAAAAATCCGCTCCCATGAGCGAGGGAGAGAGAATTCAGCGGCTCATACTCGGCAACCCGGTATATCCGAAGCCTTCGGAAATAGTTGTCAAGATACACAAGATGTTCAGAAGCTCTGTTGTCCGGGTCGGTCCGGCGGCCACGGCGGACGCAATTGCAGATCGCGACGATCACCGCCCGGATCTTAGCGTGATTGCAGTTCCGCTGGCAGTGACGGATCGGGTGACATCGGACCGCGGGCCTGAGTTCTTCTTCTCGCCCGGAAAAGAAAAGGACCGTCAGTTTTCTGTCAGCGGGTTGTTCTCCTCACCCTTGGGATCGAAACTGACAGTATTGCCCACGTGCTGGTACGATGTGGAGGACAAGGCATCGCCTGCGGGTGAGGGACCGCTCTTGCTAAGCATGGCCCTGATATATTCCGGGACTGGCGTGGGGCTGGTGAACTACTCGAATCCCGACTGGGGAAGCGACGACCCTTTTCTTCTGCACCTATTGGAAAAAGTGTCCCAAGGCTCCAGTCCATGGGCGGCCATCTCCTCTTACACGCGGGAAATGCCGGGAGGATTGGCTTCCCCGTTTTCGGGGAAGCCCCCCTCTTGGTCGGGTTGGTTGATCATCGGAGACCCTGGTCAATGAACAAGGCAGGTCTTGCGATGGGACTCGGAAAGCCTCCTTGCAGGCCCTGCGTTGAGATTTCGACAGCGTTGCGACCTGCACTCGTCGATAAGGCATCCCCGAAGGGAGAGTCTTGGGATCGGCGATTATTGCGTCGGTTGCTCCGTAAGCTTCAAGGCCAGTCTTGAGATGGTGCGAGATGCGGTATTCTTGTGATAGACCCCCTTGGAGACTCCCTTTTGGAGTAGAGATGACGCCTCTCTCAGGAGTTGATCCGCGGCAGAGTCTTTCTCAGCCACTGCCTGGAGGTATTTCTTGACCGCGGTCTTAACTCTAGACTTGTAGGACACGTTTCGCAGGCGTCTCTTGGTGTTTTGCCGCATCCGTTTGATTGCTGAAGCATGATCTGCCATTGGGCGCTCCTTGTGATCACATGTTCGGGCGATAGTTCATTGCCGATTTCTTCCGGAGACCGCGCCCGCGTAAGTGCTGGCGGCCGGGAATCCGAGTATGCCATAAAAGAGTATATATGTCAGCAACCTCCTATGAGAGTCAACCCTTTTCCGCATCCGCGAGCAAGGAATCCGCATCCGAACAAGAAGCGGTCGCCAGAGCGGCCGGTGTAGTGGGCTTCTGGACTGTCCTGAGCAGAATCCTGGGATTTCTCAGAGACATGTGCATCGCTTTGTTCATGGGGGCCGGTCTCGGAGCGGATGCCTTCTTCGTCGCATTCCGCATCCCCAACCTTCTTCGCCGGCTTCTGGGCGAGGGCGCCATCTCCGCGGCCTTCGTACCCACGTACGTGGAGGCGTTGCAGCACCAGGGCAGAGAAGAGGCGGAGCGCCTCGCACGAGTCACTTTCACAGTGGCTGCAATAATCCTTGCCGTCGTTACCGCGCTGGGAATACTGCTGAGCCCCTGGATCGTTCGGCTCATGGCGCCCGGCTTCTTCGAGGACCCGGAGAAGTTCTCTTTGACTGTCGATCTCAACCGGGTGATGTTTCCCTATATTTTCTTCATAGGCCTGGTTGCCCTTGCGTCCGGAGTCCTAAACTCTCTCGGGCATTTCGCGGCCCCGGCTGCTGCTCCGATAGTCTTGAACCTTTGCATGATCGGAGCCATTTCCCTGCTGACCATGCTCCTGGGTGTTCCGGCCCATTACGCTCTGGCCTGGGGGGTCTTGGTTTCCGGGCTGCTTCAGCTTGTCCTGCAGGTGCCATTTATGGAACGCGCTCGGATTCGGGTGCGTCCGGACTTCCATTTCGGCAACCCCGCTCTGAAGAGGATCGGACGTCTGTTCGTGCCGGCGGCGCTGGGTGGGGCGGTCTATCAGATCAACGTGCTCGTCGGCACCATACTCGCCTCGCTGCTTAGCCAGGGCAGCGTCTCCTGGCTATATTATGCCGATCGTCTTGTGGAGTTGCCCCTTGGAGTTTTTGCCATAGCTCTGGGCACTGCCGTGCTCCCGTCCATGTCTCGGCAGGCGGGCAGGCAGGACATGGCAGGTCTTGGCAGTTCACTTTCCTTTGCCTTGCGCCTCACCGCCCTGGTCACCATTCCGGCCACCGTTGGACTTATACTGCTCAGGGAGCCGATCGTCTCGGTACTTTTTCAGAGGGGCCGGTTTCAGTACTTTGACACTCAGCAAACAGCGTACGCACTGCTCTGGTATACTGCCGGCCTGTGGGCTTTCTCCGCCCTGAAGCTGGTCAATCAGACCTTTTTCTCCATAAAGGACACAAGAACCCCGTTGCTCGTGTCCGTGGGTGCGGTGGCAGTCAATCTGATCGCAGGAATAGCACTGATGGGGTATATGGCGCATGGGGGATTGGCCTTGGCAACCTCGCTGGCCGCCGCGTTCAACGTGTTGGTGCTTTTCCGGGTACTGGTCGTCAGACTCCATGGTTTTCCGGCCGGCGAACTGCTAGACTCGCTCGGCAGAACATCTGCCGCGTCCCTGTTGATGGGAGCGGCTCTTTTCTGGATGAGAGACCTCGGTCAATGGGAACTTGGCCTCACTTCCCACAATCTCCTGATTCTCGTGGGATCCCTGGTGACCGGAACACTTCTCTTTTGCGCGGCCTCGTATGCTTTCAGGAGTCCCGAATTGCTCTATCTTGCGCGCATGCTCAGGGAACGGTTACATGGCCCCGGGCCGGCGAGCCCATGACATGCCCGGCCGACACGAAGACCATGCCGGCGAAGTAGAGGTTTTCCTGGGTTCGGTCAGACATTTGGCGGCGTCACCCCGGCGGAAGCCGGGGTCCAGTCCCGCGTCCCGCGGGACTGGAAGATCTGGATTCCGGCTTTCGCCGGAATGACGGTGAAAAGTCCCGAATGCGTGGCCGTGCTTCGGAAATCGTGTACTGAGAGCCTTAGTAATTGCGAAAAGGAGTGCCAGCCAAGAGAAGCCTCAGTCAAATTCTCAGGGAACTTGTACACTCTCATGGAGCCCAACTATGACTTCATTACGGAATAGTCTGCGATTTCGCTTATGCTTGCTGGTCCTTCTCGGCATATCGCCGGCGTTGGCTGTTGTTCTGCACGGTTACAAGGAGCATTCGGCGCGGAACGCGTCCTTGGTCCGGGAAAAGGCGTTCTTGACTGCCGGCTAGGTCCGAACAGGGATGGAGTTCGTGATTGAGACAACTCGAAGCCTGCTCAATTCGCTTGCCGCCGACCCCGCGGTACGCAGCCTGGACGTGGCCGGGTGTAAACGAGTTATCGAGTCGTGTTATGGAAAGCAACCTTTTCTCTTCTATTCAAACGTTGGAATTATCGACCCGGAGGGCAATCTGACATGCGGAGCGGTCCCGGCTTCGGGCCCGGTGAATCTGTCTGATCGTCACTACTTTCAGCATGCTCTTGAGACTCGTGACTTCGCAATGGGAGACTTCCAGGTGGGCCGCGTCACGGGAAAATCCACGGTGGGATTCGGGTATCCCGCTGTCGACGATTCAGGACAGGTTCCAGCAACGAAGAGTGAGTACCGAGGTGTCGGTTCGGCTGATCCCCTTCTGAGGTGTCCGTCCCCGATCGATTTCGTGCGGGCAATCCTCGGCCCGCACCGAGATTCGGCTGGGGAAGAATTCTGGT
>DYLG01000021.1 GCA_020722215.1 Desulfomonile tiedjei
CAGCCTGTGGATGCATCACATGAGCGCTGCTCGCTCCGCAGCAGTTCCAATCATCCAGTTCGTGAAGATCCAGACCGAGCCTCCCGCAAACGGCAAGGATGCTCTCGTGGTAATCGGAGGCAGTCCCGTGAAGGGTGCAGCCCGGATAATAGTTCAGATCCATGCCCTCTGTCTCCCTGGGTTTGACGAAGTTGTAGGGGGAAGGACCTTCTTATCAATAGGGTTCATTTTCCTTCTTCGCCGCGAAGAAATTAATCCGCAGATGTCGCAGATGGACGCAGATTTAAGAGTGCTCGTTCGGCAGCAATAGTCGTACTTCTTCATCTGCGTAAATCTGCGTAATCTGCGGATTCCCTTCTTTTGGTTGCGGTCGGAGGTCGCGTCGTGAAAGAAGGTCTCTCGCCCGAACCCCATCTCCCCGGTACTTTCAAATTGGGCGGCTCCCGCTCGTCGCCGCCGCTGGTTGCCAAGATTGGAGCATATCGAACATGACACTCTCTTCAGCTCTCTTCAGCTCTCTTCAGGCAATCGGCCCAGCATACTGCGGATGGCCCCGCGTCCCTTTGTGCGTTCCGGAATGAATCTGATTCGGCCTCTGGCGAACATCTCCCGACCAAGATCCATGTCCTCAAGAAATGTTCGAGTCCTGAGCTTGAACCTAGCGATCATCTCGATTTCATGGACGCGTCCGTGGGTGCGGATCGACTTCATGAACGCCCGGTGAAACGCGGGCACCCGTGGAAGGCTGACTTTGCCCTGTTTCATGGACATGCGGCGCAGAGCGTCCATCACGTGGGCCAGGTCGATGTCGTTGGGACATCGAGTGGAACAGGTAATGCACGAAGCGCATATCCATATGGTTTCCGACGAAATCACCTTGTCCTTCCGTCCAAGTTGGATGTACCTGATGAGCAGGTTCGGAGGAAGATCCATCGCATAAGACAAAGGACATCCACTGGTGCATTTTTCACAGTGAAAACAAGATGCTACCGGAACGCCCGATACGCGTTCCACTTCAGCAAGGAATGAACCGTCATCAGGACGAACAGCCATTTGGACCTTCACTTGCAAATCTTGCCGGGGAACGGCTCCCGGCCGCGCAATCTGGAGAATAGACTCGGGTACACGGCCTGTCAAGCCCATGGGGGCGGGTTCGGCCACTGCGCGGCGACACTGTGCCATTCGGGAGGATGCGGTCCGGCGAGCGTACCGGTCCATGCAAGAGTTGCGGTACTCAGTGAAGGTTGGTGGTTCAAGGAAGTCTAAGGTCGGCTTCTTCCAGGAGGTTCTGAATCTCTCCCGCGGTTTGGGCTTGTTGCAGGGTTCTCTTGAGGATGGGGTCCCTGAAGAGTCGCGATATTCTCGCGAGGGCTTTGAGATGCTCTCCCGCGGAATTCTTCGGGGCAACGAGCAAGAAGAAAAGGTACGCGGGCTTGCTGTCCATGGAATTGAAATCCACGCCTTCGAGACTTCTGCCGAAGCTGCCCATGAGGCGGTCCAGGCCGTTGAAAGTGCCATGTGGAATCGCTATGCCCCCGCCAATAGCCGTTGTTCCGAGATTCTCCCTGTCGATGAGAATCTGAATTAGGCGATCACGGTCTATGCGATAGTTGGCCGCTGCAAGAGGCTCAACCAGCTCCATGAGCACCTCTTCTCTTGAAGAAGCCCTGAGAGACGCACATATCGCATCTCTGGCCAGAAAATCGAAAATCTTCATTTTGTCCGGCTCCGGAATGTCGGAGGCTCACAGGAAAAACGTCGCTTCCGTGTTGGTCGCCCGATCATGGAATTGATCTTACATGTTCCGGACGACCATAACAAGTACGCGGTTTTCCCCAGGGAGTATCCGAGGCGAAAACCGCGGGATTCAGGATGGTTACCTGTTGCGCTTTTCTTGCCGTTTCTCTTGGCGGTCAACTCCGCACGGCCCGATCCGGTGAAGGTGACAGGCCTTGACCTCTATACGTTTTGCGGAACGATAAGACCGTAGTTACCGTCCTTTCGTCGATAAATCACATTGACAGTCTGGGTGGAGGCATTGTTGAACACGAGGAAATCCTGGTTGGAAAGGTCCATTTGCATTGCGGCCTCATCCACGGACATTGGTTTCACGAAGTAATTCTCGGTGCGTACCACTTTCGGCTGGCTGTCGTCCTCGAAACTCTCCGGTTCGTAGATGTCTCTGCGCCAGCGAATTTCTCGTCCTTGCGCAGGCTTGTGGTTCCTGATCTTCTCCTTGTACTTCTTGACCTGGCGCTCGATCTTATCCATCACGAGGTCTATCGCGGCGTACATGTCCTCGTGGGATTCCTGACCCGCAATTCGAAGGCCATCGGTGTTTATGATTACTTCCGCTATATTGCGGAATCTCTGAATGGAAAGAGTGGCCTGTCCTTCCATCGGTTTGTCGATGTACCTCTTCAGTCTGGCCGTTCTTTCCGTCACGTAGTCCCTCAAAGCGTCCGAAGCTTCCATGTGTCTGAAAGTAACTGCAGTATGCATTTGCAATCGCCTCCCTGTCGCGAGATCCCGGGTCAAAACTTCTTTCTTCTCTGACTTGACGGCGGTATCCCCATTAGTTCCCTATACTTAGCCACGGTTCTACGGGCTATCCGGATCTTATGCCTGGCCAACAAGTCCACTATCTCTTTGTCGCTCGTCGGTCGCTGCGGGTTCTCGCCCTTGATAATCTTCGATATATGGTTCTTGACCGACTCCGATGCAATGGAATCGACCCCGTGGGGCAGACCTGAATTGAAAAAGAATTTCAGCTCGAATATCCCCCTCGGAGTATGCATATACTTGTTGGACGTTACCCTGCTGATGGTAGATTCATGCATGTCCACGTCATAGGCCACATCCTTGAGGACCAGAGGCTTCAAGAAATCTATCCCCTTGTCGAAGAATTCCCTCTGAAATTTGATAATGGACTTGGCAACTTTGTAGATTGTCCTCTGACGCTGATGGATGCTCTTGATAAGCCACATGGCTCCGCGCATCTTATCCTGAATATAATCCTTCGCAACCGAATGAGAAGCGGAATTGTGGAGCTGTTGCTGGTAAAATGGGCTTATCTTCAGCCTCGGAAGCCCGTCATCGTTGAGGATCACCGAGTAATCGTTCCCAACTCTGATGACGTAGATGTCAGGAACCACGTACCTGACCTCGGACTCATCGTAGGGTCTGCCGGGTTTCGGTTCCAATTTGGAGATCACCTTGAAAGCCGCCTGAACCTCATCATGAGACATCTTGAGCTTACGGGCTATCTTGTCAAGTTTGCCCTCTTGAACCAGGTCAAACGCCTCCTTGATGATCCTGACCGCACCCGGGTTTTCCGGGTCAAGACGGCCTGCCTGAATCAGCAGGCATTCCTTCAGGTCCCTCGCTGCGACGCCCGGCGGATCGAACTCCTGGACCAGCTTCAAGACTCTCTTAACCTGATTCAATTTCACGTCGAGGGTCTTTGCCACTTCCTCCATCTCAATATCCAGGTATCCGTTTTCGTCCACGTTTCCGATAAGTTCCAGGGCGATTCGTCTGTCCTGGTCTTCGATGTGGCTCAACTGGAGCTGGGCCAGAAGATAATGAAAGAGGCTTTCGGTGCTCTTGGAAAGATTATCAATGGGTGAGGGAGCGTTGGGGTCACGATTGATGCGGGAGTTGTCCCCGCCGTAGGTTTCGACGTAATTCTGCCAATCCACGTCGAGGATCTCGAGATTCTTTGGCTCGGGTTCCCTTACCAGGTCTTCCAATGAAGCCAGATCATTTCTTTCGTCGGGCTGCTGGTCAGTAAGCGGTTCGTCTTCGCGGGCCACCTCCAGCAAAGGATTCTCCTTGAGTTCCTGCTCCAGCACGTCGGCAATTTCCTGGTGATTGTACTGGAGCAGCTTGATCGCCTGCTGAAGCTGCGGAGTCATCACCAATTGCTGGATCTGCCGCAGAGTTTGTCTTATCTGAAGCGCCATGTCACACGATCACACTCACAGCCGGAACTGCTTTCCCAGATAAACTTCTCTGGCCTGTTCGCTCGCAGCTATGGCTTGCGGATCTCCCTGTTCGAGGATGCGGCCTTGGTCGAGCAGATATATTTTATCACAAACACCAAGGGTCTCTCTAGTGTTGTGGTCTGTTATCACAACCCCTATGCCCCGTTCCTTCAGTTCGGAAATGATCTTCCGGATCTCCAGCACCACGATCGGATCGAGCCCTGCAAACGGCTCATCCAGCAGCATGAAGTCAGGATTGGTGACCAAAGCACGGGTGATTTCCAGACGCCTGCGCTGACCGCCGGACAGGCTGTCGGCCGCCTGATCACGCAACCCGGAGAGGTTCAGTTCGGCCAGGAGATCCTCCAATCGCTCTTTGCGGCGATTCCGATCGGGCTCTACGGTCTCCAGGATGGCCATGATGTTCTCTCCGACCGTAAGCTTTCGGAATACCGAGGTTTCCTGCGGGAGATAGCTCATTCCGAGTCGAGCACGCAAGTACACCGGCAACTGGGATATATCCTGGTCGTCAAGGTACACTTTTCCGCTGTCCGGCCTAATCAAACCGGTAATCATGTAAAATGTCGTGGTTTTTCCCGCCCCGTTGGGACCGAGAAGCCCCACCACCTGACCCGACCGGAATGAAACGCTCACGTCGTCCACAACCCTGTGGCCGCCGTAAGTCTTGACCAGGCCCACAGCCTTCAGTAGTCTATTTCCGTTTATTGTTCCTCCGGTTTTTTCTTCCCCGGGTTTATAGTCACCTTAATCTGGTTATTTTCGCCGCTGTGTGCTTCAGCGCGGTTTTCGTCAAGGTAGATGATGATCGTATGGGCCGCCACCACATCAGCGCCCTGCCAGAGTCTAGGAGGCCCGCCGGTCAGAGTGAGTGTGCGCCTGGCATTGTCAAATTTGGCCTTGACCGCTGTGGCCATCCGATCATCCTGAACCATCTTAACCTTTCCCTCGGCGATCATGGACCTCACCTTGCTCCAGCTCTGCAAATCCTTTGGAAGGCCTGGAGGCTTGGAGGACCTGTCACCCTGTTCACGATCATAGACCAAGACGAACTTGTCGCAGGTGAGCGTCACATCACCCTGTCGAATGCGCACGTTGCCCAGGAGAGTGACCTCCACGCCCTCAGGCACCCATCTGCTCGTGAGTTTCTCGGTTGTTATCTCAATGGGCTGTTTCGAGCTTTCTCCCAACTGGAATACGCCTTGCTCCGAACACATCGCGGTCGAGGCCGCGGCCAGCACCAGCAGAGCCACCACCCAGCTCGCACCCTTGATTTTCATGAGAGATTTCCCTCTTTTTCCTTGGGCATATCTGTTTCAGTGTGACACGGCAACCGCACGGCCGTTTGCCCATATTGCCGGAAGGCCTCTGCTCTCAGAACGGCAACTTGCGTCCGGGATTGAACAAGTTGACGTTGTACAGAATGACCGTAACATCCTGTTCCAGTTCCACCTCTTCTCGTTTCACCCAGACCTTCAGGCCCATGCCTGAGATTTCCGTGGAGGGCCCCCGCGCATGGACCAGCGAGGAGGATTGGACCAGCCCTTTGTCCTCGGAGTAGCTGATCTCGCTTGTCTTGAACTGAAAGTCGCCCTGGGTCACCGTCACATTCCCGCCGGCGGAGAAATTGCGGGTGGCCCTGTCCAGTTCTCCCGAATCTGCCCTCAGCACTATGTTCCCGCCTTCCCCGCCCCGATATACCACCTTGAAATCCTTGAGAACCACCCTGTCCAGAGTGTCGGAGACCTGAGCACCGGCAGCCCGCAGATCCCAGGGGTGAATTCCCGGGGAGGAAAAAGAAAAATTGTCTATGCGGATTCCGCTCTTCACCTCGCCAGGTGAACCAATATCGTCCGGTTCCGGACCAACGATGCGAGACACGGCGTACACTGACACCAGGAAGACCAACACAACCACCACGAGGATTTGAGCGGCCCTTTTGATATTTCTCAGCCTGTGCCAGCGTTCGATCTCCTTGTGGTTCATGGGGCCCCTCTAGTCGTAATATCTGGCCATTGCGGCGTCCCACTTTCCTTGGGCCCTCAGAATCATTTCTATCATTTCCCGGGCTGCGCCTCGACCTCCGCTGTGCCTGGTCACATATCCGGCTTCCCCGATAACCTCCACAGGGGCTTCGGGAACGGTGAATCCAACCCCAACAATCCTGAACAACGGAATGTCCACCACGTCGTCACCCAGCACCGCGACCTGTTCCGGTTTGAGGTCGTTCTCTTCCAGCAATTGTCTCAGGACTGGTCTCTTGTCCTTGATCCCCTGATAAACCTTGGATATTCCTAATTCCTGGGCACGCCTCTCCACAATGTCCGAAGTCCTTCCGGTGATCATGGCCAGCTCAAGGCCAGACCGCTTAGCAATCTTTATACCATGTCCATCACGAACATCAAAGGATTTTATCTCGAACCCGTTGGTCCCCAACGTGATCCTCCCGTCTGTAAGCGCTCCATCCACATCAAACACAACCAATCGGATTTTTTTGAGTCGCTCGTTCAACAGCTCGTGCCGGGCCGCCAGCGGCTCGTGTGACGCGGGCGCTACGATTGACGGTTCCTCTCCCTGGCGAACTGTCCTGAAGATCGTGGCAAGTCTTAGAGCGAGAGATTCGAGGTCCGCCAGCGCCAGGGAATTGGGGCCGTCGCAAAGCGCGCACTCGGGATCGGGATGGACCTCCATGAAGACCCCATCAGCGCCTGCAGCTACCGCCGCCCTGGCAAGATGAGGCGCCAGAGTGCGATCTCCCCCCGATTTTCCTCCTGCCGCTCCAGGGAACTGGGCGGAGTGCGTCGCGTCAAAGACCACTGGGAACCCTAGGCGCTTCATGCGGACTATCGAGCGCATATCTACGACCAGATCCTGGTACCCGAAGCTGGAGCCCCTCTCTGTGAGAAAAATCCTCTGATTTCCGGTGCTCATGACCTTCTTCACCGCATGAGCCATGTCTTCGGGCGCCATGAACTGGCCCTTTTTCACGTTGATCGCTTTTCCCGTGCGCCCCGCTGCTACGAGCAGGTCGGTCTGGCGACAAAGAAACGCAGGTATCTGAACAACGTCCAGCACAGACCCGGCAATTGCAGCCTGTTCCGGCGAGTGAATATCCGACAAAATCGGAAGGCCGGTCCGTTCCCGAACTCGGGCTAGGATCCGCATGCCCTCCTCAAGGCCTGGTCCACGGAAGGAATCAACGGAGGTTCTATTGGCCTTGTCAAAAGAAGACTTGAATATCACCGGGATACCAGTGCGCTTGCCCATGGAGGCCACTTCCCGCGCAACTTCGAGCGCCAGTTCCTCGGATTCGATCACGCAGGGGCCGAGAATCATGAACAGCTTGTCCCCTGCGCCGAGGCGGTAGGACCCGACGTTCACCGAACGTGCAGTCTCCGGCGTTTCATTCATGGGTTCCCTCTGTCCGGGGCATTCTCAACGGCACGCCAAGTAACCGACGCGGTTGTCGCTAGCGATCAGCATGGAGTCATCCACCGATGCAGACCGCCCCCAGGCCGTCAACCGGCCCAGCACTCTCTCTTGCCGAGCCGGCTCGAGTCAAACGAGCCGGGCTCGGGCATGGGTTCACTCGTATATCTTTTCGTCTTCGGCGAAGGCTTCGGTTGCGTCGTTTTCGCAATCCCGGACCTTGTCGTCCTTTCGGAGGACTTCCTTGTAGTATTCGTGCTGAATGATCAGGTTCATCACTTCCGTAGTGCCGGTCCAGATCTGCATGAGCCTTGCGTCTCTGAGTATTCTCTCTATGGGATAGACGTTGGTGTACCCGATGCCTCCCATGATTTGCATCGCATCGTTGACTATGCGCCATTGGGCATCCGTGCAGAATTTCTTGGCCTGAGAAACTAGCCTTCTGGTGTAGCCGGTACTCCCGTACTTGTCCACGGACACGGCCGCACCGTAAGACACTGTCCTCATGGCATCCAGAAGGGTGATGCTGTCCGCGATTTTGAAGCTCACGCCTTGAAAGGCCCGGATCACTTCGCCAAATGCCTTTCTCCTGTTGCTGTATCGCGCGGCGATCTCCAGGGCCGTGCGTGCTCCGCCACAGCAACCAGCTCCAACGGTAAGGCGCTCGGGAATCATCATCTGGTAGAAGACCTCCGCTCCTCGGTTTTCACCAAGAATCAGATTTTCCGCAGGCACCTTGGTGTCCCGGAACACTATGCGGCCTGCGCCTCCGCCCCTGGTTCCCATGAGTCCGTACACGTACTTCGCGTCCACACCCATGTCACGTTCAACGATGAACGCGCTCAGTGACTTGTGGGGCGCGCCCTCTCCCGTCCTTGCATAGACAATGAAAAAATCGGCTCCCTCAGCTCCCACTACGAATCGCTTCTGCCCGTTGAGGATATAGTGGTCCCCGTCTCGAACCGCTCGAGTGGTGGCGCCGAAGAAATCGGAACCCCCTCGTGGTTCGGTGAGAGCTTCAGCGCAAAACAGCTCGCCCTTGAGCATGGGCTCGAGGTATTTCTTCTTCTGGGTATCCGTGCCGAACATATCAAGGGCTTCTCCTATTATGCTGACCAGCGAGAACAGGCAGGTCAGCGAAGATCCCAGGACAGCGATCTCTTCGATGGCAACGATCTCATCCGTCCAGTCAAGGCCGCGGCCGCCGTACTCCTTGGAGAACCGCATGCCGATCAAGTTTCTCTTTGCGGCCTCGATTACGAACTCTCGCGGATAAAGGACTTTTTCCGCATCCATGTCCAGGAGCAACTGCCGGGGGACTGTTCTTACGAATTGCCTCGTTTCATCCCGCAGGGCTTTCTGTTCATCCGTCAGAAGAGCTTCGATCATGGCGACACCTCTGAATTGGGAAATCTTCGATGTTCCGCACTATATCAGATCTTGAACCGGCGAGCATCCCCGAGAGACACGAATTGCACTGTTCCGCGCAGAGCAACGCGCTCATACCGATGTGCGATCAAACGGGTAATGCCGGTTCATTGTGCCCCAAAGAGCCCCTCCTGGCGTCCCCCCATGGACGGGGAGACAAGAACTCCCTCCCCGTCCATGGGGAGGGTTGGAGAGGGGGTTTTTCGATGTTACCCGTCTGAAAGCAAGTTGGTATCAGTTGCCATGCACTTGCGCGGAGGAGATCTTCATGCCAAGGTGGCGCGTGCTTTCCAGCCCGCGGGCTTTCTCGGCCTTGGACCAGGCAGGCTGGAAAGCCTGCCCCACGAGAGCGAACGGTCGCCGCATTCACGCCTCAGTCGGCGCCATACACTTCCATCAGGGTAACGCTTGCGTCAGGGGCGATGATTCTCACATTTTCGGCAATGCCTTCCAGGTGTTGTCTCATGGCAACTTCCCCTATTCCCGGAACACCATAGGCTGTGAAAAGGACTTTCGTGGTGGAAGGGGTTATTTGCGTCCGCCGATCAGGCCCGTAAATGATGCTGGATATGACCCCTTCAGCATCGCTCATTATCATGTCGCCCGCCTTGAGTTGCTGCTCGTCTCCGCCTATTCGCGTGTAAATCTCATCGCCCGACGCCACGCCCAAGGTGATCGGCTCCTTGACCGCGTCCAGGTCATGACCTGCGGTGAGCAGCATGTTTCTCAGTTCAGCCATGAACATGGCTTCAACCAACGCGGACACGCTTGGGATGGACTTGCCCTTGAAGATCACCGATTCAAGTTGCGCCAGCACATGGTAGCTCTTCTTGAATTGCTTGTAGTAATCCTTATAGGCCGTTATGGGCTGAAGCGATCTCAGCTCGTTCTTGTCCTTGAAGACGGTTCGCAAGTCGCTTCCCAGCTCCGCCTTCTTCTCGTCCAGGCCGGAATGCGTCTTGGGGTTGAGAACCTCGCCCATGGCCAGAACTCCCACATGAGCGCCGCGGTAAGCCTTCTTCCAATGCTCGGAAACACTAAACATTACAGGTCCTCCAACATGACGTAATGCCGCCCCCCGGACGATCCTGTCCCGAGCATACAATATTGCCACAAGCGGCTCAACGGATGAGCGGGCACATCTTTGACCCGAAACGCGCCGGAACGAAAAAAAAGACAGGGCCGAAGAATTTCTTTCCTCGGCCCTGCCATTGTTTTTCCGAGTAGAGGAGAGGGGTGGACCTGTTTGAGTTTCGAGGTACTACTCGGACCTTTTCCTCCATGAAGGAGCCCGGTTGTGGTGAGATGGTTGGAATGAGTTTAGCTGCCGACCAATTCCTCCGTATAGCCTATCTTGACGAGACTTTCACCAACGCGGGGCTCATGCCTGGCCCACCACGTTGGTGTTGGGGCGGGGACCACTGTTTTCAAGCTTGATCTCTTCAATGATGGAAGCGATCTCAGCGTGAAGAATCTCAAGCTGCCAGTTGAAGTAAATCTCCTCGCCAAAGTCCCGGAGTAGCTGCTTTTGAGCGTTGATATAGTCCTTGGGGGATACGGCGCCCGAAAAGACGTGTACCGGATTGATCAGGGTAGAAATGATTTCTTCCTGCCTATCCATCAACTCGTCAGGTCTGTCGGTTTTGTGGCTCATACTTCCATCCTTGTTGTTTTTCCTGCCCGTAGTTAGAGCAATCTATGTGCCAACCAACGCTCCAAACCCAACACAATCAACAATTCCAACCGGTTAAATACCGCTGTCCCACATTCCGTCGGAAAGGAACTGTTTGAAATCGGACATATCGAACATGAGACCAACCCTCAGCGCTCCACAGCTCCCGCCAGTCGTAGAGACTGTCCGGAATCGGACATATCCGTCGATTCTCGCGCGGCCTCCCAGCCGTACTATTTGACGCACATTCTTTTCTCAAATATAATGACTCCCAAGTGGCAGCAAAGTTCAAACTTGATGAGAAAAACCCGCTTGATGGGTGTCGGAGGCCAACAAAATGGGTATGCCAGGCATTTGGGAACTGCTCGTCATACTTCTTATCGTGGTGATGTTGTTCGGCGCCAAGAGAATTCCGGAAATCATGGGCGGCATAGGAAAAGGAATCAGGACCTTCAAGAAGACAATGGATGGAGAAGATGTCGAGCCCGCAAAGCCCGAGGAGCCGGCTGGGTCCGAATCCGGTGAAAAAATCAAGGAAGGTAAGGTTGCCTCCAAGTAGACCGCTGCCCGATGGCCCGGGAAAATGCCCCATGCTCGAGGTCCCGCTTCACGGCTCTGTCTGACGCAATCCCCTGGTTGCTTTGCCGAGCCCGCGGAGTTGAGGGGAACTCCGGCGTTCCCGACGGCCCCCAATCTGCCCTCGGCAACACGTACGAGGCCCCGAGCGGATTGCTCTAGGGCGGGAAAGCGCGCTGTAAGAATCAAGTCACCATCCATTTCCTCATGAAGGTCTCGTACCGTCAGGCTGCATCTCCTCATGACAGCTATCCGGCACCGGATTCCCTGTTCGTCGTTGCATTATCCGCTCCGTCCGCGGCCCTGATGGGCAAATGGACATACGGGAGAATGAAAACCAAAGATCTCCATTCAATTTACCTCTTCTACGGAGACGAGTATCTCGTAAAAGAACAGGTGGAGAAGCTCGTCGGAGGGTTGCTTGACCCGAAACTGCGGAGCACCAATCTCATTGTCCTTGACGGAGCCAACCTCGATGTCTCGCAAGTCTATTCCCACGTATTCACACCTTCTTTGTTCGGCGGATTCAGAGTTGTGGTTGTGGATCAGACTCCCATGTTCATGGGGAAGGTGGACCTGGCCAAGGTCGTGGCCAAGGTCACGGCAGCATGGAGGAGCAACGACCGCAAGAGCGCACTGAAGGGGTTCGGGCAATTATTGAGTCTCGCCGGAGTGGACAGGGATCAGATATCCCGCGGATCGGAGTGGACGGGCGAGGTCCTGGAAGACTCGGGCGACCCGCAACGGAAGGAGGCGTTATCCCAGGTTGCGCGCCTGTTCCTCGAATCGGACAAGAAGCTCTCGTCCGGCGCGGATGAGTCCCTCCTCGAGGAACTCATTCAGTCTTCGCTCCCGAAGAAGACCGTGCTCATATTCACCGCACCTGGAGTGGACAAGCGGAAGAAGTTGTTCAGAATTATGGAGAAGCGAGCGCGGGTTGTTGACTGCACGGTTAAAGAGGAACGATACGGGCCAGGCCCGGACAAGGCGTTCTTTGAGGATCGGGTGAGAGAGACTCTCTCTGCGGCGGGCAAGAAGATATCTCCCCGAGCGCTTCAGAAGATGTACGAGCGTTCGGGCAAGGAGATCCGACTACTCAACAGTGAACTGGAGAAGCTCATCGCATATCTCGGGGATCGAAAAGAAGTCACTGTACAAGACGTAGAAAGCCTGTTCCAGGATTTTCACCAGGCAGCTTTCTATGAACTGGGCCGGGCCATCAAGGCGGCGGACCCTGGAATCCAACTCCCGGCACTTCATGACAACCTCAAGGTTGTGGAACATCCGCTGTTTTCACTGGGCACAATTGCCAACGAGTTCCGCAGGTTGATGGTGGCCAGAGAGCTTCTCTTCACGGTTTTCAAATCCTCGTGGAAGCGAGGGATGTCCTACAACGCGTTCATTCCCGTGGCCGACCGCGCAAGGGAAGAGCATCCTGAACTCTGCGGAAAAGGCAAGCTGGACCTGCTCTCCATGAAGGATTATCCCCTGTACATGTTGCTCACCGAGGCCCAGCGCTTCCCGTTGGAACGTCTGATTCGGATCATGGAAGCAATTCATGAAGCCGACGTCATGATTAAGTCCACCAAAGTGGGCGGTTCCCGGCCCGAGTACGTGCTGGAGAACCTGGCTCTGCTGATCGGCAGTCGGCCGGCTGACAAGGGATAGCCCGTTGAAGCGGGGAATTGCACCACAAGATGAGCCATGGTGTTGCTTGTCATGTGAACAAGCGTAGCTCATGCCGCCATGCTTCTCATTGACTTAGGGCACGCAGGTGCGCTATTCTCATTGGGCCTCAGAACTCCGATTTGTCAGCGAGGTTCGTCTTCCCGGGGGTTGTCCGGTGTCGACCGGGGGAGCTTTGAAGCACCTTCAGGGATTCCACCAAGACTCGGGCACAGGCGGTCAGTGGCGCGCCGAAGACGTCGGCCGGGTGGTGAGCGCTCGCCAATGAAAGTGTTCGGCGCGCGGCAGCCGTAGGGCATGGCTCGCCTAAAGGGGCATGTTTATTCGTCCGGAGGATGCCAGGAGGAAAACTATGAAGAAGTGGATCGCGTTGCCGGCTTTGCTGGTATTGGTCCCTGTTCTGGCCTGTGGAGCCGGGGTCACCGCGAAGACCCCTATGGGAGACATCGCGGTTTCCTGCTTGACGGCCAAGGTTCAGGACTATCCCAACGATGGGATCCAGGGAACCTCATATGTAAGCACGAAGTATAAGTACGTGGTCAGTTGGCCCAAAGACGGAACCTGGGACGTACAGGAGAAGAAGCCCCCCGACCCGTCAGGAGTCATGCTCGTGCTCATCACCAAAGACGCGTTCGGGAATTTCAAGCCGAATATCAATATCATCGTGGAAGAAATCCCTGCTTCGGTGACTATCGGGCAGTACCTGACCGGAGGGGTTGCCTCACTAAACCAAAACGGATTCAATGTGGTAGCGGACATGAAAGACGACGAGACAAGTTCCTGTTTCGTCGCCTCCACCAAGACCATCGAAGTGGGAGAATGCTACCTGGCTCAAAGGGCAATCATATCTCACCCGTACGCGTACGTGATCACCGGCGTGATGCGTACCGGCGACGTGACTCCGGACAAGGTGAGGAAAGATCTCAGCGGCATCCTGAACTCGTTCCGTCTGCTGAAATAAGCTGACTGAATGATGTCCTAGGAGCCTGTAGCATGACCTCCTTTCCGTTCAAGATCGCGCCGCGCGGGTAGCCCGGACGCTACTGCGTCCGGGTTCCGAAGGAACCGGAGGTCTTACCGTGGCATCCGGATGCTTCTGTCAATCGATTCCGGCCCATGACCATGGAGAAGAACCCTCCTGCCGCTTCGCGGCCTGGACGTATGACGTCCAGGCTACCCCGACCTGTTCGGGTACCGGCAGGCCGTGATCAGCGGTCCTATAGGGTGCGCTTCGCTCCGCTCAGCGCATCCTATGCCAACCCCTCGCCGAAGTTAGGCAACGCAGTGTACGGCTTCGGCGGACCAAGAAAAGCCGCGGTTTGAGTGGATTTGCGTCAACCGGAGTGAAATCTCACTAGCTCCGCGAACATTGACCAGAGGATGAGAATGGGTGACAAGATCTTTCGACTGGGGTGCGACATCGGGGGTACATTCACGGATTTCGTGCTTCTTGACGATGAGACGGGCGCCATTAGTATCAACAAGTGCCTCACTACCCCGCGCGATCCGTCGGACGCGGTGGAACAGGGAATCCTGGAACTGGAGGAACAAGCCCCCCAATTTGTGGACAATCTCGAAGAGGTGATCCACGGAACCACGCTGGTCATAAACTCCATAATCGAGCGAAAGGGCGCGAAAACCGCGCTTATTACCACCAAAGGCTTCAGGGACGTTTTGGAGTTGGGCCGGGAGATACGGTACGCGCCGTACGACACCTTTGCACAGTATCCACAGCCGCTTATCCCCCGCAGCCTTCGCTTGGAAGTCAACGAGCGGATCCGCAGCGACGGCAGTGTGCTAAAGGCTCTTGACTCCAAAGAGGCTGAAGAGGTCATAGATCGGCTTGTCGCTCAACGCGTCGAATCCATCGCCGTGTGCCTGATCAACTCCTTTGAGAACCCGCTTCACGAGCTGATGCTGAAGGAGTTGATCGAGAAGAAAGCTCCGGACGTGTCGGTATCCATATCCTACGAGGTGCTGCCTCAGATCAAGGAATATGAAAGAACAAGCACTACAGTGACCAATGCGTACGTGAAACCGCTCACCGGTCGATATCTCTCCAAGCTGTCCGGCAGACTGGCATCATTGGGCTTCAAGGGGCGACTGTTCATTATGCTCTCCAGCGGAGGCATCACTTCGGTGGAGACTGCATCCAGATTTCCCGTACGGATTATCGAGTCAGGGCCCACTGCCGCGGTCATATCCGGTCAGTACTATGGCCGTCTCTTCGGAATCCCTGAAATGTTTTGTTTCGATATGGGCGGCACGACGGCCAAGTCTTGCCTGATTCAGCGTGGAGAAGCCGGTGTGGTTCCGACATTCGAGGTTGGCCGCGTCCAGCGATTCAGAAAAGGGAGCGGTTTAACCATCCAAGTGCCCGTAGTGGATCTGATGGAGATCGGAGCGGGAGGCGGCAGCATCGCCAAGGTGAGCAAGATGGGCACGTTGCAGGTTGGTCCCGAGAGTTCGGGAGCAGACCCCGGCCCCATCTGCTATGGCCGAGGAGGAGCCGAGCCGTGCGTTACCGACGCGGACCTGATTCTGGGCTACCTGGACGAGAACTACTTCCTTGGCGGAAGGATGAAACTCAACAAGGAAGCTGCGTCGAAAGGAATCAGGGAAAAGATCGCAACGCCTCTAGGTGTTCCGTTCATCAAGGCGGTGTGGGGAATCCACGACCTCATCAATGAAACCATGGCTGCGGCCGCCAAGACCCACATCGCGGAAAAGGGCGGCAATCCGAAGATCGTCACTTTGGCCGCATTTGGCGGAGCAGGGCCGGTGCATGCTTATGGCCTGGCAAGGAAGCTGGGTTGCCGGCGCTTGATGGTCCCTCCCAATGCAGGCGTCGGTTCGGCTTTGGGTTTCTTCACTGCTCCAAGGGCCTTCGACGTGGTACGAAGCCACAAGGTGTCTCTGAATTCCGCGCATTTTGGGGACATCGAAAGGATCTTCCGGGAACTGGAGGAAGACGGTGCGCGGGCCTTGCAGGCTGAGCACAGCAGGCAGGATCTAATATTCCGGCGATCCATTGACGCCCGGTTCATCGGGCAGGGATCGGAGACTTCCATTGAGGTGCCCGAGCGGGACTTCTCACGTGTCACCCCCCAAGCAATTCGTAGACGCTTCGACGACCGTTACGAACAACTGTACGGGAGGACCTATCCCGAATCGCCGGTTGAATTCGTGAATTTCAAGGTCCGAGCCGGCCTTCCGGAAAGGTTGTTGAAGCTTCCAAAGATTGCAACCGCGTCCGGACGAAGGACTCTCGAAGAGGCGGTCAAAGGAACGCGACCGGCTTATTCGAGTAGTTCAAACGATTTCGTTGCCCACACGGTTTACGACCGCTACGTGCTTGGAGCCGGCGTCGAATTCCGAGGTCCGGCCATTGTCGAGGAACGGGAGTCCACCGTGGTAATTGGTGAAAACGCCACAGTGAGAGTGGATGACCATGGTTTCCTGTGGATCGAACTGGAGGAGTCATAGAAATGGGAATTACGTTCGACCCCATTACCCTTGAGATTCTCTGGAACCGACTCATTTCCATTGTAGACGAGGCGGATAGCACGGTTGCCCGCACCGCGTTTTCGAGTCTGTTGCGCGACGCGCATGATTATACGTGCATGTTCACCGACCGACAGGGGCGAGAGCTGGCACAGGGTTCGATGGCTACTCCGGGTCAGTCCGGTGCGATGGCGCTGGGTGTGAAGGGCATAGTCAACAGGCTCGATTTCGAGCGTATCAAACCCGGCGATGTGTATATCACCAATGATCCGTGGGCGCTTGCAGGCCACCTTAACGATGTTTGCGTCATAAGCCCGGTATTCTACAAGGGCGGCGTAACGGGCTTCACCGGCTGCGTTTTCCATCACTCCGACATCGGTGGCCGTGTGTCCTCCGACAACCACGACGTCTTCGAAGACGGTCTGTTCATTCCCCTGGTCAAGCTTTACGACGCCGGAGTTCTCAACGAAGCGGTCATCGAGATGATCAGGTGGAATGTTCGCACCCCCGATGAAGTGATCGGTGACATACGTTCCCAGACTGCCGCCAATCATGTGTGCTCGGAGAAGATCTGCCGTATGCTGGAAGAGTACCATTTGGACGGCCTGGACGATCTGGCCGACGAAGTGATAGGCCGCACCGAGAAAAGCATGCGAGAGGCCATTGCAGGAGTTCCCGACGGAATCTACCGCAGCCGGGGAATAGTCGAGCAGATGGAAGGCAAAGATGATCTGGTGATCGAAGCAGCGGTGGAAGTCAAAGGGAGCGACATCATTGTGGATCTGGAAGGATCTTCTCCCCAGGTGAACTGGGGAGGCAACGTGGTTTACAACTTCACGTTCGCCTATGTGTTCATGGCCATGAAAAGCATCTTCGATCCTGACATACCCAACAATCACGGCTGTGCCGCGCCGATCGTTCTCAGGGCCCCCAAAGGAACCGTAGTCAACTGCAAATTCCCCGCTGCGGTTGCGGCGAGAATGCAGGTAGGCCATTTTCTTACTGAAATCATGTACCGAGCCCTGGCGCCTGCCTTGCCGGACAAGGTCATTGCAGCGAGCGGGGGAACTCCTGCCACCATGAACGTCTTTTACGGCCGCAGGAACGACGGTCGACCATGGCATACCGTGATGATTCGAGGTGGGGGCATGGGCGCAGGCTCCAGGTCGGACGGCGAGTACGTGTATATTTTCCCGGCTAACGGGGCCAACACGCCCGTGGAGATCATAGAAAGCGACACGCCCATGATCGTTGAATGCCGTGAACTGCTTGCCGATTCCGGCGGTCCCGGCCGCATGAAAGGCGGATTGGGCAGGAGGGTGGTGTTCAGGATGCCTGACGACGAGCAAGCGCCGCTTCCCCCTGTTAACCTTGGCATCCAGTCCGGCAGGTACAGACTGCCCCCGGAAGGTCTGTTCGGAGGCAAACCGGGAGCCAGGGCAAGGTTCGAGGTGAACGGCAAGACGGGCAATCCCTATGGCCTGACGCAGCTTTTTCCCGGAGATGTGGTCACCATCGACGTTGCCGGCGGCGGCGGCTACGGTAACCCCCTGGAGAGAGATCCTACTATGGTCGAGGACGATGTTCGCGAAGGATATGTGACCCGAGAGGCTGCACAACGAGATTACGGCGTTGTCATTGATTCGGAGACGGGCAGAGCGAATCTCAGGGCCACGGAAGAGTTGAGAGCATCGCGGGCCGACTCGGCGGGATAAGAGTGACTTTTCCCAAATGTCGTAGCGTACGGACAACTTACCGGAATCCTTCATCGTCATTTCTCCAAAGGCGGGAATCCGGATCGTTTGAATCATGACACACCCGGAGGCTTGTAATGAAAACCTTTATGCCTACGTACAAGTCGTATGATGAACTGGCGGAAATCCAGCTCAAGGGCCTGCAATGGACCGTCAATCATGCATATAACGGCTCCGAAGTCTATCGGGCCAAACTGGACCGGGCAGGTGTGAAGCCTGAGGACATAAAGAGCCTCGATGACCTTCGCAGATTGCCGTTCACCACGGCCAAGGAACTGGCCGAAGGGTATCCCTTTCCCCTGTTGTGCGTGCCTATGAGTGACGTGGTGCGGATTCATGCGTCTTCAGGGACTACGGGAAAGAGGAAAGTTCTTTGTTACACTCAAAAGGATATTGACGACTGGGTGCATTTCTTTGCGAGATGCTATGAAATGGCCGATTTGACCTCTGAGGATCGCGTCCAGATCTGCGTAGGCTACGGCGTATGGACCGCAGGTGCGGGATTTCAGTTGGGGTGCGAACGCTTCGGAGCAATGGCCGTTCCAGCAGGGCCCGGCAACTTGGAGATGCAGATGGAATTCCTTGTGGATTTCCGGAGCACCGTGATGTGTTGTACCGCATCCATGGGACTGCTTCTGGCGGAAGAAGTTCAGAAGCGCGGCCTGGGGGACAAGCTGGCTTTAAAGAAGATGATTTACGGTTCCGAACGATCCTCGGACTCGATGAGGGCCAGAATAAAAGACGGCCTCGGGCTGACGGACATGTACGACATTCCAGGCATGACGGAACTCTATGGGCCTGGAACAGGGCTTGAGTGCAGGGCTCATGACGGCATGCACTATTGGGCGGATTACTACATCCTTGAAATCGTTGATCCTGAAACGCTCGAGCCGGTTCCGGAAGGCCAAGTCGGCGAGATGGTGGTGACGACTCTCAAGAAAGAGGCGGTGCCGTTGATCCGGTATCGAACGCGTGACCTGACTGCCATCAAGCCCGGCCCGTGCGCATGCGGGCGGTTGATACCGCGGCATGACCGGATTCTCGGGCGCTCGGATGACATGTTCATATTCAGGGCCGTCAACGTTTACCCGGGTCAGATCGACAGTGTCTTGAGCGGGTTGCAAGGTATCGGCAGCGAGTACCAAGTGGTACTGGAGCGCGGGGCCGACGGAAAAGATTCCATGCTTGTGCGGGTCGAGAGGGCGGCCGGAGGCGATCCGGCTTCCGACGCCCAAATTCAGGCCACTGTCACGGAAGCATTGAAAAGGAAGCTCCTCGTCACGCCTGCGGTTGAAATAGCGGACTATGCGTCGCTTCCCAGAAGCGAACGCAAAACAAGACGCGTCTTCGACAATCGAGACTAGTTGGTACACAATTGCGTAAGTTCGGTGAGTTATTGGCGTAGGATGCGCTGAGCGAAGCGAAGCGCATCGATCAAGAAAAGACCTCGATCCCGCGTTCCGCGGTGCGGTTCCCGTTGGTCACCGCACCTCCGGAACCGCTGATCACGACCTGCCGGCAGCCGAACAGGTCCGGGCTACCAGCGCTGTGGGCAGACACCGATTACGTGACCGTATTTGTGAAACGAACCATTAGGCTATGCTTGATTTGTGTTGAAAATCGCGGCACAGTCGTTGCTTAACCCCGCTGAAAATCTTGCCGCCGTGGATTCGCTCGCTTTCAAAAGACAACGGCGGACACGGAAACTCAAACGGGGTATTCTTAAAGAGGAATTTTGAGCATGAGTACCGATTTTGTCTTCGCTTACGGCTCCAACATGAACAGTTCCGACCTCAGATCGTGGCTGGAACGCAATGGGTTCGATTCTTCATTGGTTGTTGGCCGAAAGCTCGCTATTCTGGATGGTTACGATTATGTCTGGAATTTCTACTCATCGGGCAGAGCGGGCGGCGCCGTCAACCTCGAGCCGAAGGAAAAGTCGTCGGTCTGCGGGGTTCTCATTGAGCTGGACACTTCATTGCTTAAAGCGATGGACAGGAAGGAGGGGCATCCGTTCTTCCATGCCCGGCAAAGGGTGAAAGTCCGTTTGTTGGATCAGGAAGGCACGGAAACAGTATTAGCGTGGGTTTATCTCGCAAAACCGAACAAAGGGGACAGGCGAGACATCTGGCCCACGCGGCCGTACAAGAAGATAGTGCTCGACGGGGCTGTGGAAATGGGCCTGCCCCAAGAGTGCATCGAGAAGATCAGGGCCTGGCAAACGGAAGAATGACCCCGGTCGGAGTGATATGGGCGCTTCCAGGCGCCGCACAACGATCCCCCACCTGTGCGACGGCTCATCGTTATCAGTCCATAATCAGGCATGCGTCACCGTAACTATAAAATCTGTAGCGGTTCTCCACTGCCAGCCTGTAGGCTTCGAGCACGAGTCCGATCCCTCCGAACGCGCACGCCAGCATCAGCAATGTGGATCGGGGCAGGTGAAAGTTAGTTACCAACGCTTTCGCAACCCTGAACGAATGGCCGGGCCTTATGAACAACCTGGTTTCCCCCTTCCCCGGCAGGATGTGTCCGGTCGAATCGGCTGCCGATTCCAATGCTCTCACTGTCGTCGTTCCGACCGCTACGATCCGGCGGTTCTCCTCCACTGCGCAAGAGATCTGATGTGCTGCGGCCTCCGGGATCTCGTACCATTCCTCCTCCATGGTGTGAGCCCGAATGTCATTGACCCGGACAGGCAAAAAAGTGCCGGGTCCCACATGGAGGACAACCCGGGCGACTTCGATGCCCCTTTTCCCCAGGCGGTCGAGCACATCTTCAGTGAAATGGAGGCCTGCTGTGGGCGCGGCGACCGATCCGAGGGTGCTTGCGTACACGGTCTGGTACCTGGTCCTGTCCCGGCCTGCGTCCCGGCCTTCGGACTTTATGTAAGGAGGCAACGGCGCGCGGCCGTGTGAATCAAGGAATCGGCCGAGCCGTTGTTCAGGCGCCGGGAACCGGAAACGCACCCTTCCCGGAGCAATGCTGTCGAGTGCAATGAGTTCAACTCCCGGCGCGATCTCCACCCGTGTTCCCGGGCGAATCGGTTTGCTGGAGCGGACCAGGCACACTCTCACGGCCTCTTGCTCGTCCGTCCCGCCGGAGCATGCGGTGGGTTCCAGCACAAGCAGTTCGACTCGCCCTCCCGTTGGCTTCTTTCCGGTCAGGGCAGCGGGGACCACTGCGGTTTCGTTGATCACAACAAGGTCCCCGCTCGAAAGCAAGTCCGGCAGATCTCGGAACACGTGCCGGCTTATCTGCCTGCTATTGCGCCTTATTACCATGAGGCCGGACATGTCCCGGAGAGCAGCGGGCTCCTGGGCAATCAGTTCCTGGGGAAGATCATAATCGTAGGTCTCAAGTCGGCAGGAGGGAGGAATATCGTTCACACTGCCCGTCCCAGAGACGGGAGGGGAGGCTTGGTCAAGGGCATTCATTGGGAACGCAGACCGACTCTTGCAGCAAATAGAATCACCACCCCCAGGAACATAAGCGCCCCTCCGATGATTCGCAGCGTGGCATCGTTCTGTTGCTGAATGAACTCCATGAACTGCTTCATCTTCTCGGGAAAACCGAAATAAGGTATCCCCTCGAGGACCATGACCATTCCTAAGACGCAAAGGAAGTATTCCATACAGTTCACCGTCCGAAAGACAAGACTTCGCCGGGCAGGGGCTTTCCTGCAAGAAGGCCCCATCATGGCTGCTTCACGGGTTCCGCCTCACCGGAGTGGATACGCTGAAGCGTTCCATCCGGAGTTCTCAAGAGCAAAGCGCCGTCATCATCAATGCTTTCACCCGTTCCGGTTATTCCGTCACGCTTCATGATGCGGCCTCTGTGGGCCCAGCGGGCCATCCACAACCGGGGAATGAACCGGGCGCCCTCCTGTTCGACTCGTTCGTAAAGGGCTGCGGCTCTTTCAAGAAAGCTCCTGGCTTCCTGCTCCAAATCCCAGTGCAGGCCAGTACAAAGGAACAAGGAAGTCACATGATCCCGAAATTCCGCAGGAAAGTCCAAAAGCTCCGAGTTGACGTTCAGTCCCAGACCGATGATGACGAATTCCGCGACCCGTCCGCTCATTCGGGCCTCAGACAGAATTCCGGCAATCTTCCTGCCCGTCACAAGAACGTCGTTGGGCCACTTGAGTTCAACCTGCCGGACTCCTTTGGCCTCCACAACCTCAGCCACAGCAACCGACGCCAGCATCCCCAGCAAGGGAACTTCCTGTGCGGGCAAACGAGGCCTTAGAATCAGTGATAGGGCCAACCCTTTACCGGGCGGCGAGACCCAGGTCCTGCCGGATCTTCCCCTACCCGCTGTTTGAGTGATTGCCATGACTGCCGTACCCTCGGGCTCGCCCCGAAGTGCAAGCTCTGTTCCCGTATCCTGCGTGCAAGCAGCGGAGTCATGTATGAGCAAACGGATGTTCATGGGTTCAAATAGACGCTGATGCACAACACGAGTCGGTAGGGGCTGGTTTCAAACCCGCCCCTGCAACGAAACCTCTTGTTTGCAGAACTTGTAGCCGGTGCCAAGACAGCGTCGACGTTCCTGGTAGGGGCGGACCCATGCGTCCACCCTTTCCCGCGGTCCACGCCCGGCTTTGGGCCAGACACGCAGGTCTGCCTCTACCATGCGGTCGGAAGCCCGTTGCAAAATATATCTTGCGACAGGCCGCATTAAAAGCCGATCGCTTTGAGAATCAGCTCTCCCTAAGTTTCTTCATCCGATCGAGGCTCTCCCTGAGCCCGGCGGATCTCGCCCCGAGATCAGCGCTCTTCTTCCGCTGCTTTTCCACAGCCTCCGGTTTCGCCTTGGCCAAGAAATCCTCGGTAGAGAGTTTTTGATCCGCCGCGGCCAGTTCCTTCTCGATCTTGGCCAGTTCCTTTTGCAGTCTGGCGATCTCCGCGTCCGGGTCGATGATGCCTTCCATGGGGACGAACACTCGCATCTCTCCGACTACCGCGGTACCGGCCATTCTCGGAGGCTGCGCTACCGAATTGGGTTCCTCAACCCGGAGATCGCTAATTCGGGCCAAAGTGGTGACCATGTCCGAAGCAGAGAGGATAAGGGCTTTCTCTTCCTCTGTGGAAGCGAAGACCACCACGGGCAGCTTCATAGCGGGCGGGAGATCCATCTCTGCCCGGATGTTGCGAACCGAGCCCACCAGGCTCATGAGGATTCCCATCCGTCGTTCGGCCTCCGGGTCGAGAGCGGCGTGGTCAAACGTGGGGAAAGGCCCTTTTATGATGGTGTCCCCGTTGTCAGGGATCCTCGCTGCGATCTCCTCCGTTATGAACGGAACGAACGGGTGAAGCAGGCGCATCAACGAATCCAGCACATGCCTCAGCGTGAGCGCCGAACGGCGAGCCGCTTCGGCATCGTCGCCATTAAGAGGGATCTTGGCAGCCTCAATATACCAGTCGCAGAATTCGTGCCACGCGAACTGGTAGAGCGTCTGGGCAGCGTCGTTGAAACGATAGGTCTGCAATGCTTCGTCAACATCCTTGATGGTTGAGTTGAGCCTGGACAGGATCCAGCGTTCCGGGAGTGCGACGTCGGTAAGCTCGTCTCTCAAGAAATCCGCGGACGTGCCGTCAAGATAAGGAAGAGCAAACCGAGCCGCATTCCAAATCTTGTTCATGAAGTGGCGATATCCTTCTATTCGGTGCTCCGACAGCCGGATATCACGTCCCTGCGCGGCCATTGCGGCAAGTGTGAAGCGGAAAGCGTCCGTGCCGTGCTTGTCCATGACCATCAGAGGGTCAATCACGTTGCCCAGGGACTTGCTCATCTTCTTGCCGTCTTCGTCGCGTACGAGGGCATGAAGATACACGTCTCTGAAAGGTACATCGTTCATGAACTTCAGGCCCATCATCATCATGCGGGCGACCCAGAAGAACAGGATGTCGAAGCCGGTAATAAGACAGGTCGTGGGATAGAATGTCCTGAGCAACTCTGTTCGGTCAGGCCATCCCATTGTGGAGAAAGGCCACAGGGCAGACGAAAACCACGTGTCAAGAACGTCGGTCTCCTGCTCCAACTGCTTGCCCTTGCAGGACGGACATGATGTGGGGTCCTTGCGAGCGACGATTATTTCCCCGCAGTCCGCGCACGTCCACGCGGGAATGCGGTGCCCCCACCATATCTGTCGGGAGATGCACCAATCCCTGATGTTGTTCATCCATTCATGGTATGTCTTGGTCCACTGCTCCGGAATGATGCGAGTGCGGCCGTCCTCTACAGCGTTGAGGGCCTCTTTGGCCAGAGGCTCCACCTTCACGAACCACTGCTTCGAGATGATGGGTTCCACAACATTCTTGCAGCGCTGGCAGCGGCCGAGGCCCACCTGATAGTCTTCGATCTTGACGAGATATCCTTTCTCTCTCAATTCCGAGACTATGGCCTTTCTGCAATCATATCTGTCCATCCCGTTGAAATGAATACCGTTCTCGTTTATCCGCGCATGGTAGTCCATGATTGTCACGCGGTCGAGATCATGCCGCAAAGACATCTCGAAGTCCGTCAGATCGTGACTCGGGGTAACTTTTAAAGCGCCTGTGCCGAACTCGATTCCCACCACCGGGTCAGCTATGATCTTTAGCCTGCGCTCCACGAGAGGTAAAATGGCATTGCGTCCTATGAGGTGCTTGTAGCGCTCGTCTTCCGGATTCACCGCGACCGCGGTGTCTCCAAGCATGGTTTCCGGCCTGGTTGTGGCAACCACAACGGATTCGTGAGAGCCCTCTACAGGATAGCGAATGTACCAGAGATGCCCGGGCGAATCCTCATGGACTACTTCAAGATCCGACAGGGCCGTGTAGCAACGGGGACACCAATTGACGATGTAGTCGCCCTTGTACACTAGTCCTTCTTCATAGAGCCTGACAAAGACTTCACGAACCGCCCTGGAAAGCCCTTCGTCCATGGTGAACCGCTGCCGGTCCCAGTCGCAGGAGCAGCCCAACCGCTTGAGCTGCTTGATGATGAGGCCGCCCGATTCTTCTTTCCATTCCCACACCCGCTCGACAAATTTCTCCCGCCCCAGATCATGTCTTTTTAGACCCTGTTCAAGAAGTTGTCTCTCCACCACATTCTGGGTCGCGATGCCCGCGTGATCCATCCCGGGCATCCACAGCGTATTGTAGCCCTTCATGCGGTGATAGCGGACAAGGATGTCTTGGAGCGTGTTGTTCAACGCGTGGCCCATGTGCAAAGAGCCGGTGACGTTGGGTGGAGGGATTACGATGGAGAATTCGTTTCCAGTCTTCTTTTCGTGTGCGCGGAACAGTTTGTTGCTTTCCCAGTGGGAATACCATAGCTGTTCAATCCGTCCGGGATCATATGTCTTGGGTAACAAGTCCTGGCCCATTCAATACTCCTGATGGCTGAGTGTGGATTGTCTGCCACAAATCAATCTTTAATAATACCATCCAATCCCCCGAAACGCAATGCCGGGTAACTTGTTGAGTTTACTGCCGAAACTGGTTGCCGAATTCTCTGGGACAGTGTCGCGCAACCCTTGAAGATGCTTGAAGTATGGCGTGTCGGCACTCAAACAAGTCGGGGTAACGTTTTGGACGGTGAAGAGGTCTTCCGACAGGCTCCTAGTTCACCTCGCCCACGAGAATGAATGGAGCCCAGAAAAACGGGTAATCGTACCCGGCTGCTCGGAACTTCTTACGGGCCAACCTAAGCGCTTGGAGTTTGCCCCTGCCGTTCTTCAGTTTTTGGTAAAATGTCTCGACAAGCTGCACGGACGGGGCATCGGCAACGTCCCACAAACGCATAAGCGCGGTGCGGGCGCCTGCATATTGAAATGCGCGGCCCATCCCTACCGTGCCTCGCGGAGATGGCCGGTTCGAGAGCCTTGATATAGCAATCAAGAGACTCGGACAGATGGGATTCG
>DYLG01000022.1 GCA_020722215.1 Desulfomonile tiedjei
CAAACACCGGAAGGCAGAGACTGTCCTCGGGTATAAGGGAACTTGATCGACTTCTAGACGGCCTTTTTATTGGGGACAACGTGGTTTGGTACGATCATGCGGGCAGTCTTGCTTCAGTCTTCTGCGGGAGACTCCTCCAATCTTCCAAGGAGCTGAAGAAGCCGCTCATTTACGTGAGCTTCGACCGGTCCCCCAGAAATCTCCTGGAGAAGTTGGGATCTCTGGCCGACTATCCCTCCCTCATAATCCTGGACTGCTTCACCTCGGGCAAGGGTGCGGGCTCGGACGTGTTCGAGAGCTTCTATCAGATGTCGGCGGGCGATTGGAATTGCCGCATTGTGCGCGTTCCTGATCCGCGTGACGTGGGCAGCGTGGTCGATGCGCTGTATGGGGTCCACTCATCGCTCGAGGGCGACGTTCGTTTCATTTTCGAAAGCCTGACCGGAATGCAGGAGCTATGGGGAGGCGAAGAAAGCATTGCAAGCTTCTATTCGCACTCGTGTCCGCGGCTGTACGAACTGAACACCATTGCCTACTGGATCATAGAGAAGGACGCCCATTCTCAGCGCCTGCGCGCTTTGATCAATCAAGGCCCAGGTGGTAATTGAACTATCCATAAAGAGAGGCAAGACCTCCCTGTCCATCAGGAAGGCCGAGCAGCGCGACATGGACAACCTTGACAGACCATTCGATTACTGGACCAGAGACCTGACCATAGGCTTCGAAGAGGAAAGAAGGACCTCCGGGAGGATCGAGATCGGCAAGCGGCTCAAGGAACTCCGAACGCGAAGAGGCGTTTCCCAGACGGAGCTGGCAAGGCTCGTGGGCGTTACCCCCAGCACCATCTCCCAGATCGAGAGCAATCTCATCTATCCGTCGGTGCCCGCGCTTCTCAAGATGGCCGAAGTACTGTCAGTAGAGACGAGTTCGTTCTTCCACGAGGCGCCGGCCACGCCCAGGCGGTTTGTGTTCCCGTCGTACGAAGCGATAGATGTGAGAGTCGGCGACAAGGCGGACAAGGCAATCAGCGCCAAGGCTCTCGTTCCAGGGGATCTGGAGACCAGGGCCGAACCGTTTCTCATCGAGATCCCTCCCAAGAAGAGACTGTCCTCCCATTTCTTCATGCACAAGGGAGAGGAGATGGGGTATCTCCTCTCCGGCAAGCTTCAACTCACAGTTGACAAGACTGTGTACAAGCTCCGATCCGGCGATGTGGTCTACTTCACCTCGGAGATTCCCTCGCAATGGAAAAACCCAGGCCCGAGTGTAGCACGGCTGCTATGGATAAACATGAAATAGTGCGACCCGAAAAAAGTCCAAGTAACAGATTTCGCAAATACGTTGACGTATTCCGATCGGTTAACGGACGGGGCCAATGGCCTGTTGCAGTAGGACCGGCATCTTGCCGGTCATTCGACCGGGGACCGGCCTCCCAGCGTAGGGGCGACCGGCCGGTCGCCCCTACCATCCACCGATCGCCGCACCCGGGGTGTCGCTCCAAAAGTACGGTCGCCGCCGGATACGGGACCGCATTTGTGAAAACCTGTGCTATGAGTTGAGTGTTGCGGGGAACTCCTGTTTATGAGACAGAGCACTTGCTTTCAGCAGGACTCCGCTTCGATATTTCGTTCAATGAGTTTCACGGTTTTTTCCAAGGTCGCGGCATCGAAGGCGAATCGTGCGCCGGCCGTTTCAAAGAGATCCGGGAGCGAGACGGTATTTCCCAGGGCTAGAGCCCTCCTGTACGCGGCCACAGCTTCGGCGCGATTCTCCAGGGCATTACCCCATACCTGAACCGCTCCCAGTTGGGCCAGACCGTACTCAACGTAGTAGAAGGGAACCTGGTGAATGTGGAGTTTTGTTTGCCAGCCGTTTCTCAAGTGCTCTTCCAGGCCGGTCCAATCGATCCATGTTATGAAGCGCCGTGACAGTCTTGCCCATTCCTCGTCGCAATTGGCCGGCTCGCGGGAAAGCTGAGGATTTTCGTAAACCCAGTGCTGAAAAGCGTCAACAAGCGCCATATGCGGCCAGAATCGCAGACACCATTCAAGGTGGTCAACGCGGGCGCGGCGAGCATCCTCGTCGCTGTAAAAGCCTCCCTTGTCCCTGTTCAGGTAGACTGCGGCGATCAACTCCATTGACATGGACGCCACTTCGCAGAACTCGATGCCCGGGGACCGCTGCTGGATGAACGGGAGCCGGCCGGCCTCGAAGTGATGGAACGCGTGGCCCGCTTCGTGCATCAACGTCTGGACGTCATCGTGAACGCCCACCGCGTTCATGAAGATGAACGGTCGCTTGACCGCTTCAAAACTGGTGCAATAACCACCAGGGGCCTTGTTCTTTCGATTGTCCAGATCGAGGAGCCCTTCGGCGACCATGATGTCGAAATACGAGCCCAGGTTGGGGTCCACACTGTGGAACATGGCTGATGCCCGGCTTTGAAGCTCGGCCACTTCCTTGAACGGCGCAAGGGGAGGCCGACCCAAAGGGTCCACATCCATGTCCCACGGCCGCAAGGATTCCGTTCCAAGCCGGCTGCGACGCTTCTCCGCCGATCTTTGGGCTGCGGGCGTCACAACCTCTTCGATGGCCCTGTGAAACGCCTTGCAGTCGTCCGGGGTGTAATCGAACCTGTGGAATTGCTTCCACCTGAACGAGCGAAAATCATCGAAACCTGCGTTATGAGCCATCTGTAGCCGCAGGTCCATGAACTGCCGCCACAGGCCGCCGATTGCATCCTTGTCCGCCAATTGACGGCCGGCAGCGAGGCGCCACACTTTTTCTCGCAGGGTGCGGTCAGGGCTTTGATATATGGGCCTCAATTGCGTGAGGGTCACCTCTTTGCCTTCCCATTCCACGGTCTGGGCACCGCTGATTTTGTCGTACTCCGTTGAAAGCTTCTCGTCTTCCACGTGCAGCGGGATGTTCTCTTCCCTGAAGATTTCCACGGTCTCGCGCATCTTTCTCAAGGGGATCTCAAAGCCTTCGGGCGCCGTTTTCTGCTCGAGAAGCTTTTCCCGAAGCTTCTGGCCTGCTTCTTCCACCTTGGGATAGACGTTCTCGAGATACTTGTTGAAACGCTCCTCAGCATTCTTGTCGGCAGTGTTGACGGTCTTGGCCACGTGAAGACGCCCGGCCGTCTCGCTTACCACCTCACTCAAACGAGTCCAATCGGCAAGGAACCGAGTCACGTTGTCGGGCGCGAGGGTGCGCAAGTCCAGGTCGAGGTAGTACGGTTCAAATCGGTCCCACGACCAGTTCATTGTCTCAATCCCATCCTTTGGAAGACCGTCGAACATGAATAACCTCCGTCAATGGATCTTATGGGCCACAAACACAGGATCCCTTCTGCGGCATCAGGACATTGCCATTGATATCCCGTTCGGGAGGCCATGGCCCCCTGTTTGTTGCGGCGGGATTGACAATTTGGCAGACATATAATAAAATCGAGTAAAAATGGTAAATTATAACCACGGTTCCAGCCATGTTGCCCAAAAACAGCCGCAAGGATTTCCTTCAAGCCCTATTCGACGACTATTTTCAATACTACAGCGGCTTCATCGTGGTCAAGGCCGTCAGTAAGCTTGAGCATAAGTCAAGAACGCGCTACTTCCCCTCTGTGGACCTGCTGGCCAAACAGGAATATTTCGAGGACGAGAACGTCTTTTTCAGCGTTTGTCCCAGGGAGTCCATGAAGCCCAGAGCCGGTTCCGCCTGCCATCTTCCCGCTTTGTGGGCGGGTTTGGATTTTTCCGCGTCCGGACATTCCGGAAGGTCATGTTACACGGTAGTTCCCAGGGCCGCACTGGCGGTCAGGCTGTTCCCCTTACCCCCGTCTGCGATCGTGGAATCGGGCCGAGGTCTTCACATGTACTGGTTGCTCAAGAACATCACGGCTGAGACCGATGTTGCCACAGCAGAGAAGCTTCTCCGGCAGATAAACCTGTATTTCCAATGCCCCGGAGTCATATCCGTTGATTCCATGATGCGGCTGCCCGACACTTCCAACGCCAAAATGCCCGGAGACCCGCTTCGGTGTCAGGTCAAGTACCTGAACGCGGAATTTCGCTACTCCCTCGAGGATTTCGAGAAGCTTGACCAAAGATACCTGTCACCGCCGAGCGCCCATCCGGCCCCGCGTCCGGCCGCCCGCTCGGAAACGGGCGCCCCTTCCCTTCGCGATGATGAGACGCTGGTTTTGGACGAATCCCTCGTGGAAGTGGTGGAAGATTCCGTGGAAAACCTGGGGCAGACCAGTCCGGATGAGTTGGCTGAGCGAGTTGCCCTCAAGGTGGTTGAGAAACTCAAAGAAGAACTTGTCGACGAGATTGTGGACAGGCTGGTCAAAAGGCTGAGAAACCCGCGATAAGACGGGGAAGACACGGTCCAAGACAGCCGTCTACCGCGACCCGATGACGAAATGGACGCAGGGTTATTTTGCGGCAGGCTCTTATGGATCCCTCGGGGTCGGCACAGATCTACATTGCGCAAGGCGCCATCCCATGGAGGCGAAACTCTCGACCCGGAAAAAGATTCTCTTCTGGTTTATTCTCCTGTTGCTGGTAACCGTTTGTTTGGAGGTATTCTCCTACTTCCTCCTTTACAGCGTTATTCCCACGAGGCTCCGGAGCAGAACTGCCTTCCGCAGCGCGGGGGACTACATCGCGGCGTACCGCAAAAACGCGGAACAGCGGTCGGACCAGTCCGGAGGAGACACCGGGACAGGGCTTCCCGGGGGGAACGGCAAGCTGCGAATGTTTCACCCTGTTCTCGGATGGGATTATCCTCCTGGAGCGAGTTACTCCGATAGGCAGGGAACCAAGTATCACCACGGCGTTCGCGGGGAGAGACGCACGTGCACATTCTTTCCCACGGACCTCGTTGCAACGTACGGGGACTCTTTCACTTATTGCGCCGACGTTGAGGATTGCCAAACATGGCAAACGTTCCTGGGGGAGACGATCGGGGCCAATGTCCTCAATTTCGGCGTCGCCGGATACGGAACTGATCAGGCTTTTCTCAAGTACGAACTCAACGAGGCTGGGATTGCGGCGCCGATAGCCATTCTGGGTATCTTGCCCGACGACGTAAATCGTGTCGTAAATGTCTGGCGAACGTTTTACGCCTGGGATGACCCCCTGGCTCTTACCAAGCCGTGCTATGTTAACCGCGGCAACAGCGTGGAGTTGCTGCCCAATCCCCTGACAGTACCGGAGGATGTGAAAAAACTCCACGATCCGGTCTTCGTCGGATCTCTGGGACAAGATGACTATTGGTTCAGGCAGAACACGAATCGCCCTGCCTTGGGGTTCCCGTACCTGTGGTCCCTCATATGCCGGCGCACGCAGGTGTGGGAGCACATCGTCTTCAGGACCGGGGTTTCGAGCAAACACCCTCGGCACAAATACTATCCGGACAATCTCCTTGAGGAGGACGAACCGCTTCGGATAATGTGCCACATCGTGGACCGGTTCGTTCAAACGGCCCGATCACGAAATCAGACCCCCGTCACGGTGATCATGGCGCACAAAGACCTGGTGGCAGAGTTGCGGAAGCATAAGGTGAGCCGGGTGCGCAGACTGGCGGCTTTCCTCAAGGAGCGAGGCTATCTTTTTCTGGATCTGATCGAAGCCGTGGCCGCGTCGAACGCGAATGAAAAGCAATTGAATACGTGGTTCCGACACCATGCAACGGCTGAGGGAAACCGCGTTATCGCCGGAATCATAGCCGATTACCTCGAAAAAGAGAGACTCATCCAGACGCTCTCCAGGCAGGGGATTGTCCCTATGAGAGACCTGCAACCGGCCGGCGACGTTCGGTGGGGCCGGCCGTAGTGCTGGTCCCCACCGAATGCGCAGTATTATGGAACGAAGGACCGAGGCCGGCTCCCGATCGATTGTGGGGGCGACCGGCCGCGGGCTTGGCTCAGCAACATGCACACCCGTGCAATGGAGGGAGAAGCATGAAGTCCAAAATAGAGTTAATCCAGGGTGACATCACAAGACTCGACGTGGACGCAATAGTGAATGCGGCCAACAGGAGCCTTTTGGGCGGAGGCGGAGTGGATGGGGCCATCCATCGCGCGGCGGGCCCGCATCTTCTCGACGAGTGTCGCACATTGGGGGGCTGCGAAACGGGTGATGCAAAGATCACGGGCGGCCACAATCTCAAGGCGCGCCACGTTATTCACACTGTGGGGCCGATCTACAGAGGTGGAACGTCAGGAGAGCCGAGACTGCTGGAAAGCTGTTACAGGAGGTGCTTTGAGATCGCCGGTGAAAACGGCCTAAAATCTATTGCCTTTCCGTCAATAAGCACCGGAGCGTACGGCTACCCCATTGAGGATGCCTCAAAGATAGCTCTCGGGACATCCCTGGCGCAGCTCGAGCGTTTCCCGGGGATTGAGCGGGTGGTGTTCGCCTTGTTCTCGGAAAAGGACCTTCAGATTTACCGGAAGAACCTTGCGAGTCTGTAAGTACGGCGACCCATCCAGGCGAGGGATTGTGAGGATGAGATTGGCTTTTCATGCGGGGGGCGGTCACACATAGGCCCGCCCCTACCACATATGCCGCCCTTATTTCCTGACAATGCCTCAGTACCAGTTTGTTACGGGAAATCAATAGCCGGGCAGGATGCAAGATTCGCTACGGAGAGACCGGTAGTCGAGCGCGGCGGGTTCTCAACACATGACAGGCTCCTACCGATCTCCGTACCATGTATCGTAGAAGTTCATGTACTCGCCGCTCTTAATGCGTTGCCACCATTGCTCATGCTCGATGTACCAGCAAATGGTCTCGTCCAGACCCTGTTCGAAGGCCACCTGTGGTTCCCATCCCAGTTCCCGGTTGAGCTTCGAAGAGTCCATGGCGTATCGTCTGTCATGGCCGGGCCTGTCCTTTACGAAGCGGATGAGCGACTCGGGTTTGTTCAGCCGAGCCAGAATGTGTTCAACGATTCGCACGTTGGGCAATTCGGTGTTGGCTCCGATATTGTAGATTTCCCCCGCGGACCCCTTTCCGATGATAAGATCAATCGCGCGACAGTGATCCCGGACGTGTATCCAATCCCGGACGTGCATGCCGTCTCCATACACGGGCAATTCCTTGTCGGACAGGGCATTGGTTATCATCAGCGGTATGAGCTTCTCCGGGAACTGGTACGGACCGTAGTTGTTGGAACATCGCGTGATGACGACATCCATGCCGTATGTCCTGTGGTAGGAACGTACCAGCATGTCCGCAGCGGCCTTGGACGCCGAGTAAGGGCTGTTCGGCGCAAGAGGATCATCTTCGGTGAATGCTCCCACCGCACCGAGAGATCCGTAGACCTCATCGGTGGAAATTTGGGCAAAGCGCCCCACGCCAAATTCCCTGCACGCGTCAAGAAGCACTTGTGTTCCGAGAACATTGGTCCGGACGAATGCCGAAGCGTCCAGAATCGAGCGATCCACATGGGATTCCGCGGCAAAGTTGACCACCGCGTCAAAACCTTCCGATACCACCGAGCGTACCAGGTCTCTGTCTGCGATGTCGCCGCGGATGAATCTATGCCTGTCTCCGTAAGGTCCTGTGTCCTGGAGGTTTTCGAGGTTTCCCGCATAGGTAAGCAAATCGAGGGTGACGATCCTGGTGTCGGGATAGGACTCCAGCATAGTCAGCACGAAGTTCGATCCTATGAAGCCGGCGGCGCCGGTGACAAGGAGTTTCATGTGGTCCTCGACGGCAAACCGTGCTGCCTGTTCCAATGCGAACCGGCCTCAGCCATCCTTCCGCGACCAGTCGTAGGGTATACCGCCGTCATGAGGATCCGTCCGGTATTCGTCGGGGTCAGCCCTGTTGTACGGCTCGGACGGGGCGTTGATCACGTATGCCTCACACTGGGAAACGCACTTCCATCCATGGAGCACACGCGGCGGAATAACAATGAGACAGGGATTGTGCTCTCCTACGAAAAACTCGTTCAACAGGCCTTTCGTGGGAGATCCCTTTCTGTCATCGAACAGAGCGACCTTTACCATGCCCTTGACGCAAGTGAAGCAATCAGTCTGGCGCTTGTGGAAGTGCCAGGCTTTGACCACGCCCGGGTAAACCGTAGTCAGGTAAACCTGGCCGAATCCCCGGTAAAACGGGTCATCTCGTCTCAGGATTTCCATCAGGCGTCCCCGTTCGTCAGGGATCACCCTCAACGGATGGATGACTACTCCCTCGATTAGTTCTTTATCAGGCGTTTTATACTTTGTTTCCTGCATTGGAACATACTAAGTGCGGGTTTCCGCAAATACGGCGTCGAATCTTTTTTGCCGGCTCCCAGGCAGGCCTCCGGAGACGGGGAAACGCCGGCCCCTATTTGCCGGCAGGCATCGCAGCTCAGACGTTATTTGCCCCGCCTTGGGCCACCAGGTTCGACGCCCTGAGAAGGGAATCGAACGTTCCGGCGTCGGTCCACCAGCCTTCCAGTTCCGACCAGGCCAGCTTTCCCTTCCGGATGTACACGTTGTTCACATCCGTGATTTCCAGTTCACCTCGCTGGGATGGGGTGAGAGTCCCTATGAAATCGAATACTTCATTATCGTACATATATATTCCCGTGACGGCATAAGAGGACGGTGGGTGTTCGGGTTTTTCCACGATGGCTACAACCTGTCCGTTCTCGAACACCGGCACACCGAATCTCCGAGGGTTTTCCACTCGCTTCAGGAGTATTCTTGCGCCTCCTCCCTGTTTATGGTACTCATCAACAGCCGATCTGATATTTTTTTCGATGATGTTATCACCAAGAACCACACAAATTGGCCCCCCTGATGCATGGTTTTTCGCAAGGGCCAACGCATCGGCTATACCGCCTTCGCCTTGCTGATAGGCGTAGTTGATGTTTTCCAGGCCGTACTCTTTCCCGTTGCCAAGGAGCTTGAGAAAATCACCAGGGTTGTTTCCGCCGGTGACCACGAGCACATCCTTGATGCCGGCCTTTACCAGACATTCAATGGGGTACGTGACCATTGGCCTGTTGTAGACCGGGAGCAGGTGTTTGTTGGTAATCTTGGTGAGGGGATGAAGCCTTGTTCCGAGCCCTCCGGCCAGTACGACACCCTTCACTGTCTCCTCCGAGGGTTAATCTTGGAGACCTGATCTTACCACCTAGCCCCGCAAGAGTCAAATCGGCCCCGTTCCCCTTGAGATTGCAAACCGAGCCGAACGTTGACTTCAACCGTAAACTGCGCTAAGTGGAACATGGGTTGCATAGGAGGATTCACTTGCGAACCTTGATGCCGGCAACCCACAGAACACTGACGGACTTTTTGGCTCGCTGTGGACCCTCGGGCTGTTTCAGTCGTCCTGACGGATTCGGGATCGATGCTCATGCGCCGTCATCCGCTTTCAAGGAGGAGGTGCGTTTGAACGATACGGAAACAACGAGAGAGCCGAACAGGCCCGACGCCCTGAAAAAGCTCACCGGCTTGTACCTTATTGGCCGGGAACTGACGGGACGCTCGGATATTCGGGACAAGATGCAAGCCATCGTCAGCCATGTTCGAGGCTCGCTTGATCTCCCCGAGGACGCGCTTGTTTGGATCGAACTCGATGGGGAGGTCTACGGGACGGAGTGGCACGAGCATCGCCATGCCGGCCCCGTCGGTGAGATACTCGCCGACGACCGGGTCAGAGGGCGACTCTGCGTGGCTCGCGTCAACTCGACGGACTCGGAGACCGAATACAAGGGGTTCCTGAATGAGGCCGCCGACCTGATAGGACGGCACGTGGAATCCGCTGACCATGAGAGAGCCCTGGCCCAGTCGGAGAGGCGCTACAGAAAACTGGCCGGAAATCTGGCCCAAGAGATGTGGTGCAGAACCGAGGCCCTGGCCAAGGAAACCGGCTACCTGGAGGGAATCCTAAGATCGTCCGACGACATGATCGTCACTACGGATCTGGAGGCGCGGATCGTTGAGTTTAACCCCGGCGCTGAAAAAATTCTCGGGTACAGCGCAGAAGAGGTTCAAGGCCGAGACGTCAAGGACTTCTGGGAAGATGCCGAGGAACGTTGCAGACTCATGGATAAGGTCTTTGCCACCGGGGGTATCCGCAACTACGAGACGAGACTGAAGACCAAGTCCGGCGAAATGCGGGAAGTATCCCTCACACTCTCATTGCTTAAGGACGAGGAAGGCCGCACACTTGGCACTGTCGGAGTCAGCAAGGACATCACCAAAGAGAAGGCCATCAGAACCGAACTGGAACGACTTAATCAGAACTTCCGGGAAACGATTCATTTCATAAGTCACGAATCCAAAAATTCTCTCATAGTAATAGCCGGATTCGTCAGACGCCTGCTGGAAGCGGAAACGGACGAGAAAAAAAAAGAGCAGTTGCAGATCGTTTACCATCACGCCAAATTCCTCGAGGCAATGACGAGAGATTTTCTGGTAATGGCCGACCTTGAACGGGGTGAGTTGCGTGTCCGAAAAATACAGATCACTGACTTCTACTCACAGGTTATTCTTCCTGCAATGCTCGGCCTCAAGGAACGCTATCCGGATTCCTTCGAGAGCTATGATACGAGCATGGGCGGCGTGGGCGCCATCCGGCTCATGGGGGACCCCGCTCTTCTGGAGATCGTTTACCGCAATCTGTTCGGAAACGCGCTCAAGTACCGCGGCGCAGGCGGGAAGGTCTCTTACGGGGTGGAGGAGCGAGGAGACTCTTACCTGTTCAATGTTTGGAACGAGGGACCGGGGGTCGGATTGGATCAGGTGGAAAAGGTCTTCGATAAATTCTACCGAGCGGATGACGAAAACACCAAGAGCAAGAGAGGCACCGGTCTGGGGCTGTACAATATCCGCCAGATAATAGACGCCCATGGCGGAAAGATCTGGTGCGAGACCCGACCCGGTTACTGGATCAACTTCCTGTTTATCCTCCCCAAGAAATAGTTCGCAAGCACCGATTCCTGGAAACTCTTGACAGGAGAAGAGTGTCATGCTATAAGCAAAACTGGATTAGCTCGTGTGCGTGACACCCAGTAGGGTTCACTTGATCGACCGTCTGAAGGGTAACGTAAGTCGTGCTGGTCGTTAGAGACAAGAGCCTACGGTTCGCCCTAGTCTCGCACGCCGCTAACCTGAATATCCGCAATGATTACGGTCGGGAGCGCATGGGCTTTTTCTTTTTCTTACCTGTGGCGTCCCAGTACGGATGGTAGGTCTTTACGTACTACCCCTTGCGGGGGTCGTGAGCAATAACGACTTTGATTACTTCGATGCGGCTGGATTGGGGATCTCTCTTCCTTCGGGGTTTTGCCTCCACCTCCCGGTTACCGTCATCATTCTTTACCGGCTCATGAGGAAGCTTGGCAAGAACCTCTCGTACACAGGGAAGCAGGCTCAGACGCTAGGCAATGTCCTCGTCTGAGTATGTGTTCCAAGACTCACCGCGCGGGTTCTCGGTAAACCAATGACCAAGGCACTGCTCGACGGAGATTCTCGTTCGTTTTCCAAAGACTTCTGTGACAACGTGAACTTTTCCACCGCAACTCCGTTTCCATTCATCCAAATATGCATTGACGAGTTCAAACATTGATGTCCGAACGGCGGTTCTAAGGGGTGGGGTTTTGCACTGGTATCTCTTCAATGGAGATCCCTTCGCGGAAGTTCCGGAAATCAATTATTTTACCCCTAAGCCTCCCGGTGGCAAGACCACGGGCATGCCCAGGATGACATGTGAGGCAGGAGTCGCTGTGATGGCGATTGAACGGGGAGTCAGGCGGGATTCAGCAGGACTCCTTGGCCGACCGCGTCGATGCTGCGATTGAAACTGCCGCGCCGGCCCTTCGTTTCCGATCTTGACCGATCTGCCTTCCTTGAATTATTATGCACGTTTGGCCTGCCGGGAGATCTTCCCCGCTTTTTGCAGCCAAAGGACATGTACATGATAAAACTGATAAAAGGGTTCCATGACATCCTCCCGGACGAGACTCCCAAGTGGAGTTTTCTACTGTCCTCGGCACGCAATACGCTCGAGCGCTTCGGGTACAGAGAGATCATACCTCCGATCATGGAGCGCACCGAGCTGTTCGTTCGAGGCATAGGCGAAGTCACGGACATCGTCGAAAAAGAGATGTACACCTTTGAAGACAGAAACGGCGAAAACCTGACGCTCAGGCCCGAGGCCACCGCGGGCATTCTGCGTGCCGTGGCGGAGCATTCCCTGTTGCGCAAGGACCCTGTGCTCAAGATGTACGCCGTGGGCCCCATGTTTCGGCGGGAACGACCCCAGAAGGGTAGGTTCCGTCAGTTCTTTCAGGTGGATGCAGAAGTTCTTGGCGATGATTCCCCTTATACGGATGCGGAAGTCATAGCCGCTGCCCACGCCGTCGTTACCGATATCGGCGGCCGAGGCCTCATAATGGAGGTTAACTCTCTGGGCTGCCCCAATTGTCGGAAGGCTTATAGGGAGGAGCTTTCCCGGTTCATCGAAAAACACCTGGGCGAGCTGTGCGGCGATTGCAGGAGAAGATACGCGGTCAATCCGCTTCGAGTCCTGGATTGCAAGGTGGATCGCTGCGCTGAGATAGCGGCAGAAGCTCCCGTCATCCTCAATAGTCTCGATAATGAGTGCAGGCGCCATTTCGATGCGGTTCAGGACGCCCTTGGAATGCTTGGGATCCCATTCAGGGTAAATCCTCGAATAGTGCGCGGCCTGGACTATTACACGCGCACCGCGTTCGAGATTATCCACGAGGAATTTGGGAGTTCAAAAGCCGTGGGCGGCGGAGGCAGATACGACAACCTGCTCAAGGAACTCGGCGGCCCCGCCGTTTCGGGCATCGGCTTCGGGATAGGCCTGGAGCGCCTAGCCCTGGTAATACCTGACAATGATGAGCGCTTTGCCCACTCCACGCAGGTGTACGTTGCGCCCATCGGAGAGAATGCCCTCGAGACGGCTTTCAGACTGGTCAACCAACTGAGATCCGCCGGCATTTCGGCCGAGACCAGGTATTCATCCAAGAGCCTGAAAGCCAACATGAAAATCGCCGACAGGGTCGGAGCACGAAAAGTCATAATGATCGGAGACGATGAGCTGAGCCGGAACGAGGTCACGATTCGCGACATGCTGTCGGGAAAGCAGGAGTCGGTGAAAATGGAAAAGATTTTGCAGCACGTGCAAGGAGACAAAGAGTGAGAGTCGAAAACCTGGACGGATGGCAAAGAACGCATCTTTCCACCGAGTTGGGCGCACATTGCCTCGCGCAGGAAGTTGTGCTCATGGGCTGGGTCCTCCGCCGCCGCGATCATGGCGGGGTGATATTCGTGGATCTGAGAGACCGCCGCGGTTTGATCCAGGTGGTCTTCAACCCGCAGCACAGCCCGCAAGCCCACGAGAAAGCCCACGCCCTCAGGCCCGAGTGGGTGATCGCCGTGCGCGGAGTGGTTCGGATGCGTCCTGATGATTCCGTCAATCCGGAGATGGAAACCGGAACCATCGAAGTCTTCGTGGACGAGCTGAAAATCCTCAACCGATCCGAACCGCCTCCGTTTCCCCTGGATGTGGATGAGGCTCCCACGGATGTGATCCGCTACAAGTACAGGTATCTCGATCTGAGGAGAGAAACGGGCGCGCGAAAGGGTCTCCTTGTCAGGCATCGCGTTTTGAGCACGGTTCGTGATTTTCTCAACAGAGAAGATTTCGTGGACATTGAAACTCCGTTCCTTACGACGAGCACTCCCGAAGGGGCCAGGGACTATCTGGTTCCCAGCCGCGTGAATCCGGGCTCCTTTTATGCCTTGCCCCAGTCGCCGCAGATCTTCAAGCAGTTGCTCATGGTCGCAGGTTTTGAGCGGTACTACCAGATCGTGCGCTGTTTCAGGGATGAGGACCTCCGGGCGGACCGTCAGCCGGAGTTCACCCAGATCGACCTTGAGACTTCCTTTCTCGAAGAAACACAACTGTTCGACATCATCGAGAGGATGACAGCCCGTATCTTCAAGGAAGTCATGGGAATGGAACTCGCCATTCCATTCCCTCGGCTGCCGTACGACGAAGCCATGGGGCGATTCGGGGTGGACAAGCCGGACACCCGTTTCGGCCTGGAGTTGGTGGAAATCTCAGACACGGTCCGAGAAACTGGATTCGGGGTTTTCCGATCCGCGCTGCTTTCAGGCGGGATCGTCAAAGCCCTCAGGATCGAAAAAGGCGACCGGCTCTCAAGGAAGGACCTTGATGACTTGCGGGACTTCGCAGCAATCTACGGAGGCAAGGGAGTCGCGTACGCACGGATAAAGGACGGCGGCGAATGGCAGTCCCCTATTGCCAAGCATCTTTCCTCCGAGGAACTGTCGGGCATCAACCGCGCGGTGGGGGCCGGCGCCGGCGACGTGGTTCTGTTCGGAGCAGACTCGCCGCAGGTGGTCAACGATGTGCTGGGCAATCTGAGGACCAACCTGGCAGCCAAACTAGGAGAGGTTCCAAGTGATCAATACCGTTTCCTGTGGGTCACGGAATTTCCTATGTTTGAGTACGACGCGGATGAAAAACGTTACAAGAGCATGCATCATCCTTTTACCTCGCCGAGGGACGAGGACCTTGAAAAGATAGAGTCCCAACCGGAGCTGGTGAAGGCCAGAGCTTACGACCTGGTGCTCAACGGAGCCGAGATAGGCGGCGGAAGCGTCCGGATTCACCGCAGCGATATTCAGCGGAAGGTGTTTACCGCCCTTGACATCGGGCCGGAAGAAGCGGAAGAGAAATTCGGCTTTCTGCTGGAAGCCCTCAGGTACGGCGCTCCTCCTCACGCGGGCATAGCGTTGGGCGTGGACCGGCTCTTGGCCATAATGACCGGATCGGAATCCATCCGGGACGTGATCGCATTCCCCAAGACCCAGAAAGCGACCTGCCCGCTCACCGGCGCGCCCGCGCCTGTCGGTCCGGAACAGCTCAAGGAGCTGGGCCTGCGAATAGCCAAGAAATAAAGGAGAACCGGAATGGCCAGATTCGACCCTGAAAAAAGAGTCCTGTACCACGAATTCGACAAATTCCGGCAAAAAGGTGCGCTCAGAGAGGTGACCGAGCCTAACCTGTTACGCAACATTTTTCCGTACACGGAAATACCCAAGGTCGATTTCGATTTTGCCATTATCCCGATCAATCCGGCCCGGACCTTTCTCATCACGGATACGACATTTCGGGACGGTCAGCAGGCCCGGCCTCCCTTTACGGGCGAGCAGATTTCGACCTTGTTCGACTTCCTGCACAAGCTTTCCGGTCCGAGAGGAATCATTCGTCAATCGGAATTCTTCGTCTATACCAAAAAGGATAAGGAAGCAGTGAGGATCTGCCTGGAAAAAGGTTACCAGTATCCTCAGATCACGGGCTGGATCAGAGCAGTGAAGAAGGATCTGGCAGCAGTGCGAGGCATGGGCCTTACGGAAACAGGCATACTCACCTCGGTCTCCGACTATCACGTTTTTCTCAAAATGGGACTGGATCGAAGAAAGGCCATGGACAAGTACGTGGACATGGTTCGGGCAACCCTGGAAAAGGGGATCATTCCGAGGTGCCATTTCGAGGACGTGACCAGAGCTGACATTCACGGATTCTGCGTGCCTCTGGCCCAAAAACTCATGGAAATCCGTGACGAGGCCGGCATGGACGTGAAGATCCGTCTTTGCGACACCATGGGATTCGGAGTGACCTATCCGGGCGCGGCCCTCCCTCGAAGTGTCCCAAAGCTTATCCGAGCAATGATCGACGACGCGAACGTCCCCCAGGACCTGCTCGAATGGCACGGACACAACGACTTCCACAAGGGGCTGAACAATGCGGTGACGGCGTGGCTTTACGGATGCTCGGCAGTGAACGGGACCCTGTTGGGAATAGGGGAGAGAACCGGCAACACTCCCATTGAGGCCCTCATGATCGAGTACGTGTCCCTCAGGGGCCAGCCGGACGGCATGGATACCCTGGCGCTGAAGGACCTAGCCGAGTACTTCGAGATGGAACTGGGCCACGTGATTCCGGAGAACTATCCCTTCCTGGGAAAAGCGTTTAACGCCACCAGCGCCGGCATTCACTTGGACGGAGTGCTCAAGAACGAAGAGATCTACAACATCTTCGACACCGCCGCAATCCTCGGAAAACCGCCGGTGATCAACATAACCGACAAGTCAGGCCTGGCCGGGGTGGCTCATTGGATCAACACTCACATAGAAATGCACATGGAGGAGAAGATCGACAAACAGCATCCGGCTGTGTCCAAAATCTACGAATTGATCATGGAACAATATGAGCGAGGCCGCGTCACTGCCATGTCGGATAAGGAGATGAAGGCGCTTGTGAAACGTTACATGCCCGAGCTGTTCATCTCCGATTGGGATCGTATGAAGCTCATTGCCGGAGAGATGGCCTTTCAGATAGTCGAGCGTTTTGTTTCCGTGCAGTCCATGCGGTCCGGTTCGCCGAAGACCATGGAAAAGGCCATGAAAGACTTCATCGAGCGATACCCGTTTATCCAGTACTGCTATGTGGCTGACATGGAGGGCAAGAAGATCACTGCAAACATTACCGCCATCACGGAAAAGGCCAAGTTCGACGAGTTCAAGCTGCATCAGGACTTTTCAGACCGCGAGTGGTTTATCGAGCCCCTCAAGGACGGCAAAGTCCACGTGGTGGGGCCGTTCACATCCAAGATTACCGGAGCGCTCTGCATCACTGTGTCCGCTCCTTTAAGAGACAAGAAGGACAAGTTGTTCGGTGTGTTCGGAGCCGACATTCGGCTGGAGGAACTGGTGAAGGTCGAGAACGAACTCATGGCCGAACACGGAATGGAGTTCACCGAAAAGGACATCAGAAAGCTCACCAAGAAGTATCTTGGCTGACCGACGCTTGGACAACCGGTGTTCGCGGATCAAGTCAAGGGCATGTCTCTCCGCTTTGCGCTCGGCGAACCCAGGGATGCCAACGTTGTTCCGGGACGGACACTTAGCAGTTTTCGCACGCAGACCCTCACAGGCAGGATTTTGCGGAACGTGCTCGCGCGGCATCTGACTCGGCCCCCATCTCTTGGAACAGAGACTCGGCTCTTTCCAGCGGATCAGGTTGCTTTGTGCGGCGTCCCATTTCGAAGAGCGTCATCGCGACGTCGTATTGTTGCTTCAGCGCCTCCGCAAGCGATAGGCTGCGCTTCCACCACTTCGCAGCTTTGCTTTGACGGCCCCGAAGCCATTCGCAAGTGCCTTTCAGGCGCATTGCTTCAGGCATGACGCCAGGGTAGCGTTTGCCGTGTTTCAGCGCAGGCTTGCAAGCGGATGCCGCCTTACTCAGCCACAGCGCCCTTTGGTCGCCGGCGCTCGTATCTGCCGCCGCAATATATGCTTCGGGAAGGCCGTTAAGAAACGGAATCAAAACCATTGCCTGGGTCGGGTGTTCCGTGAAATGCTTCCGTGCTTTTTCCAACAGCCGGAGGGCCTGCTCCAGGTCGCCCTGTTTGAGGTGACACACCCCTTGTTCGTGACAGGCCGTAATATAGAAAACATGGTCCTGACTTAATTCCGACAGTTCTATGGCTTCGAGCAACGCGGCGGTCGCTTCCCTAAATCGCCCCAGACGTGTCAGCACATGTCCCTGCGTCCTGAGGCCCCAACAAATGATTTGGGAGTCCGCCCCGTCCCGCCCGTTCTTGACGATCTTCTCGGTCACCAGTAAGGCCTGACTAAGTTCGCCCAAGCGAGAGAGCGCGCAAGCCTTCATGTACGCCGCATACCCCCAACTGCGCAGTTCCCCTATTTCGTGGTAGATTTTCTCCGCCCGGTCACAATAGTCCAAAGCCGCCTCCCAACGGCCCAGGCAGTTCATAGAAAGGGCCGAGCCCAGTCGGCTCAACCCGATTGCGGAAGGATTCTCGCTCCCCAGCGCGGCAGTAAGGCTCAGACGAAGGTAAGCGGCCGCAAGACGGCGCATTGCGAATAGATTACCTACGATCCCGACGCCGGCCAGGCCGCGCGCAATTCCATACGCATAATTGGCACGTTCCGAAACGTTTAGTGCTGAGAGTGCCGAAAACAGGAAGCTGTAACTATCTCCGAAAGCTTCTATCCAGCTTATGATCTCATAAACCCGCACGGTCTCTTCAATCTCGGCATGTGTCGATTTCTGAAGAGGTCGCAAGAAGGCCCGGGGGCGCAGGCGATGCGCTGCTTGTCGTATGATTGCGCAGGCTAGGCTGATTTTCATTCTTGTCCGTGACGAAGGCCAAGGTTGGCCAAGGTATGCCAGGGAGAGCTGCAGGCATTCAATCGCTTCCCGGTTCTGACCCCGCCGAAAGAGAGCCTCTCCCATCTTTCGTTCCAATGAAGCGCGCTGAAGCGGATTCCACTTGTCACCGAAGGCCTGAACATAGGCACTGACAGCGCGTCTATAATGGGCAATTGCCTCTGCGTCTGCGGCTACCCGCGCGGCGGTGTCGCCGGCCTTGAACAGGTATTCTTGTGCCTTTTCCCACGCTTCTGCTTTCGCGTAGTGATATGCAAGGAGAGCGTAAAATTCCTCCAGACGATCGCCGAACAAGGTCTCGATTACGTCGCCTATTCTCCTGTGGAGTTCTCGTCGTTTCCGGACCATGATACTTTCATACGCGGCTTCCTGAGTCAGGGCATGTTTGAATATGTACTCCAGTTCCGGCATCCGTTGCTTCTCTCGGATCAGCTCGAGTTCCTGCAATTCATGCAGCTCCATGTCCAGTTGGTCGCCTTTTTCGCTCACAGACCGCAGAATTCGATAAAGAAAACTGCGGCCGATGACTGAGGCAATCCTGAGAACGTGTTTCAGGTCTTCGTCCAGTCGGTCCAGTCGAGCCATTACCAAGCCGTGGACGGTATCCGGAATTGTCACGTTTTCGAGTTGTGTTGACACGTGCCACCGTCCGCTCTTGGAGTCCCGGCTGATTACACCCTGATCGACGAGCGATTGAGCGATTTCTTCCATGAAAAAGGGGTTCCCTTCCGCCTTTTGAAACATCGTTTCCAGCGCCGGGGAAACCAAGTGGACGTTTTCCAAAATATTTCCGATCAATTCTCTGGCGAACTCTCTCGACAGGGGTGATAAGACGATCTCAGAGTAGGAATCGGCATACCGGCCGGCTGCAATTTCCCTCAAACGCACTGCCGGCGTCCCCGGATCGGGCCGACTGATCCCGCATACGAGCAGGGGCAGGTTATTAACGAGAGGAAACAGATGCTCCAGCAAGAGCACCGACGACTCGTCCACCCAGTGCAAGTCTTCGAATACCAATACCATTGGCTGCTGCTCTGCCAATCGCCCGAAGAGCTTGCGAGCGGCAAGGAACACCTGACGGCGCATGGCGTCGCCGTCCAGATACTTAACGCGTTCGGCATATTCCGCTCTCACCTCCAATGACAGAAGGCTTGCCAGATAGGGGAGGATTTCCGGGGACTTGTCACCGAATAGGCCGGTTATCCGTGCTCCCAGCTTCTCCCAAGCAGCCGCTTCGGTATCCTCTTCGGTGATGCCCGCGTATGCTCTCAGAATCTCCTGAAATGGCCAATAGGCGGCAGTTTGGCCGAAGGATAAGGTGCGGCCTTCCAGCCAGATAAGTCCGGGCGAAGCGGAGGTCTTCATCGCATAGACGCGCGCTTCGGCAGCAAGGCGCGACTTGCCCAATCCTGCTTCGCCGATGATTGAGACGATCCCCCCTTGTCCGTGCAATACTCGTTCCAGGCAGGCCTTGAGTCTGCCAAACTCGCTGTCCCGCCCTACAAGCTTTGAACTGATGCCTCTCCGCAGAACCCGGCCTTCACGACCCTTGGATTTGCCCTCCATGACGCGAAATGCTCTTACAGGCTCTCGTCGTCCCTTCACCTGGACCGGTTTCAAAGGTTCAATTCTGAAGAGATGCGACGTGAATCGGTAGGTCTCAGGGCCCAGGAGGATCTCCCCAACGCCCGACACATCCTCAAGGCGTTTGGCAACATTCACTGCATCTCCCATGACCGAGTAATCTTGCTTTCCGCTTGCCCCTATTCCCCCGGCGATTACCAAACCCGTGTTGATACCGAAGTGCAAACCGAGACTCAGATCCCTCTCTTCATTATAGGAACTCAATGCCGCTTTCATTTCCAGCGCAGCCAGCACCGCAAGTTCCGCGTCATTCTCGTGAGCGACGGGTGCGCCGAAAAGCGCCATGATCTCGTCCCCTATGAACTTGTCCACGGTGCCGCCATACTTGTTTATCACGGGAACAAGTCTGTCGAAACACGAGTTCATTATGTCGCGAACGGCCTCGGGATCCATGGTCTCGGAGAGAGCAGTGAAGCCTGCTATGTCGGCGAACACTATCGTGACAAGTCTTCGTTCGGCCCCCAGCGGAGAATCGGCATGCCCTGCTGCGCCGAGTCCTTCGCTCTCCTTTAATTGCGAAAGCCTCTCAGGCAGTGTTGCTCCGCCGGCGCCCCGGGATGATTCACCGGAGCCGCCATTTTCCACCGCCGGAGCTGCCGATGTCTTGTCCTGGTCTCCGCGCTCTTTCATGGTTGGTCTTCTCCCCCTGCGAAAAGGACCTGCATGTGAACGAAGCGGATTGTATCAGAATCGGAAAAGCTACCCAAGTTTTCTTGGCGGCCAGGGCGTTACCATAGTTTCGCGACAGGCTCCTAGGCATCAATCTCGGATGTACCATTTGCCGTCAAACTTCTCGAACACCAGGGCTCGCCGAAGCTTCCCTTCCACAGGGGCAAAGGTTGCGGAGCCGCCCGGATCCGGTTCAGGAGTGCGGTTGCGAACAAACTTGAGGGCTTCGAGCAGATCCTTTGCGGATTCGCCTGTGAAGCCGCCAACCAGTTTGTCCATGGTCTGCGTCTCAAGGATTTTTTTCAGGTCCGGCGGGTAGGCGAATTGTTTGATGAATTCCTCCGCGTTGCCGGCCTCCAAGAGAGCGATCGCCTTGTCAATGGCTTCGGCAAGGCCCTCCGGCATTTGAGGACTCCCCTTTTCCGCTGCACTCACGCATGTTGCGGCCAGGGCCAGGAAAACAACCCCTACCAGAATAGCTTTCTTCAAATTCCGCCCCCTTTGGCAAAGTGTATGATCACCTGCATGATTCAGTCTCTTCTGTCAAGGTTTGGGATAGCCCGCATGAGCTGCCGGGACAACGGGGCCTCAAATCACGAGGGAGTCGAGAACCTCCCTTCATCACTTGCCTGCTATGCGCCGAATTGGCCGCTGTGGGGGAATTGACTGCCTCCCACCGACCACATTGCTGCAACCGCTCGCCCATGCCGCCGGCATGGACGGCCAGTGAAGGAGTTCTCCCGGTCCACCTGTCCGGCGAATCCCTCGTATCAGAACTCCGGACGAAGGGCAATCAATTCCCCCGGCACAGGTCAAATATCCGCTTTCGGGATTAAGCTCCCCATGTGGCGCAGGCTTTCCAGCCTGCGGCCTATCGTAGGGCCTGTCGCCGCATAATCCCCGCGATGAGTTGCGGAGCGGACGGTATGGGGCCGAGGTGCGTTCTTGCCCCAAAGCGAGGCGCAGTTATGTCATGTATGACATTACCTCGCATTTTCACGGCGAATTTAATACATCATGATATCAATAACCTCCGATACTTTTGCGAACTTCGTGTTGACTTGTTTCTCTGCAAAATCCCATAATAATATGATAGTTGGCGTTGACTGTTTCACTTTACCAAACAACACAAAAATCAATTTTCTTGGGCGGGCAACATGATCTTCTTGCCTTCCCTGCTTGGTTGCTCGTGGGCAGTCCTTGAGGCGCCGGGATTGAGGGTCGATTCCCTCCCGATCCAGGTGGGGCAAGGATTGTCTGGAGTTACTGGCGTTCCTTTTTCAGTCAATACTTCAGAAAGGAGAGCGTATCCATGCAAGTGACACGCCGAGGGTTCCTTGTAATCTCCGGCGCTTTAGGGGCAGGGTTCGCGCTTTCGTCTCTTGGTCTGGACCTTGGGCCCGCGAAGGCCTACGCGGATGAGGTCAAGGCGACCAAGATGAAGGGCGCAAAGCCTTCTACAACCATCTGTCCCTATTGCGGCGTGGGATGCGGACTCGTGTGCAGCACCGACACCAAGTCGGGCCAAATCATCAACATCGAGGGAGACCCTGATCATCCGATCAATGAGGGCGCATTGTGCGCCAAGGGAGCAGGTCTCTTCTACCTCGGTGCGGTTAACCCGGCACGGTTGAAGAAGCCTCTCTACAGGGCTCCCGGGAGCGACAAATGGGAAGAGAAGTCCTGGGACTGGACCCTGACTGAGATCGCCAAGAGAGTCAAGGCCACACGAGACAAGTACTTCATCGCAAAGAACAAGACAGGCCAGGTTGTCAATAGAGTCGAGGCCATTGCCCACGTGGGCAGCGCGGCTCTGGACAACGAGGAATGCTGGGTGCTGCAAGCGATGATGAGAGCACTGGGGCTTGTATGGATCGAGCACCAGGCTCGGATATGACACAGCGCGACTGTTGCGGCTCTGGCAGAGTCGTTCGGGCGCGGCGCAATGACCAATCACTGGATCGATCTCAAGAACAGTGACGTTATCCTGATAATGGGCAGCAACGCTGCCGAAAACCATCCCATCTCAATGAAATGGGTGATGAAGGCCAGGGAAAGCGGTGGAAAGCTTATCTGTGTGGATCCGAGATTCACCAGAACCGCTGCCAAGGCGGACTTCTATACTGCTCTCCGTTCCGGCACGGACATCGCGTTCCTGGGTGGCATGATCAACTACCTCATCGAGAACAAGAAGTTTTTCGAAGAGTACGTGGTCAATTATACAAACGCAGCGTTCATAGTGGGTGACAAGTACGATTTCAAGGATGGGCTCTTCTCCGGGTACAACCCCAAGAAAAGGTCTTACGACAAGAGCGCCTGGGCCATCAAGTACGACGACAAGGGCGTTCCCCTGAAGGACCCGAGCCTAAAGAATCCCCGTTGTGTGTTCCAACTGCTCAAACAACATTACTCCCGTTACACCCCTGAGAAGGTCTCCGAGATCACCGGCACGCCTGTCGCGGACCTCAAGAAGGTCTGGGAGATGTATGCTGCCACCGGGACCAAGGACCGGGCGGGGACAATCATGTACGCCATGGGATGGACTCAGCACACCGTCGGAGTTCAGAACATCCGAGCCATGTCGATCATCCAGCTTCTGCTGGGGAACATCGGAATCGCGGGCGGCGGCGTTAACGCGCTGCGCGGTGAATCGAACGTTCAGGGCTCCACCGACCAGGCTCTCCTGTTCCACATCTGGCCTGGATATCTTGGCGCCCCATTGGCTTCCATGGCCAAATTGGAGGATTACCTCAAGGTGCGTACTCCCAAGGCGGCCGATCCGCTTTCAGCCAACTGGTGGCAAAACTTCCCCAAGTATGCGGTGAGCTTGCTGAAGTCCTTCTTCGGCGACAAAGCCACCAAAGACAACAACTTCGGCTACGGATGGCTGCCCAAGCTCGATGTCGGCCAGAACTGCTCCTGGCTGAATCTGTTTGATTCCATGTTCAACGGGGACATCAAAGGGTTCTTCGCCTGGGGTCAGAATCCGGCATGCTCCGGCGCAAACGCGAACAAGGTCCGCCAGGCGTTGGGCAAGCTGGAGTGGCTTGTCAATGTGAACCTGTTCGACAATGAGACGGGTTCATTCTGGAAGGGCCCCGGAATGGATCCCAAAAAGATCAAAACCGAGGTGTTCATGCTGCCTTGCGCTGCATCCTATGAGAAGGAGGGCAGCCTCACCAACAGCGGCAGGTGGGCCCAGTGGCGTTACAAGGCAGGGGAGCCTCCCGGTGAAGCGAAACCCGACGGCGACATCATGATGGAACTCATGGACAAGATCAGAGAGTTCTACAAGCAAGATGCCGGCAAGTTCCCCGACGCGATACTGAATCTCAAGTGGGATTACAAGACCAAAGGCAAGTTCGACGCCCACAAGGTGGCCAAGGAGATCAACGGCTACTTCCTGAAGGACGCCGAGGTTCTGGGCAAGAAGTTCAAGAAGGGCGATCCGGTGCCGACCTTTGGATTTCTGCTGGCCGACGGGAGCACATCGAGCGGTAATTGGCTTTATTGCCAGAGCTACAACGCGGACGGCAACAACATGGCCCGCAGAACAAAGGAAGACCCCACAGGGCTGGGGCTCTTTTCAAAATGGGCCTGGTGCTGGCCGGTGAACCGCCGCATCCTGTACAACCGAGCGTCGGTGGATCTCAACGGTCAACCTTACAACCCGAAGCGGGTGTTGATCAAGTGGGACGGCAAGACATGGGGGACGAACGACGTTCCCGACGGCCCGTGGCCGCCCATGGGCGACAAGGCAAAGGGCAGATACCCGTTCATCATGAAGAAGGAGGGCTTTGCCAACGTTTACGGTCCGGACATAATGAACGACGGGCCTTTCCCCGAGCATTACGAGCCTCTCGAGTGTCCTGTGCCCGCGAATCTCATGTCCAAGCAGCTTGTCAACCCCACCATCAAGATCTTCAAGGGGCGCATGGACAAGCATCTCTCGTGTGATCCCAAGTTCCCCTTCGTGGGAACCACTTACAGGGTGACCGAGCACTGGCAGACCGGGCTCATGACCAGATGGCAGCCGTGGCTGGTCGAGGCCGAACCTCAGATCTTCGTAGAGATGAGTGAAGAGCTGGCCAAAATGCGCGGCATCAGTAACGGCGACAAAGTAAAGGTCTCTTCGATCCGAGGAGAAGTGGAATGCGTCGCCATTGTAACCACGCGCTTCCGTCCGTTCACTCTGGGCAAGATCACCGTACACCAGGTCGGATTGCCTTGGTGCTTCGGATGGGTTGTACCCAAGAACGGCGGGGACAGTGCAAATCTGCTGACCCCCAACGTGGGCGACCCCAACACCATGATCCCTGAAAGCAAGGCGTTCATGGTCAATGTGGAAAAAGTGAAGTGAGGAGGTGTGAACAATGGCTGAAGGAAAATCCATACTGGTCGACACCTCCAAATGTACCGCCTGCCGGGGGTGTCAGGTAGCCTGCAAGCAATGGAATCAGCTTCAGGGAACAGAAACGAAGAACCTGGGCAGTCATCAAAACCCCCAGGATTTATCCGCTCAAACTTGGAAACTGGTGCGCTTCTCCGAAGGCAAGAACGGGAACGGCAAGCCTTTCTGGTACTTCTTCTCCGAGCAGTGCCGGCACTGCCTGGATCCGGGTTGCAAGGCAGTGGACGAGAAAGACGCAATCAAAGTGGATGAGAAGACGGGCGCGGTGGTCTATACCGCTGCCACCAAGGACCTGGACTTCAAGGCAACCAGGGAAGGCTGCCCGTTTGACATTCCCAGGAAGGACGAAAAGACGGGAATCCTTTTCAAATGCTCCATGTGCTTTGACAGGATCTCGTCGGGCGATCCTAATTTGAGGCTTCCCGCGTGCGTGAAATCCTGTCCCACCGGAGCCATGCAGTTCGGCGACAGGGACAAGATCCTGGCCGCGGCCCAGAGCCGGGTAACCGAACTCAAGAAGACCTTTCCGAAAGCCCAGGCTCTCAATGCGGACGACGTTCGAGTGATCTACATCGTCACCGACGATCCCGCAAAGTATTGGAAGCTGGCAGCAGGGAAGTGATTTAAAGGCTGGAGTACGGCTGACACAGCCCCGCCTCCTTCGGGAGGTGGGGCTTTTTTTTTTCGGCCCATCCAACGGAGGTACGGTATAGTGAAGTGTGCTGACTGTAGGGGCCTGTCTGAAAACCCTTGCAGGTGCTCGAATCGTGCCACGACGGCACTCAATTGGCGTCGGGGTTCCGAAGGAACAGGAGGGCTTACCGGGCAATCCGGATGCTTCTGCGCATTAGTTTTGCCCCTGTCCTCGGAGAAGAAGCCTCCTGCCGCTTCGCGGCCCGGACGTATAACGTCCGGGCTACC
>DYLG01000023.1 GCA_020722215.1 Desulfomonile tiedjei
CTTCGAGGTGGCGTACGGCGCTTCGCTGGGGGGAACCCGCGCAATGGCCGCGATGAAGATGGTTGGCCTGAACGTGGCATCGGACCCGTTCCTGAGCGCGGCGTATATAGGCGTCCGAGGAGGCCTCGTCGTTGTAGTCGCGGACGACCCGGGTCCCCATTCGAGCCAGACCGAGCAGGACAGTCGTTTCTTCGCATGGTTCGCCAAGGCGCCGGTGCTTGATCCCGGCACCCCCGCGGAGGCCAAAGAAATGGTCAAGAGAGCCTTTGACCTCTCGGAGAAGTATGAGGCGCCGGTCCTGCTGCGGCCCTGTTTGAGGGTGTGTCATGCCCGACAGGATGTTCGGCTCGGCGAGCCCAGAGATCCTTTGGACGTGGGCCGGTTCAGCCGCAACCCCACCCGGTGGGCTGCACTTCCAAGGTACAGACTGGTGCTGCACACTCAGCTCAACGAAAAACTGGAAAGAATTGCCCGGGAGGAACCCGAGGCTCGACCGAGGCTTGTCATGGGCGTCGGCGGAAATGGCCTTGCAGTCATAACGTCCGGCTCCGTATCGTCCCATGTGATGGATGTGGTAGCTGCTGACGAGCGGTTGAGCGCCCTCGATGTTTACAAGGTGGATCTGCCTTTCCCTGCCAACGGGGAAATGCTCCAGGATATCGTCGAGAGACACGAGAAAACTCTTATCATCGAAGAAACATATCCGGTGCTGGAACTCCAGCTCCAAGACCGCCGAAAGGTAGTGGGAAGAATGTCCCGGCATGTTCCCGGGCAGGGGGAACTCGTCCCGGAACTGGTCGAAGACCTGATCATCAAGGCCGCCGGATATCCTGCCGTGGAACGGACCCCCCCCGAGATCAAACCTAGACGCCCCTCGCTTTGTGCCGGCTGTCCTCATCGTCCGGCGTTCTATACCATCAAGAGCGTGTTCGAGGACGCGGTGTATACCGGGGATATCGGATGCTACACTCTGGGAATCAACATGCGCGCGGTTGACACGTGCCTTTGCATGGGCGCGTCCATCGGAATGGCCGGAGGTTTGGCCAAGAACCCTGTGGGTGAGAATCATACCCGGGTGGTAGCCACAGTGGGCGATTCCACCTTCTATCACGCTGGGGTTCCCGCGCTCATCAATGCGGTGCACACCCGCGCCCCGTTTGTGTTGGTAATAATGGATAACGGCACAACGGCCATGACCGGAGGACAGCCCACGGCGGCCAATGAGTATCTTGCAGACGGCTCTAAGGGCGCTGGTGTGGACATGCAACGTCTGGTGAAGGGATGCGGCGTGGACTTCGTCGAGGTGGTCAATCCTTACGATTATGAAACCATGAAGAGCACTTTCGAGAAAGCCGGGCGGTACACGTTCGAGGAAAACAAGGGCATCTCCGTGGTCATAACGAGAGCGCCGTGCGTCCGCATGCCGAACGTGGAACTTCCCGATGATCGATTCGAGATCGGAGAGGGATGCGATCTCTGCATGAGCTGCGTCAGAGACTTGGAATGCCCGGCGATCTCGTATGTCAAAGGGGAGAAGCGCATGGAGATCAACCAGGATTTGTGCGCGGGTTGCGGGTTTTGCGTGCAGGTGTGTCCTTCTCAAGCAATAGTACCGAAGGGGGTTTGATCATGACGGAAATGATTCTCTGCGGACGGGGAGGACAGGGCGTTGTTTTCCTTACGCGGCTTCTTGGTCAGGTGGTCGCTTCCAAGGGCCGACATGTGATTTCCTCGGAGACTCATGGAATGGCCGTGCGCGGTGGATCCATTAACAGCCACCTGAGAATCGGGCCGTTCTTGTCCTCGCTGATTCGACAGGGCCATGCAGACTTTCTCATCTCAATGGACAGCTCTGAGACGGCCAACAACCTTCACTATCTTAAGCCGGGCGGGTTGATCGTCGAGAATTCCACCGCAGCCGATGAGGAGTCCATCAGACGCGTGGACGCTGCAGGCATTGCCAGAGGCCTCGGCAGAGTGCAGCTCGAGAATGTCGTGCTCATGGGCTTTTCGTCTCAAGTGGACGGGTTTCCTGTCTCTGCCGCGGACTTGCGGGCCCAGCTCGCCAAAGATCCCCGAGAAGTCGTTCGAACGATGAACCTCCAAGCTCTGGAGGCAGGGATAAGAGCCGCTCAGGGGACAATGTGAATTCCGGGCGGCAACTCGGGTGGAACTCGCCTCTTGACCTCGACCCTCGGAGGCTTTACGCTTGAAAGAAGATGCATCACCATGAAGGGCGGACGATGGTGCGCCAAAGGGAGCTTGCCGGAAGGCTGGGCCGGCTGACAGGCGCTTGCCGTGCAAACGGCGTCGGTGCAACAGGTTTTCGACACGGTTAAGACAGCCGCTGTGAGCTGTTGTGGATGCGGTTTGGCGCGCAAACCGTCGCAAGGCGCGCGGGCGCATCGAGGAGGAAACGTGGGAATCGAAGAAGTTCTGCACCATCTTGCCGATAGAATTCTCGACTTTGACGAGGGTTCGCTGGTTCAGCTTCAGGAGAAGTATCTGAAGAAAGTGTCCGACTTCTCTCCCAACAGGGAGTGGGAAAGGGCCATGGTTATCTATTTCATGATCAACTCGGTTCGGGTCAAGAACAGGATATTCAATGAGCGGGTTCAGGCGGCTGCTCTTGCTAAGCAGTCGAAACCATCAAAAAACAACCTGAAAATAATTAAATAGCGTTTCTGAGGTTTACCCGTTTGATGAATTCAAACCAAGTCGCTGACTTTATGGCATAATAAATTGTGGGAACCTTTTTTGCTTCTTGATTTTCTAAGAAAAAAAGGACTATAATAACAACGGCGGTACTGCGGGTGGTCGGAACATTACCGCATGAACGGTCAGAATCGATTGAGCATGTGACCTGTCCGGAAAAACCGGGTCGCGGCCACCTCTTCGAAAGGAGTTTCGTTATGGGAAAAACCTGGATGGCTCTGGCGGTTCTGGCTGCGAGCGCCGTGTTCGTGGTGGCTCCGTCATGGGCGCAGTACTCGTACAGCACAGGCTACCAGGGATATGATGCATCCGCAGCGGATCAGAACCAAGGTCAACCGGGCCAAGCAATGCAACCCTACTACTACCCATTCTGGAACGACTATCTAGACAGGCTTCAAAGGGAGGGTGGCTACTACTCGGTTACCGGAAACTATCCCGGATCGACACCGATTATCAGCTACTATCCCGCAAATGATACCGGATCGGCCTCTCCTTCTCAGCCGGCCAACCAAGCCTCCGGCGTGTACTACAATCCCAACGAGTACTACAACAGCCAGGTGCAACCCGGCCAAGATGCCCAGGCTCAGCAGTACTACCAGCAGCCCCAAGTCCAGCAGTACTACCAACAGCCGCAAGTCCGGCAGTACTCTCAGCAACCCCAGGCTCAGCAGTACTCTCGGGCTCCTCAGACTCCGGCGGCTCAACCCCCTTCGGAGCGCCGCAGCGGTCCGAGAAGGCTCAGGGCAGACGCTCGTTCGGCCAGTGCCGACGCTCCTCAGGGTTACTACCCGCAGCAGGTGAACCCACAGCAAGCGTATCAGCAGCAGCAAGCGTATCAGCAGCAGCAAGCGTATCAGCAGCAGCAAGCAGGTCAGCAGCCTGGGGCCTACTCTTCCGATCCAGTTGTAGCAAAGGCCCAGCAGGAGGCCTACCACAGAGCAGTGGCCAGGCAGAGATCTGCGGAGATTGCCGCCAGGCAACAGGCTGCCATGCAGGAGTTGCAGCAGGCCAGGCGCATGTTCGAACAGGCCCAGCTCAAGGTCCAGGAAGAAGAGCAGAGACAGAGAGCGTTCCAGGAGGAGCACCGTCGCAAGGCTATTCGCAGTGCGTATTCAGACCTGAGACAAGCCCAGCAGCGGTACTATGAACTCATGGGCGTCCAGGAGCAGGCCGGACCTCCACCGGAAGAACAGCCCGTACAGAGCCCGGTTGCCGCTGCGCCGTCTCAGCAGCCTGTTCAGCAACTGCATCCCCAGGGCGTTCAGCAAGGATACCCCCAGCAAGGATATCCCCAGCAGGGTTATCCTCCGCAAGGATACCCCCAGGGTCAGTATGCCGGTCAGGACCAGGTGACCTCTGCGCCCCCCGGGCAAGCTCAGCCTCTGCAAGTCGAACAGCAACAGGAGGCCTCAAGTGGAGGTTTCTGGGCCACTCTCAAAGAGATCTTCCTGCCGCCCGCGGGGGTGAACCAACGCTCCTTCTTTGACCAGCAGCGGCAACAGACGGATTACTAGAATACTCCTGATGGTTCTTTGGGTTCGCCGAAAGGCCCTGCAGCATTTGGTGCGGGGCCTTTTCTTTCCGGCGAGTTGCAGGAAGAGGGGCTATTCTTGCACGGATTTCCAAGATGAATGTGGGAGTCGATAGAGAGGCGCAGGTTTGAATGATTGACTTCAGAGGGTCCATCTATTATATGGACCCCTACGTCGAGATGCGCACGGAGGACACCATGAAGGACAAGCCGAAAGCAAAAAAAGGCCGCTCCAGAGTGTTCTTCGCAGTGTGGTCTCTCGTCTGTCCGGGGCTGGGGCAGATTCTGCGCGGTCGCATTCTGACCGGTCTGCTGTTTCTGTTGAATGTTGTTCTTTACGTGTTTCTGGTGTTCGCGATCCATGACATAGGGTACGATGTGCGGACTCCATTTCTGGTGACCGCCGGCGGAGTTTATGTCTTCTGTGCTATGGATGCGTTTCTTCAGAAGAGTTCCTTCCTGGTCCTGGCAATGCTCGTGTCGCTGTTCTGCTTCGGCGCAGGTTTTTTTGGCGCCTACTTCTTCATTCCCATTCTGGACATTTGATTCTCGGTGTCATCCGAGCCTTCCCGGAAAGAGCTGTTGGTCCCGGCGCCTCATCTACCGATGACAGCCGCCCGAAAACGCATTGAAATGGAAACCCGTCCTAATGGATTGTCAGGAAATAAGGTCGGCATTCATGGTAGCGGACCTATGTGTTCGCCCTCTTCGGCTGTACAGGCCCGGCTTTGGGGCAGACACGCAGGTCTGCCCCTACCGTCGGGTCGGTAGCCGATTGCATCGTTTATTTCGTGACATGCCCTAAAGGTGCTCTGCACATTGGGAATAGCCGCGTCACACTCTTGAGATTTCCGGCGGTTGGTCGTAAAAGGTAATAGCTATGGATCATCTTCTCCAAGTCAAAGGGCTGAGGACCGTCTTCTCATCTGCAGGCGGCATTGCTGCGGCCGTGGATGGCCTGGACCTTCACGTGGAACAGGGAGAGACCCTGGGCCTGGTGGGAGAGTCAGGCTGTGGAAAGAGCGTGACGGCCTTGTCCATCATGCGCCTCGTTCCTGACCCCCCGGGCAAGATCACAAGCGGGAGTGTTGTGTTCAATGGGGTGGATCTGCTGACCCTCAGCGAGGCGGAGATGCGCCGCGTTCGTGGCGAAGAGATCTCCATGATCTTCCAGGAGCCCATGACCTCGCTTAATCCTGTTTTTCGGGTGGGGGACCAGATCGGCGAGGTGTATCGCGTCCACAGGCGCATGGGCAAATCTCAGGCTGCAGAGGCCGCGATAGACATGCTGCGGAAGGTGGGCATTCCGTCTCCCGAACGGAGAGCCGGAGACTATCCTCACCAGATGAGCGGCGGCATGAGACAGAGAGTGATGATAGCCATGGCCCTGGCCTGCGACCCGAAGCTGATGCTGGCGGACGAACCCAGCACCGCGCTGGATGTGACCATTCAGGCCCAGATTCTCGAACTTATGAATGAAATCAAGTCCAGACTGGGTACAGGAATCATCCTGATCACCCATGACTTGGGCGTCGTGGCGGAAATGGCCGACAGAGTCGCGGTCATGTATACCGGCAAGATAGTCGAAGAAGCAACGGTCAATGAGCTTTTCGCCTCTCCCCTGCACCCGTACACCATGGGACTGCTGAAGTCCGTTCCCAGGATTAGTTCCCAGGTTCCCCGAACCAAGGAGCGCCTTTACGTCATTGCCGGCATGGTCCCGGACATGCACCGTTTGCCGGAAGGGTGCTCCTTCAGGGATAGATGCCCCGAGGCCGACTCTGTGTGCCTCAATCCTCCTCAACTGGAGGACAAAGGCTCAGGTCGGCTGGTCCGTTGCTGGAAGCGCTGAGGAGCATGACGAAGACCGCCGTGGCCCGCGAAAACCGGGTCGAAATGCACAAACGCGACGCGTCTTAGGGAAAGAATTCCGAAACCGGATCACCAGGAGGAAAAGGTTCATGGATAGCGGCATTAGGCCGGACAAACAACTTATTCGAGCGGACAAGTCTTATGTGAAGATCCGCTACACGGTGCGGATACCCCAAGGGCCCATTCTGAAAGGAGCCGGACAGCCGGAGGTCATGGATTTCGTAACAGGGTACATGCAAGTAGTTCCCGGGTTGGAGAACCGTCTCATAGGTCACTGCGCCGGGGAGAAGCTGTCGTTTACCATACCGCCGCATGAGGCGTTCGGAGATAGACGAGAGGATTTGGTCATCGAGCAACCCAAAGATGAATTCCACTTCCCTCAAGGCGTAACACCTTATCCCGGCATGGAAATTCCGCTCGTTTCGTCAGGTGACAACGCGCCGGACACGGTTGTGATAACTGCGGTAAGAGAACAAACTATTCTTATAGACCTGAATCCTCCCATGGCCGGGGTTCCCCTGCACTATGACCTTGAGATATTGGAAGCCAGGGCAGCCCGTTCCGAAGACGTCTGCTCGGAATGGACACCCGAGACTTCCGAGCAAGCCTGCTGTCCTTCAGTGCAGCAAATCGTCCTGGGAGCCGACGAGTAGAGCTGCATTTCAGGGGCCGTCGGCGTCTATGGGGCGAGAGCCGTCACTTTCCTACCGGACCGGCATCTCGTCCCACGGAACCGCGTTGAGATATCGGTCCAATTTGTTCAGGTAGGCCTTGGTTCGCCAAACCGAGCCATGCTTGATCATTGCCTCCCGGCCCGTCCAAAGCTCGCCGATCACAGCAAACGGGGTTTCTCCGAAGCGCTGCAGATGTGCCTCGGCTATGGCCCTATGGACGTCGGTATAGATGTAATGCGGGTCTTTTTCCAGCAAGAACGCGCCGAATACCGCGTCCGGCGTCGAAGAGGCAAGGATGGAGAGCGTTGCCTGTAGCGTTTTCGAGTCTACTGCCAGAGGTTTGCCCTCGCCGTCATAGTGCAGGAAGTCGCCGTCCAGCGGAATGTCCATGCCTGAGAGGTCGCGTATCCGGATCTGCTCCATCATATTTCTGCTGGAGAACGGCCCGTAGTGGTAGTCCATTCCAACGAAAAACAGCCACGACAAGTCGGTGGGCGTAGCATAGTACGCTGCGTATTGGACAAACATAGCCTTCAGGGCGGCCACTCCCACGTCTACGCCCCCTGTGCGGGTGTACATGTACTCCGTGAGCTTCTCGTCGGTCAAGTTGTCACCTCGGTCCCTCAGCAAATGGGAAGCACGCTTGAAACTCAGTTGCATGGAGCCCTTGGTCCTCACCACGTTTACCAGCTTGTTAATCTCCTGATATACCCTTGACCTGACCGCCTGAGGCAGGTGCGCGGCGTCGTTCTTCAGGTCCGAAGCTATGTTTCTCGCGACCGCCTCAACCTGGCCTTCGGTCCGGCACGCCAGGAGCTGGGGGTAGAAGCGTTGCTTGTACCTCTCGTACAGCATTGGAACCGGCGGAATCGAAAGCAGGGGCCCCATCTTCTCATGGAATTCCTCTTCGGCTCTCTGCAGAAGGGAAGAAATGTCTCGATGGCCGGAAGGGTCCACCACCAGCGGGTCAACCTGGAAGCTCGACTCAATGGATATTATGCACGCCACAAGCCCGAGAATCTCTTTGCAGATGGGAAGCTCGTTGTGTTCGACCGCCTCAATAATGGTCTCAATCCAGAGATCTCGGTCAGCCGACGGGCAGTTCAGCGGAGGCGCTGAAATGAAGCTTGACAACCAGAGCCTGGCCGAAGCGCGGTCAAGAATCCGGACCGACAACGTCATTAGACGCTGCTCTTCCTCGAGGAAGCCATTCAATCGCTCCATTTCCGCATTCTTGCGGGCCGCCGGATCCATCGACGGGGAAGAGGAGACAGCCGCGTGCGAAGGTTGCGCGGCAATCTTGCGCGAATCGGCCGAGTGAGCGCTCCTTTCAAGCATTGGGCACAATACTGCCAAACAGGCCAAAGCGAGGCAGAAGACTGTCACTCTCTGTGGCAATGTGGTCAAATCCGTGTATCCAAGCGGCACGCCCATGGTGGGAGTTCTCTTAGAACTATGCTCCGGAAATGTCAATATGCATGCCGGCTAAAGCCTGAATTCGTCGGACAGCGCATCAACCTCCGGGGAATCGTTGGAAATGCTCAGGCGCGGGCCGAGAAAAGGCGGACAACAAAAAACCTGAGACGACCTGTTGTGTCTTCTCAGGTTTGATCCGGTTGGGAAATACTCGCAGCAGCGCGGTTATCTGCCAAACTGCAAGGTTCGGATGCGGGTCAAGCGAGCTGGGGCAATTCGACAAGATGAGAGGAGAACTCCTGCCTGAGCTTGCCCAGGGCGCGCTTCTCCAGTTGCCGAACTCTCTCACGGCTGGTCCCGAAATGATCTCCCAGTTCCTGGAGTGTCCATGCGGAATCTTCCATGAATCGCTTGGTTATGATGAATCGTTCTCTGGGGTCCAGTTTCTTCAAGGCATTCTTGGTAATCCCGGCCAGTTTCTCTTCGTTCTCGCGGTCGATGAGCAGACCCTCCTGGTTGGCCGATTGGTCTTCCAGAAGTTCCAGGCCGGTGATGTCCTTCTCCGCGCCCACCGAGTCGTTGAGAGACCACTCTCGGGCCTTCACCCTTGCTTCCATCTCGATGACGTCGTCTTCTTTGACTCGGAGTTCCTCTGCCAATTCCTTGACGCGAGTGTCCTTTGCCTCCTGGTCCGCGCACTCGCCGATGTCCCCCATTCTGAAGAACAGCTTTCGCTGGGCCTGTGTAGTGCCCAGTTTGACGAGATTCCAGGATTTGATAATAAAATTCTTTATATATGCCTTGATCCACCAGATCGCAAAGGATACCAGACGATATCCCTTGTAAGGATCAAACCTCTTGACTGCCTTCATAAGACCTATGGCGCCTTCCTGGATCAGGTCCTGGATGGGAACGGCATAGTGCCTGTACTGAAACGCGATCTTAACCACGAAAGGAAGATGGGAGACCACCAGTTCATGAGCAGCCTCCTTGTCCTGAGTTTCACTATATCGGACTGCCAACTCGTATTCGCGTTCCGGCGTCAAGGGCTTGATCGTCCTGATCTCACTAAGAAAATGGTCAAGCCCGCTGGTAACGACCGGATAGTTCATTAGCCCCACCGCCAACTACGGAAGATATCTCAATCATCGTACATGACTGAGTGGGCGGACGAACGCGTTCATCCACCGGAAAGTAATTATGCACTCCAATGATGATTGTCAACCCCCGCTGGGTTTTTGTTCCCAAAAGAACAGCCTTTTCGGAGGGTACCGTTCACCGTGGCATCGTTGAAAGCCCGGCGCTAGTGCCCGAGCCCCAGAGCCCCAATATGGTTGGCGTTGCTGTCAGAGGCGGACCTATGTGTCCGCCCTTTCCGGCGTTCCGGACGCGGTTTTGGGGCAGGCACGCAGGTCTGCCCCTACTATCGCGTCGGCAACCGCTTACAAGGCTTATTTCATTGCACGCGTTTAGCTGAGCCGGCGGGTTACGGCTGATTCAATGAGTGCTGTGTTAACCTCCCGAAATCGGAATCTTCCGGGGAACTGCCTTTGCAGCTTTGGGCAGTTTGAGCTTCAGGACGCCATCCGCCAGGGCAGCACTGATCCGGCCCTGGTCTACTGCGTCCGTGAGCCTGAAGCTTCGAAAGTAGCTGCCGGTGCGATACTCATTGAGCAGAAAGCATTCGGCTTGCTCGGGATCCGGCACTTTGCCTATGATAGACAGGGTATCGTCCTTGAGGTCGATATCCAAGTCCTCAACTCTCACGCCCGGCATGTCTGCCAGAACGACCAGTTCGTTGGGCGTCTCATATATGTCCACCGCCGGTGTGAAGTAGAGTCCCTCTCTGGTCAGTTCAACAGTCTCGGCGGGCTCATTCTGCTTTTCAGAAAGCTGAACTTCTTGATTGCTCATGGTAGTGACCTCCTCTTGGGACACTTCATTCAGGCTTGACAGTGATTTGCTTCGGAACGGCCGACTTTTCTTTTTCGAGAGTAATTGTCAGCACACCATTCCTGTAGATTGCGCTGACCCTTTCCGAATCCACCTTTGCCGGAAGGGTGAGACTTCTCTGGAATGCTCCGACTGCACGCTCTCTTCTGTGATAGCTCACATCTTCTCCTGCTTCTTCGGGCTTCCTCTCGCCTTTGAGGGTGAGCGTGTCACCCTCGAATTTGATCTCGAGATCGTCGGTTTTCATCCCCGGGATCTCCGCAGTTACAACGAACGAATCGGCTTTCTCTGCCACGTTGAGCAGCGGAAAGAGCTGCATTTCTCTCCAAAGCGGACCGCTCCAAGGTCTGCGGGGCGTAAACAAACTCACGAGGTCATCCATCTCCCTGCGGAGGCGGTCCATCTCATGCCGGAACGAACTTCTTCTTGAAAACCAAGGATACATGTGTCTGCCTCCTCTTCAGAATCTTACCCGGCTGAACAATACAGCCTTCGGGCGCCATGCAGCACTGCGATTGCGCGCCGCACAGCTTCGATTCAAGTCGGGCAACGATGAGCGCTCAAATCGTCCGCCGTCTTTTCTTAACAGTTTTCCGGTCGTCGTGCCGAGCTAAGCCCGTCGGCACAACCCCGTGTTTTTCGATGTTTAGTTATTCATCATCCGGGCTTTGTCAAGCTTGGCCGACCTGGAACTTGGCGGAGACGCAGCCAGGGAATTTGTCGTAGTGCGGCCGAACCAACCCCTGGAATTCGGCCGAGTATTGCCTTATAAAGGAGCGACATGCTGGAGGAGCCAATGGAAAGTGTCAATTATCCGGAACTCATTTCCCGGGTCGAGAATAGCATTTTGGATGGAGGAGAGATCCTTCGGTCCGAGGCCGAGGCTCTCGCCGAAACGCCCGACGAGCATCTGATGCGCCTTGCCGCGGCGGCAGATCGGGTGCGGATCAAGTTCAAGGGCGACTCGTTCGATTCTTGTTCACTTATCAACGCGCGCTCGGGGCGCTGCGGAGAAGACTGCGCGTTTTGTGCCCAGTCAGGCCATTACCCGGGAGGGAGTCCGGTTTACGGCCTCGTCTCGGTCGATGAGATCCTCTCCGCTGCGCGGTCTGCCCGAGAAGCGGGCGCTTCGCGCTTTTGCACCGTTACGAGCGGAGGCGCGCTTTCTCCCACCGAGTTTGATCGCCTGCTTGATGCCCTGTCCAGGGTGAGCCGGGAAGTGGATATTTCTTTGGACGCGTCCGTGGGGTTCCTCGACCGGGAGAGGGCACAGGCTCTTCGGGCAGCAGGTGTGACCAGATACAATCACAACCTGGAGACCTCCGCGGACTACTACACGCGGATCTGTACTACCCACCGCTTCGAGCAACGGGTACAAACCGTCCGAACCGTTATGGAAGCCGGACTCTCGGCCTGCTGCGGGGGGATCATCGGCATGGGTGAGACGCCATTTCAGCGGCTGGATCTGGCCTTCACCCTAAAGCAACTCGGCGTTGACTGCGTCCCCATCAATATTCTGAATCCCCGGCCGGGCACCCCCCTCGAGAATGCCGTCCCGCTTCAACCTCTCCGGATAGTCAAGACCATAGCCCTTTTTCGTCTCATCCTGCCCCAAGCCACCATCAAGATTGCCGGCGGCAGAGAAGTAAACCTGGGAGATTATCAGGGATTGGCCCTCAGAGCCGGAGCAAACGGCATGATCGTGGGCGGTTATCTCACCACGGGCGGCCGGCCGGTGGACCAGGACGTTCGCATGGTCGAGCAGGCAGGCTTTCGGATGGAAATGCCATGCCGAGAGCAGAGCCGCCGAAAAGGCAACTAGACCAGCAAGCCGAAGCCTTGAAGCTCGGCCGCGAGGTTTCCCCCATCAAGGAATAGGACGGCATTGAGCCCGCGCGAACGCGCCCTTCCAACGTGGCCTTCGTTGTCGTCGATGAACAGCATGTCTGAGGGTCGAGCCTGCAGGAGAGCGGCCACGCGAGGGAACAGCTCAGGAGCGCGCTTGCCCTGTCCCATATGATACGAATTGAACACCTGATCGAATTCCTTATAGAAGTCGTAATTGCTGTTCAGTTCATCGAGCCAGTTGGTTTGGTCGCTCAGAATCGAGACGCTCTCCACCTGAGTGCGGATCCGACGCACAATGTCGATCATCCAGGGCCGGATGACGAATCGACGAAGGATTTCATTTCGGAGATCGTTATCGGACCCCCGAATACCGGTCTTTTCTCACACAATATTCCAATAGATGTGCTCGTCGGACGAACCGAGAGCATATCCGCACTCGTATATCAGGTCGGTTGCCCTCCGGAAGAAGTCTGACGGGTCAAGGCCGTTTGAACGGCCAATCACCTCACTGGACCTGGTGTCCAATCCTACAGGCGCTTTCCTGCCGCCTTCTCAAACAGGGGCGGAAAAGCAGTTCAAGCGGAATCTGGAGCGCAAGCACGGCATAGTATTCGACCACCTTTACGCCTTTGCAAACGTGCCTTTGGGAAGATACCGGAAGTGGCTGAAGAGTTCGGGAAACCTGGAAGGATATCCGGACAAGCTTCGGTCAAGCTTCAATCCGTGTACCATTGACGGGCTCATGTGCAGGACGCTTCTGTCCGTCTCCTGGGACGGCTATCTGTTTGACTGTGACTTCAATCTCGCAAGAAAGCTTTACTTCGGAGGCCGAAAAACCCACATATCCGAAATGGAGGGCCCGCCCGCTCCGGGCACTCCGGTGGTCACGGCCGATCACTGCTACGCGTGCACCGCCGGGTCAGGATTCACCTGAGGCGGAGCGATCAAGACCTAGGTAAGGTCGCGTACAAGACGGTTGCCGATGTCGTTGCCGGCGTGGATTGATGTCGCTCCTCCGTCACGGATCAATGGATCGGCGTTCCCGGCGGAACCGGCGGGTTCAGCTCACATAGTCCGATCTTGCCGCTGCTATCCACGCCGGCAAGTATCATGCCCGCGCTGGTGCCGAATTTCATCTTTCTCGGTTTGAGATTGGCTACCACCACGACAGTCCGACCTATCAGGTCTGCCGGAGCGTACGATTGCTTGATTCCCGCGAGAATCGTCCGGGTTTCGCGGCCCAGATCCACCTCGAGATTGACCAGCCGGTCCGAGCCTTTGACCTCTTCGGCAGCGAGGATCTTGCCTGCCCGCAGATCCACTCGACCGAGGTCGTCCATGGTGATCTCTGCCCCGAACTCCGGGACTTCCGGGGCAACCGGGGCAATACCTCCAGCCAGATCGTCCCTGCTGGCAGCGATGAGTTTGCCGAGAGTGTCGCTCTCCAGTCGATCGGCCAGTTTCTCGAATTGCCCGATTTGCCGGTTCTGCAGATCGAGGCGCAGGTCTTCCCAGGTGAGGTCTCCCAGGTTCAGGATCCGTTCCACCTTGCGGCAGTACGAAGGGAGCACCGGCTTGAGCAGGATGGTGATCGCTTTGATGCAGTTGACGGCAAAGGTGAGGACATCACGGGAATCCTCCGGGTTCGACTTCATTAGGGCCCAAGGTTCTCTTTGTTGGATGAAGTTGTTGGCGAGGTCCGAGATCTGCAGGATTTCTTTCATAACGCGCCCGAAACGCAGGATCTCGTAATCCCCCCGTGCGCGGACTATTGCAGCTTCCACTTGCGGTATCAGTGCTGCAGCGTCTTCAGGGATCTTGCCCAGTCGTGAGTCGAGGCGCTTGTTGAGGAAGCCCACGGTTCGGCTGATCAGGTTGGTGATGTTGTTGACCAGTTCCGAATTGACGCGGTGGGCGAACTCCTCGATGTTGAGGTCCAGGTCATCAATGGAGTCGCTGAGCTTGGTGGCATAGTAATAGCGCAGGCAAGACGGGTTGACGAACTCAGCGAATCGCCTGGCGGTAATGAAGGTCCCCCGGCTCTTGGACATCTTTTTCCCGTCCACTGTAAGGAATCCGTGAACATGAACCGCGTCCGGAATCCTGTAGTCAGCGGCCTTGAGGGTCGCGGGCCAGAATAAGGTATGGAACGGCACAATGTCCTTGCCGATGAAGTGGTGAATGAGAGCGTCGGAGTCCTTGTTGCACCAGTATTCCTCTACGGTTCTGTCATGTCGGCCTCTGCAGTAGTGTTCGGTAGCCGCAATGTATCCGATGGGGGCGTCCATCCAGACATAGAAGAACTTGTCCGTCTCGCCGGGGATCTCGAATCCGAAATACGGCCCGTCCCTGGAGATGTCCCAATCCTGGAGACCCTGATCGATCCAGCCCCTCACAAATGCCAGGACCGATTCCTGAAGCCGCCTGGGCGTTGCCGTCCATTCCACGAGAAAGTCACGGAAATCGGAGAGCTTGAAGAAGTAATGGGTTGAAGTCTTCAGAGAGGGCGCTGCTCCGCACAGTGCGCAAGCGGGCTCGATGACGTCGGTGGGACTGTACGTTGCGCCGCATTTTTCGCACACATCGCCGTACTGGTCGGCAGCGCCGCACTTTGGGCAGATGCCCCGGATGTATCGGTCGGGGAGGAACCGTTTGCAGTTCTCACAATAGTACTGCTCGATATCTTGTGTGAAAATATGTCCCTTGTCCTTCGCAGCCAGGAAAATGGCTTCGCAGTGGCGGCGATTCTCAGGCGAATCGGTGGTGTAGTATTCGTCGAAGCTGATCTCGAATCGCGCCAAATCCTCCCGGTGCCGTTCGTGGTAGTATTCGACCAGTTCTCGAGGGCTGATTCCCCTCCTGGACGCGTTAATCTCGATGGGGGTCCCGTGGGCATCACACGCGCACATATAGATCACATCCTCACCTATCAGGCGCAGAAACCGCACGAAGATGTCGGTCTGGATGCATTCAACCAGATAACCCATGTGGATATCGCCGTTAGCGTAAGGAAGGGCGCTTGTTACAAGGATTTTGGGCATGATTTCCGTCCTATGGGCTTAGCCGGCCGCACGTACGCCGGAAAGCACGGTGTTATAGCGCAGGTGCTCGGCAACTGCTTCGGGCAGTTCCGTGACGGGCTCCTCCCATTCTGGGCTCCGCGTCCCCGAAGGGGCAACAGCATCTGCGGGCCCCGCTGGGGGGCGGGTTCTATTCTGGGACAATCTCGAGGGCCTCGATGTTCGGATCCTTTTCCGTGTCGATCTTGAAGACCCTCGCCTTCATGACGACCGTGTCCATTTCCTTGAAAGAATCGAGCACATCGGCCTTATCTTTCTTGATCCAAACCTTGTTGAGGGTGATATAGCTGACCCGATCGGCTATGATGAAGTTCACGTAGTCCTTTCCCAAAGGGCAGGGGAGTTCTCCCTTCTTGTAGTAGCGAACCGAAAACACGATTTCCTTGTCCAAGTACTTGTTGGGATCCTCGACGAGTTTCACAATGGTGATGGTCTCGTCCAGTTGAGAGTGGATGCCGCCCTTGAGGTACTTCACCGCGCTGCACGCGGCCAAGGTCACACACGCTAAAGCGACAAGTAGTTTTTTTGTTCGCTCGGCCATACGGGCATCTTCCGTGACGCTGATTACCGAATCGTTAATGCTACAGAAAAGAAGGTCAAAAGTCAAAAAGTATTTGATTTGGCGTGAGAAACCGACACGAATTGCCCGGATTGCCAAACGGGACTACTCCGGGCGCATGGCTGAAGGACGTTTGACAAACTATCGTGCCCGTGCTATGACAGTTGCAGGTGAATACTCTGCGCCTTTGTAAACACCTTCGTCACAGTTATCCCAATGTCCTTGATTGACTAAAGAATTGCTGTTGACCGAACCGGCGTACCGGCTGGCAAGACGGCAGGGAAATAGGGGGGCCAAGCGTTTTGATACACGCGCAGGCCGACCCCGCGGCGCTTTCGATGTGAGTCCTCATTAGTAAACCCGCTTCGTGGAATCGGATTCCGAGACCGAAGACACCGACTCGACGCATTGGAATCTGTACGAATCCAGGAAGTTATTCGATGAGGCATCCCTGCATCCCCATCCGCTTGGGAGATGAATCGTCCGAACGGTTTATCTCGCTATCCACCTTCATTGGAGAGCGTCTACCACAGGGCAAGGCGCGTCACAAAGGTGCGGGCCGCGCGAACTGCGGTCGAAAACGTGTTGACATTATCTTGCCTGAAGACTATACAGCGAGCTTTGCTCCGCGGAATGCGCGTGCATGGAATCAAAGACACCGACCGGAACGAACGGACGACGAACTCCGAAAAGGAGAGCAGCCCTAGAAGGGCGCAAGGAGGATAAAGCAGTGCAAAGATGCAAAACATGCGGCAAAGAATACAATGTCGTTCAAACCATGACCTACTCAGCCTACGGGTACTGCTCGTGGGACTGTCTGATGAACGTCAAGAAGACCCGCAACAACCAAAACAGAGTCAATCGCAAGAACAACGGCTACAAGAGCGCATCCGGGCAGCGGTCGCGATAGGACCGGAACAGCACGTCGATTCATCCCGAAATGTCGGACCGCGTTCGATCCGGCCCGCGGTTTCTATGTATCCCAGGGAAAGCGTGTCCCCGGTTTGCCGTTAGCATAGCGACTCACAGATACCCTCATCCCGGCCATCTCGCGCAGGGCGAGAAACCAAGCGGACTTGCCGCATTCAGAAATGTAAGAGCAATTGCGAATGGATGTGCGTGTGGGCGCCGGCGGCCACTTATGCCTGAAATCACATCCGCTTCGGACCATCCTGTTTGAGACAGGTTCACACGGAGTGGCGGCCTGAGTGTCCAGCCGGGCCTTGGCCTGTGGCTCTGAACGGGGCCCGGCTCAAATGCTTTGCGAGCACCGAATCTTGTCTGAATTTCATGTGCAAGACATCATCCAGGATCTCGACGCGGTGAACCGGACAATGGCTCAGGTGCTGATTAGTCGTCTTAGAGGCACTGCTTCGATGCCTGACCTGGCAGGCATTCTCCGCTCCCATCCCTTGCCCGGAAGACAAGAGACCGTTGAGTATCTCCGGGAGCTGCTCTTCAAAGCAACGGACTCTGAGGAGGCTCTCCGCATGGAGAGAATTCTCTTCGGTTGCATTGATTTGGTCCTTGAGAGGGAAACGGCCGAACTCACCGACATGATAGAGTTCTTTGTCGAGCGGGGGAGAATGCACGTTGGAACGGAGAAGATCCGTGCCAAGGAAGTGGTCCCGTGGGTTCAAGCTCAGAGGGATTTCTCCAAACGAGAGGAGATGCGAAGGGAAAACTCGATCTTTCTTAAGGTCATCGTCAACCCCCCTCTTGCAAGGATACTGCGGATCATTGTCGACCTGGTGACCCAGAGGTTCGGATTCGAGACCTACGTTCGGTATTCGGAAAAGCGCAAGCAGGTGTCCTTTGAGTCCCATGCCGAGACGTTCAGGAAGTACATTGAGGACACTGACGGTGCGTACAGGCGGCTTGTCGATCCGTGGGTGGAGGAGAAAATCGGGAAAGGCATGGAGAATCTTAGTCGTTACCACGCGCTCCATCTGGTTCGCATCACGCGCTTCGATGATCATTTCCCTCCGTCAAGACTCATGGAGATAGGGTGTAAGACGTTTTCACGGTTGGGATTCGATTTGAATTCAAAATCCCAAGTGATAATGGATATCTCCGACGATCTCGGCCGCAGCTATGACGGCATGTGCGTCGGAGCAGAGATCCCCGGCGAAGTTCACGTCCTCATGCGGCCGCTGGGCGGATTGATTGACGTGGAGACTCTCCTCCACGAGACGGGTCATGCTTTTTTTCTGAGCCACTTTGACCCGGGACTTCCCTCGGAATACAGACGACTTCACAGGTCTCGGGCCCTGGATGAGACTTTTGCGTTTCTCTTCTCCGAACTCATTGAGAATCCCTGCTGGGCGACCGAGATCGCCGGTCTGGCGCCTCATGACGCGGACGTGCTGGCGCGCTTGTTCCGGGCCAAGCGTTTATGCCTCATACGAAGATACATTGGGAAATTCCTTGCGGAAATGGAGTTCCACGAACAAGGCGACCTGGCCGATCCCGGCCCTTATTGTCGCCAAATGCACAGGGCCACGGGATTCTTGTATGAACCCGAGGGATATCTGGTGGACATGGAACCCGAATTCTACTCCCTGGACTATCTCCTGGCTTGGGCGGGAGCCCACGCGCTCCGCCGGCGCCTCGAACGCGAATTTGGGAACGATTGGTTCAGGAATCCGGAAGCAGGACATTTCCTCAAGAGTATCGCCTGCCGTGGTCGCAGCAATTCACTGGAAGAAACGCTGGACGTTCATTGCCACGCCGTCGCTTCACTCCCCGACTTTTCCGGGGATTGATTCCGCGATGATCATGAGTTATACAAATAGGTGAGCCCTGAGCAGGCGGGAGCCGTCCTCCGCGAGAGGCGCCCGTTGTTGACTGATGCTGAGCGAACTTGGTGTTCGTGAGCGAAACTGAGTTCCCTCGGTGCCGCCGCGGCCGCTACTTGGACGACAAGTAGCGGGGACGGTTTTCCGGCGCCACTATGGGGCTGACTCTCAATATACCAAGAAGTAGTCTGAGAATGCCGACTGCTCCAATCAAAGAGTACGCTGATTCCGACGGGCGGTACGGTCGAGTGCAAACCCGGTTCGTCGAGTTTGACGGCATTACTCTCGAATCGGGGATTTATCTGGGGCCTCTGACGGTGGCGTACGAGACCTACGGAGAGCTTTCTCCCGCCAAGGACAACGCGGTTCTTATTCTCCACGCTCTTTCAGGCGACGCTCACGCGGCGGGAATTGACGAAAAGGGGAGGCTCGGTTGGTGGGATGCCATGATCGGGCCGGGCAAGGGGATCGACACGGACAAGTATTTCGTGATCTGCTCCAATTGCCTGGCCGGATGCAAAGGCACTACTGGTCCGCCCAGCATCAATCCGGCCACCGGCAAGCCTTACGGCCGATCGTTTCCGCTGGTGACCATAGGCGACATGGTCAATGTTCAGGCCATGCTCGTCGAGCGCTTGGGAATAGAGAAGCTGCTGTGTGTGATCGGCGGCTCCATGGGAGGTATGAAGGCTCTTGACTGGGCGGTGAGATACCCTGACCGGGTCCGGTCGTCGGTGGTTATCGCGGCCACTGCGAGGCTTTCGCCACAGGGCATCGCCTTCGACTGGGTGGGCCGAAACGCGATTTATTCCGATCCTGTCCGGGTGGAGCCCGCCGGCGATTCAGGCGGTGGAGCGGAAAGGGCGGGCAGGGGCCTTGCGGTCGCGCGGATGATCGGGCACATTACCTACCTCTCTGAAGAGACCATGGAGGCCAAGTTCGGTCGGAAGCGACGCCTCACCGACGTAAACGGGTACCGTTACAGTCTTGGTGAGAACGGAGGGGGGGGCGGCGAGTTCGAGGTGGAATCGTATCTCGAGCACCAGGGCAGCTCGTTCATGCAGAGATTCGATGAGGATTCGTACATCATCATAACGAAGGCAATAGACTACTTTGACATGGAATGGAGCTACGGAACGCTGTCCGCCGCTTTCAGGAACATTCTGGCCAAGATGCTCGTCATATCATTCAGTTCGGACTGGCTTTACCCCACCTCCATGTCGCTCGCCATAGTCAGGGCCCTGCAGGCGGAAAAGAAGGATGTTTCGTTCGTGGAGCTGGATCTCCCTTACGGCCATGATTCGTTTCTAGTGAATGCGGGGATGCCGCCCTTGACCAGAATTATAAGGGGGTTTCTCGGACGTGTCTCCGAAGGTGACTGAATTCCGCAATCCTTTCCATGAGTTCGAAGTGGGATTCAACGTGATCATGGACATGATCGAGCCCGGTACCCGCGTGTTGGACCTCGGCTGTGGCACGGGAACCCTGCTCAAGCGCCTGAGAGACGAGAAGGACGCGGAAGTCTGCGGCGTCGAACTGGACCAGGAAAAAGTCATCAGATGCATCGAGCGCGGTATCCGCGTAATGCGGCTTGACCTTGACGAGGGACTTGGCGGATTCCCGGATCTCAGCTATGAGTACGTGGTGCTTAGCCGGACACTCCAGCAGCTTACCCGACCCTCGAGAGTGGTCAAAGAGATGCTGAGAGTAGCGAGCAAGTCCGTCATAGCGTTTCCGAATTTCGCCAATTGGAAAGCAGCGCTTCAGTACGTGATCCGAGGACGAATCCCCATGTGCGGATCCCACCCACACCCCTGGCACAGCACGCCGGACATACATCCGCTGACCATAAGCGATTTTCGAGACTTCGTTGACCAGATAGGCGGCAAGATTGAAAAAGAGGTTTACATAGTCAACAACGCCCCGACAAGATCGGCGTTTTGGGCAAATCGCCGCGCCGAATGGGGATGCTGCCTCATTTCCGCTGCCTGAGATCCTCTCTCGTGGTCTGCCCGGACCCTGGGCGGAGGTCTCCGGTTTTTCAGCTAAGGCGGGGTGCCGGTTGATCGGAGCACTTTGATGACATCGAAGCAGTACATGGACGAGCCGAGCCATGTTTTTTCCGTTGCAGAGGAGAGCGGGTTTTTCCGCCTGAAGATGGAAGTGCCGGATATCGGCCCCCAGAATGTGGAAGACTTTCTTGACACTACAGTTGAGTGGTTGAGCACCAATCCAGCGAAAGGGATCCTGATCGACTTCGACGGGGTCAAATCGGTTAGCGACGACTTCGTGGCCCATCTTCTCAGTTACTACGAAGAGATCAAGAACAGAGGGCTCTACGTTCGCTTCGTGAACGTCTCACCGAGTCTTGAGGCCTTTGTCGAGCCCTCCAACATCACGGTGGTCATTTCTCAGGACCTGCTTCCTCCCGAGAAGCCTGTCCTCAGTGCGCGGGACATACTGCATGACCTTGCCAGAAACGTGTCCGACGAGGAACTCATGGTCAAGCACGGCCTTTCTGCCAAAGGCCTGAAGAGCATGTACACAAAGCTGCTGAAGAAGGGATTGATCACCAAGAAGCAATTGGCCAAGAGATGGGGCATCGAAACGGATATGATCACTCTGGCGCCGGGCGATTCCGACTCGAGACGGGTCACTGTGGATGCAAAGGAAGTGCTCAAGGATCTCGGTCTTGGAAGGTCGGACTCCGACATCATGGCCAAGTACCATCTTTCGTACAAGGGGCTCCAAAGTCTGATGAAGAAGCTCCGGGAAAGGGGCCTTATTAGCAGGGAGATCATAGCGGCGAGAAAGAAGGGCGACGAAGACTCCTAGCTGCAGAAAATATCGGGAGTTCTCATCGCAGGGGTCAGTCAGAACCCGTTGTGGAAAACACGGCCTCCGCCCGCAACCGAAATGGCTGACCGGATTGGCAAGGATTTTCATTGCGGGGACCGGCCCGTTGGCCGTGCCTGTTGATGTTATCCTCTCGGGATGCGGGCTTCCAGCGCCACCTTCAGCTTGTCTTTCAACTCTCTCAAGTCAGAGCTTTTCACCACATAGTAGTCGGCTGCAACGGCCTTGAGGTCCACTTTGAAGCTCGAATACGCGGAATTGAGAATAACGGGCATATCATAGTACTTTTTTCGGATTTCCTGGAGGAGATCCAACCCGTTGTATTCTCTCATCTTGATGTCGAGAACCACGCAGTCGGGCTGCTCTTTGTCCAAGGTCTCGATGAGCCCGGTCCCGTCCGGGAGCGTGACAACCTCATATCCCTCGTCGTGCAGTTCCATGGAATAGAGTATCCGAATTCCTTCCTCATCATCTACGACCAGTATCTTTGCCATTTGCGCACCCCTTGCTTTCATTGGAGAAACATGAAGTCCATCAGCGTCCGAACCAGCGTTCCAGGAGATACGGTTTCGCCTTCTCAAACTGGATGCATTGGTCCTCAATTATCTCCTCAACCTGCTGAGTGTTCATGTGCTCCGTTTCGATGACGAAGGAAAGAGTCTTCCCATCGTACAACGGGCCCAAGGCGGAAATGAGGTCTGCACGAGGGGCTACTTCGTTCTTGTAAGCCCGGGCAAAATCGTACAGAACCTTGGCCCATAAAGCCGTTGGAAACTCGAAATGCTCCCTGGGCAGTTCAGCGACCTCTGCCAACTTGCCAAGCGTGGCCGGTTGAATTACTTGCGCGTAGAGAGCCCAAAGCGACGGAACCCCCGATGCAAATCGATCCCACAACCGTTGCGTGTCCAATTTGATCGGCGGAGGGACCTCAAGTTCCGCGCCAAATCCGAAGACCGCCGTAGGTCGGCTCCATTTAACGTCCTTCCAAAACTCCTCATACCGACACATGAGCTGAAAAACCGTCTCCACTACGTTCTCGAATACCGGACTGGCACTGGATTCCTGTGCTCTGGCCCTGTGGATCTTCGGCTTGCCCACGAATGATTGAATTATTTGGGCCCTGCTTCTCATGGCAATCGTCGTCATCCATATGTCGATTCCGAAGTTTGCAACAGCGTCGTTCCAACCCTCGGCCTCAAGAAAACTCTGGGCCAGGCGCCCCGAAAATCCGAACTCGCCTCCCACGGGCTGGCGCACGCGCCTTCCGTACAGAGCGCGCGTCAGAGGGTAGGCAACACTGTTGTTAACCAAGCGATCATACTTGTGACGCACATAAAGGGGAGTTACAAATTCCGACTTATCAAACAGTGGGGATCCGAGGCTGTGTATCCACTGAGGGGTGATGCTCGCCAGGTCCGCGTCGATTACGATCACCGCCTGAGCCTTGAGTGCCACAGCTCTTTCAAAAAGGTTTCTCAGGTTGTTGCCTTTCCCGGTGACCCCCTCGGGAGTGGATATGTAGATCTTAGGGCTGTTCGTTGGCGTTTCCATGAACACTCGACGCGTGCCGTCGGGAGAGTGGTTGTCGCAGTTGATGATCACGGCGGATCGACCCGAAAAGTGTCTTGAGAGCCCCTTGTCCGCCTGCATCGTAGGAACGGCTATGGTCTGGGCTTCGTTGAAAGAGGGAATGCCCACGACTACTTGAGCAGAGGTAATACCTCGAGGGTTGTCCTGGATGGCTATCATCACAATACCCGGGAGCCTGACATGCAACGGAATTTCTATCCGGCCTCAGTATATCACAAGTGGCTCTGTTATCAACACTTCTATGGCAGAACCCTATTCAAGTACGCTGCTTGTCCTGGTATTGTGAATTCCGTACCGATCTTATACAAGGAACTCGTGGGAGACGAGCATGGATGAAGAGACTCTCAAATCCGTGGTGGAAGGATTGATTTTTGCCGGCTCCGAGCCTGTGTCTGTCCGGACGCTCGCCCAAGTTATAGGCGGGGTTTCGGGAGAGAGGATCAAGTCGACGCTCGATGAGCTTGAAGAGGAGTATTCCAAGCGAGCCCGAGGGTTCACTCTCTGCAAGGTCGCAGGCGGCTACCAATACCGCTCCCTGCCCTCAGTGGCCCCCTACATCCTTGAAATGAAAAGCATGAAACCGTCAAGGCTGAGTCGTGCGGCTTTGGAAACCCTCGCGATAGTAGCCTACAATCAACCGGCAACCAAGGCGGCAATCGAACAGATACGCGGCGTGGAATGCTCCGGGACCATCAGGAATCTTATGGAGCGCGATCTTATCGAAGTCGTGGGGAGGAAGGATGTTCCGGGCAGGCCCATCCTCTACGGGACAACAAAGCGGTTCCTTGAGGTGTTTGGGTTGCCTGATCTCGCGACTCTCCCGCCGATTCCGGAAATCGAATCGCCGGGCGACAACGGGTTTGAATTGGAAGCGCCTGATGCCGGGCAATCGGCATCATAGCCGCCATATTACGCGTAGGCAGTGCGTACGCCATCGTACCTGCGCAAAGGCGTTATTGTCAGGACGGTGGTGGAGCACACTCTCCCAAGAAAGCCAGGATATCGTTCATTGGAGCTGAAGCCATGGCTATGCACTTGTCGGCAGCCCCGTAGTACATGCGCACCTCGCCGTCGTGCACGATCCAACCGCATGGAAATACGACGTTTCCCACATCGCCACATATCTCATAGGGTTCTTGCGGGCCGAAGACCCACTGCTCCGAGCGTTTAGCCACCTTGGTGGGGTCTGCGCGATCCAAGAGTGCGAGTCCAAGCCTGTATATGCAGCCGCCGGCAGTCTCGCGGACCCCGTGGTACAGTATTAACCATCCTTCGGGGGTATCCAACGGCGGCGCGGACAGGCCGATCTTGTTCGCGTCCCACCAGCTTCCGCGCCTGGCGTGAATCAAGATTCGGTGATCTCCCCAATGCTTCAGATTCGGTGAGAAGGAAATCCAGATGTGTTTGCCAATGCCGGCAAACGCCGACACGGGTCTGTGAAGCATGGCAAATCTGCCCCCGAATTTGACTGGGAACAACGCTGAATCCTTATTTTCGGGCGGCATGATTGGGCCCACGCGTTTGAAATTAATGAAATCCTCCGTGAGGGCGAGAGAAACCATAGGTCCCGCCTCGGAATAGGCGGTATAAGCTATTGCCCACTTTGCAAGGTCTTCTAACCATGTGATTCGGGGGTCCTCTATACCCCACATCTCTTCCGGATGCGTCTCCGGTGACGGGAGAAGAGACGGTTTGGGGTTTATTCGCCAGTTTCGGACGCCGTCGTTGCTGCGTGCCGTACACAAATGGGAAATACCGGTCTTGTCTTCCACTCGGGCGACAAGCATGTGTTCCCCGCCTACCATGGCGGCACCGGGATTGAAGACCGAGTTGACCGGGTAAGGCCAGTCCTCGGCCGACAGAATGGGGTTATTGGGATGTCTTTGAAACAAGAGATGACTGCGAGCTTTTTTCATTCACTCACTTCCAATTCAGAATTCGAGAGGCAATTCTACGGGCCTGCGAAAGTCGATCGACGCCCGCGCCAACGCGTAGGCTTCGTTGTACTGTTGTGCAACTACATCCCACGACACGGTTTCTTCCAGATACTTCTTGAGGTTGGCTCCCAGTTCCAATCTCAGTTGCTCATCGCAGGCCAGGCGCACCACCTGTTCCTTGAGCATGGGCTTGGTGGTAAACAGCAGGCCTCCTTTACTTTCCAAGGCCTGAGCGGTCAGTCCTTCCATCGGCGCGGTAGTGATGAACGGTTTGTTCAGAGCTATGATTCGTGCCAGAGTGCCCGACTGGGTTTCATCTATGGACGGAAGCACTATGAAGTCACAAACGGCCATTACCTTGTAGTAGATGTCCCCTCTCGGGATGAACTCGAAGTAATGTGCCAACCCCTTCTGCTCCAGTACTTCCACGCGGCGGCGGTATTCTTCATAGTCCTTCCGATGGTTCGGATCTCTCATAGAGCCTGCGGCCAGGAGATCCCAGTCTTGGCCGGACTCCCTGAGAATAAGTTCGTGGATCTCCTCCCACATTGAAGTCAGGATGTCCCACCGCTTGTTGGACTGTATCCAACCCACAAGACCGATTATGTGTTCGGCCAGATAGGGGAACCTGTCAAGACCGATTTCTTCCCTGAGTCGGGGGACGTCCTCAATTCCCCAGCGTCGGTCCGGTCGTGCTCCATGGGGGACGACCATGATGTTTCGGGGAGTCTCCCAGCCTCGGCCCATGAAATTCCAGTCGAGTCTCCACTTCTGATAATGGCATTTCAGTAGGACAATACTGGCGCTCTGACAAATCTGGTAGATGAACTCCGCCTCAAATTCCGTCAACCTTCCGTGAACAGTGTGGGGTTCCACCACGGTAGGACAATCCTTGAGAGAACTGAGAAGACTTAACACGCCTTCGTTGCCGTCACCGTGGCCACGGGGATCGACGTATTCGTAAAGACCGTATTCAT
>DYLG01000024.1 GCA_020722215.1 Desulfomonile tiedjei
ATACATACACTAACCAAATCATATTGGCCCGCTATATCAATAGCTTATCGCCGATCTGAACACCCACGTGGAAAACTCCGGACCAAGACAAAAAGAAGGCTTGGTTGAGACAGAGCAGCCGCCTGTCCTACAAACCCACAGGCGAGCCGCCTGTGCTACTAACCAACGCACAGGCAAGGGGCAGTTCGCGAACCGCCCATACTGGACCCCGGGACGCTGGACCGCGGGATTCGTCCGGGACAAAACGCCTTCGGGCCTTGGTGGTTTATTCTTTCTTCTTTGCGGTGAAGGGCTGCCCGGGAACCTTCTCGAACGGCCTGTTGTCCAATTCTTGAGCCGATTGAGAGGCTGACCCCCCAAACGAAGACTATCGTGTTTTTTGCAGAGGGAGGAGTTGATTCACAGGTGGTTCTTGCCTTACATTTAAGCATATTTCTCTGGGATATCCAGGGTTCACCTCCTTCGTGAAATGCAACAGGAAAGGATCATAAATGTGTGAATCGGCAGCGTATTTTGTCAATGACAAGGGCGAGCAGGAACTGGTCATGGACAGCGTGAACTATGTCAAACCCACTGGGAATACGATCTTGCTGAAAAGCATCTTCGGCGAGCAGAAAACAGTTGAGGGGCACATCCTGGAGATGAACCTCACTGCTCACACGATACTCCTTGAGCGCCCGTGATCGCGGCGCTTGGATACATTGGGTTGGGAACTCTCTCCGAGGGCTCCCCAGGCCGAAACCGGGTACTTACGGGCTCTCACCCATTTCTAACCGACGGCTACGGCCAGGCCCCCGTTGGAATCGCGGGGATAGGGGAATGCGGGAAGATCTTAAGGCCCAGTTTCTTCTTGACACGCGTTCGCGACCTCTGTTACACGGACAACAGAGGGTGATGACTGAACGGCATGAGTTAACCTGAACAATTGGATCACATGGATGGCGGCCATGCAGACGGTGATTGTCCTCAACACTTCATACGAGTTCCTGGGACTGATCTCGTGGCAACGAGCGATGACCATGGTCTTCACCGGCAAGGTGGAAGTGGTCAAGGAATCCGACAGGTTTGTGAGATCGGTCTCTCGAACCTTCCGAGTCCCTGCGGTAGTGCGCCTCATCAAGTTCATCAGACAGATCTACAGGCGCGAGGTCCCCATCTCCCGCAGGAACATCCTCACGCGGGACGAATTCGTCTGCCAGTACTGCGGCGGCGAGTTCGCATCAGCCGACCTGACCATAGACCACGTCATTCCCAAGGTTCAAGGCGGGTCAAATGACTGGACCAATGTGGTGGCGTGTTGCAGAGCCTGCAACATGACCAAGGGCGGAAGAACTCCCAGACAGGCCGGCATGCATCTTGTGCGCAAGCCTTTCAAGCCCACCATAATGGAGTTCATCAATCTGTATCTGAAGCGAAGATTCGGAATGGAATTGTCTGAAATCCTCGACTTCTAGCTGCATCCCCCAGGCATGACATCAAAAAAGGGGGTACGCGTCGGACGCGTGCCCCCGGACAGCGAGGTGGGGGAGAATCCATAAAGGACCTTGGAAGGACAAACGAACTCACCCGGGTCGGATTATTATTGTTATTTTGCCTGCACCTGCAACATTTTTCCCTGCGAGCGCATAATTCCCCTTGCAACCTCCCGTGCTTGTGATATTAGGAGGCCACTTCTCAATATACTTTTCCATCCCAGTGGAACACACGAAACGGCCATTTAGATGCCGTTTTCGTGCTTTTTGGGGCCGGGTTGTCAGCCCCCCCTGCCCGGGGGACGGCCTTCTCGATGCAGGTCCTCCAGGTGCGTCTCCCTGCTCACTCGCCTTGTGCCTGGTGGGGTGCGGCGAGATCCATATCCAACCTCCGGGGTCTGTTAAATATCCTTTTCATCCTGTTGTCAAGAATTTTTTCACGTATTTCAATAGTTGGCATTTTTTTCTCGAAAATATATTATCAAAAGCTGATGCTTATCTTTAGATTGCCGGCCTAACGCCCTACCTCGCCGCCCCGAGCCCCGACATCCTCTATTCGCCTGTTGAAATAGCGCCCCAGGCACATTATGATCCGATTCCTGTCATTGATGGAACCGTGACTCCGGTTTATTGCCAATGCCCGATCAAAGACCCTATTTCGGTGTTTTCCGACAGATCGAAGCTGCGTGTCGAGGGCTGTACACTAAGCCGCGGGCTCTGGCACTTATTCTGGCGGCTTGCCTGGGATTCGGACTCGTGACCAACGGGTCATGGACAGCGACTCCTGACGCAGCGCTGTATGTTAGCCTGGGCGAATCGCTGGCCGGGGGGACCGGTTATGTTTTCAACGGCGAGCATCACACGTTCGTTCCTCCGGGGTATCCCGTCATTGTTGCAGGGACCGCGCGCATCTTGGGAGCCGATTTCCTCAGCCACCGCATCGCCATGGTCCTGCTGGGTTTGCTCACCGCTCTTTCGGGTTATCTTCTCATCCGGAGGCTGGCGGGCAGGGACGCCGCGCTTCTTATCGGCGGAGTCTTTTCCCTAAACCACGTGTTGCTGCACAATTCGACTCAGACGCTTGCCGACGTTCCGTTTGCGTTATTCATCATACTTGCCCTGCATGCGGTTATTTCCGCGGCCGGGGAGAAAAACCGCTTCACATGGGCCGTGGCCGCGGGGCTTCTCTTGGGAGTCGTGCCGTTGATCCGAATAAACGGCTTGGGAGTGCCCCCTGCCGCGGCGATTTTTCTTTTCTGTGCCTGGAGGGACACGGGAATCGTTCGGCGACTGCTCGGCGTATCTGTTGTAATGATCTGCGCTTATGCTCCCACGGCAGCCTGGCAACTATGGAAGGCTTCTTTTCCCGTTTCCTACGGTGAGGGAACCTATCTCGCCATGGTCACCGGCAGGGAGCCCCTGTATCAACTGATGCTGATCCTGACCGCATTATGGAACTACGTCCCCGAAACCTCTTACGCTTTGACCGGGGTGTTCATTAGAACCGGCTTCCTCGAGTTGGTCGTCCCGGCATTGACGGTTGCCGGTTTTGTGATCGCAGCGCGCAGCGGGGAGAGGCTCCTGGTTCCTCTTGCGGCAATACAGTATGTGGGCCTGCTCTTGTCGCCGGCCGGCAGCCGTTATCTCATTTTCCTGCTTCCTGGTCTGTATCTGTTTCTTGCTTTGGGAGTGCGGCGCGTGATCGCATTGATCCGAAGCATGACCGGCAAGTCGTTGCCGGAGCGAAAGGTTTTGGTGGCCTGTTTCGCAGTGATGGCCCTGTGCAACGTGGGACACAACGTCAAGACCATTTTCGATGCTAGGAGCGCCCTGGAATTCAATGGCCCGGAATCGGAGCGCAGCCTCCCGTTTTTCGAGGCGGCCCGTTGGCTCAGGGCATACGCCCCCAGCGCAGTGGTGCTAAGCACCCATCCACGCATCATCCACTATCTTTCCGGCTGCCGGACCATCGGCCTTGCACGTTCCGGGGTGCCTGATCAAGATGCTTACGTTGAGGACCGGAAGCTCGTCGTGGGGCTTATCAAAGCCAAGAGACCCGATTATCTCTTCGCGGATTCCAAGAACCAAACGCTTTACCGTGAAGCGCTGGCCGCGTTCAGCCAATTGGGCCTGGAACTCGAAGAAGTGCTGCCTCGAACTCCCGACCGGCGCTACCACCTTTTCAAGGTCATCGGTTGGGGCAGAGGCATCGGAGGTTGACTTGAGGCTTCACGCAATAGGATTCGGTTCTCTGAATCTCGATGAATTCTGGGAAGTTCCCGGTCGGTTCCTCCTGGATCATCATCTTGAGCCCGGCAGAGAGTACGTGAAGGATCTGCAGTGGTTCTCTTCCGTCTACCCTATCCTGCGAGAGATTGGCGCGTTGAAGGGCCGTGATCCGGGCGGATCAGCGGCCAATATGATTGCGGCACTCAGACGCATGGGTTTTGACACCGGCTTCTACGGCGTCACGGGCATGGACGATGTTGAGGCCATGAGGCTGGACGAACTGGGTTCCCCTGAAAATCTTGCGGTTCGTAAGGTCAGCGTGCCTGCCGGGAGGTGTCTCGCCTTGATCGACAGGGACGATCCCCAAAGAGATCGCGCACTTGTGATACTCCCCAACGCCAACGATCTCGCCGGGGTTGACGTGCCTGAACCGGACTACTTTTGCCGCGCTCTGTGGGTGCATATCACTTCCTTCGTGTCCGGCGGACCTCTTGAGGCGCAGGCGCGATTGATAGCGCGTCTGCCGGCCGAGGTCCGGGTCAGCTTCGATCCCGGCGCGCTTTACGTGTCCCGCGGATTGCGCGAGCTTGAACCCCTGTTAAGGAGGACGAATGTGCTATTTCTTGCCGCGGAGGAACTGGAGACTCTCACGGCCGAGAAGAATAGGGACAAGGCTTTGGCGCGGCTCACGGGGCTGGGCGTGGGAACGGTGGTAGTGAAGATGGGAACTCAGGGCATTGCAGCAGCTCGTCACGGGGCCTTCATCCACCAGGGAGCGGTTCCTCCCCGGCGTATCCTCGACCGAACCGGCGCGGGGGACGTTGCTGCGGCCGGATTCATCGCAGGACTCATTGAGGGGCTTCCCATTGACAAATGCCTCGCCCTGGCCGCGCAATGCGCCTCCAGGAGCATAGAAGGCTACGGCCGGAGTACGTACCCCGAAGGGGAAGAGGTAAGAGAATTCCGGGGAGGCCCCTTTTTGCAAAAGGGGGCCTCCTCGGACCCCTCCACCAAAAACTCTTGATCTGTCGAGGCGTAAACACATATTTGGTAACAAACATCAGGGCGCCACTGTCCGCATAACCGATCCGGGCGTTGCCAAGCCAAGGAGCCGCCAAATGACACAAACCTCTGCCAAGATTTTCATCACCGACTGTGAAGGCCCCGTTACCAAGAACGACAACGCCGCGGAACTTGCAGAGGAGTTCATCCCTGCGGGCCATCGGTTCTTTGCCAAGATCAGTCTCTATGACGATTACCTGGCCGAAGTGGCCAAGAGGCCCGGGTACAAAGCGGGCGACACCCTGCGGCTCATTCTGCCGTTCTTCAAGGCATTCGGGTTGAGCCGCGATAAGATGGTGGAGTTTTCCGCCCGGAACATCCTGATCATCCCGGACGCGGACCACGTGCTCCAGGATCTGCTGGAGAAGATGCCCTGTTACATCGTGAGCACCAGCTATTCAGCGTATGTGGAGGCGGTCTGCAACGCGATCGACTTTCCTTTCGAAAACACCTGTTGCACGGAAGTTGACCCGGATGCGTATTTGTTGGACGATTCCGAGGCCCACCGTCTGAGGGGGATTCATTCGGCCATACTGGATCTCCCTGATTTTGCAATCCCGTCCACTGCCACCTCGGTCGATGATCTGACGGAAGAGGCCAGGCGAGCAGTTCAGGTCCTTGACGAGGTCTTCCGGACAGTCCTGCCCGGAATGCGGATCAACCGAATCGTCAATGACGTCAACCCCGTGGGCGGCAAAGAAAAGGCTAGAGCCATTAAGGAGATAGCGGCCTCGCAAGGGGTCGGAATCGAGAACGTGCTCTATGTGGGCGACAGCATCACTGATGTGGATGCGTTTCGGCTGGTGCGCGCCAAAGGAGGCATTGCCATCTCCTTCAACGGCAACGATTGGGCCGTGAGAGAGGCGGACTTCGCGGTTACCGCGAGGAACGCCCTGCCCATTGGCTGGCTGGCCGATCTGTTCATCCGCAAGGGGAGGGAGGGCTTCCAGGATCTCATGATGACCGAACTCACTGAAACCACAGCCCAAGCCGTGTCCGAAAAGAGCTGTCGTGTCAGGAAAGAGGTCCGAACGGAAAAGATCGGCAGCCTCGGCTGACAGCGACACTCCCAGCGGGGAAGCGTTTCTTGTTTCTTGCAAAGCGACGGAATTCTCCTGACAAACCGGGTCATTCGACCTTTCGCGAGGGATGTGGCAGGTTGGGAAGAGGCCGAGGGAGATTTGTGTTGAAAACGAGCGTCATCATGAGATAATTTGCTTGATTTGCTCCGCTCATCGCTTGTTCCATTCCATGGAGGAGGTATCACTAATGGCCGGTCGTATTCATAATTTCAATCCAGGCCCTGCAGCGTTGCCGGTGGAAGTCCTTGAGGAAGCCGCGGAAAGCTTGTTGGATTTCAAGGGTTCGGGCATGTCCATCATGGAGATGAGCCACAGGTCCGCAGCCTTCGAGGAGATTCTCAACGATGCCGTGGCCAGGCTGAAAAGGCTGCTCAAGCTCACCGACGATTTCAAGGTAATTTTCATGCAAGGCGGCGCGAGCAGTCAGTTCTTCATGGTCCCCATGAATCTCATACCGGAGGGATCCTCCGCCGACTATATCAACACAGGCACATGGTCCACTAAGGCCATCAAGGAAATCGAGATCCTCAAGAAACGGTACAAAGTGGTGGCATCGAGCGAGGACCGCAACTTCCGTTACATTCCCAAGGACTTCTCGTTCACTCCGGGAGCGGCGTACGTCCACATAACTTCTAACAACACCATCAAGGGAACCCAGTGGGCCACTTTTCCCACAACCGACGGACAGCCGCTCGTGGCGGACATGTCTTCGGACATTTTGTCCCGGCCTTTTGACGCCAAGCCTTTCGGCTTGATCTACGCGGGGGCCCAGAAGAACCTCGGGCCTGCAGGTGTCACGGTTGTGATCATTCGCGAAGATATGCTCGAACGGGAGCCGAAAAATTTGCCCACCATGCTTCGGTACAGCACCCATGTGAGCAAGAACTCGCTCTATAACACTCCGCCCTGTGTTAACATCTACATGGTTCAGCTTTGCCTGAAGTGGTTGGAAGAAACCGTCGGAGGGCTCGAAGCAATCGCACGGATCAACAAGGAAAAAGCTGATCTGATCTACGGCTTGATTGATTCCAACCCCTTTTACAAGGGCACCGCGGATCCCGACAGCAGATCTTTGATGAACGTGACATTTCGTCTGCCCAGCGAGGACCTTGAAAAGAAATTTGTGGCCCAGGCAGGTGGCAACGGCATGGGCGGCCTGAAGGGGCACCGTTCCGTGGGAGGCTGCCGGGCCTCCCTATATAACGCGGTGACCCTGGACGCGGTGCGAGATCTGGTTGCTTTCATGAAGGATTTTGCACAAGCAAACGCCTGATCCGGTCGGGTCGCTCGCGCTCATCATGAACAGGGCAGGAAGCAAATGCGCCGCAAGGTTTTGTTTTCGGACAGCACGCATCCCGCGGGTGTGGATCTGCTCAAGCGGCGGGATGATTTTGAGGTGGATGTTAAGCCGGACCTGTCGCCTGATGCCCTCAGAGAGATCATTGGAGACTATGAGGCCCTGGTGGTTCGGAGCGCAACCACCGTGGACGCTCAACTCCTTGCCAACGCGTCCGGACTCAAAGTCATCGGCAGGGCCGGCGCGGGCGTGGACAATGTGGATGTGCCCGAGGCCACTCGTCGCGGCATAGTGGTGATGAACACACCCGGGGGAAACTCCGTTGCCACTGCCGAGCACACGGTCGGTCTGATAATGTGTCTCCACCGCCACATTCCCCAGGCTGTTGCCTCTATGAAAGAAGGAAAGTGGGAAAAGAAGAAATTCCAGGGCAGAGAAATGGCCGGGCGAACCCTGGGCGTCATCGGTCTTGGAAGGGTGGGCGGCATTGTTGCCAGGCTTGCGTCCCAGGGTCTCAAGATGAGCGTTTTGGGCTATGACCCCGTGACCACGGCCGAAGCGGTTTACCAGATGGGCGTGCGGCCGGCGCCGATGGACGAAATCATCGCTACGTCGGACGTAATCACAGTCCACACGCCGCTGAACGATCAAACGAGAGGTCTAATCGGCAAGAAGCAGTTGGAAGCAATGAAGAGCGGCGTCATGATCGTCAACTGCGCGCGCGGCGGAATCATAGATGAAGATGCCCTCCTTGAGGCTCTCGAATCGGGAAAGGTGGCGGGCGCCGCGCTGGACGTGTACAGCCTGAAACCACCGGGGAAGCACCCGTTGGCGGCTCATCCGAGGGTAATCAGCACACCCCATCTGGGGGCTTCCACGGCTGAGGCCCAGATGAACGTTTCCATTGCGGTGGCAGAGCAGATAATCGATTTCTTTGAGAAGGGCATTGTCCGCAACGCGGTGAATGTTCCGAGTCTGGCCGCCTCGGAAGTAACCAGGCTGGGCCCTTACCTGGACCTTGCCGGCAAGTTGGGGCGCCTGCTTGCCGGGCTTGCCCATGACACGCGTCCCGAGATAGAAATCCAGTACAGGGGCGAGATCGCGGGCTGGAACATCGGCCCTATAACAAACGCAGCCCTGTGCGGCTTCCTGCGGCGTTTCGAAGGCGCGGAGGTCAACCGGGTCAACGCCCGAATGATTGGCACTGAACGAGGTCTTCGCATCTTCGAGACCACGTTCAAGGAAGGAGCAGAACTCGGATCGAGCATTTCGGTCATCGCAGTGCTGCGCGACGGTACTCAGCGAGCCGTTCAGGGCGCCATGATCCGTCGAATGGGGCGGGAACCGAGAATAATCGGTATAGACCAGTTCATTACTGAAGCAGTGCCGGAAGGGCCCATGTTGATAGTCACCAACCGCGACATCCCGGGAATGGTGGCCGGTGTGGCAGGTGTGCTGGCCGCCCGGGGTATAAATATTGCCCAGATGAACCTCTCCCGGGAGTCCGTTGGAGGGACCGCACTGTCGATAATAAACCTCGACGAACCGGCAGATGATGCGGCGATGGAGGCGATTAGGAGTATCGAGGGCATACTGAGCGTGACCCAGGTCATCCTGGACTGACAACGCCTTGACACAGAGGGGGCTGCCGGGACAGGCAACCGCGCTGCACTCTCCCAGCCGGGGTTTCCTTCCAGGGAAGTCCGGGGACAAAGCTGCAAGGTGTTAATGGAATCTCCGAGAGGGCCGGGGTTATTCAACCGCGACCAGCGCCACAGACCAATCTTGTCTATAGAAAGGCGTTTAATCTTGAGCACTTTGGTTGTAGTAGGAACCCAATGGGGTGATGAAGGCAAAGGAAAAGTTGTTGACTTGCTAACCAGCCGGGTGCGTGTGGTGGCCCGCTTCCAGGGCGGAAACAACGCCGGGCATACTCTCAAGGTGGGTGGAGAGCAGATAATCGTCCATCTGATTCCATCGGGAATTCTCTATCCCGACACGATCAACGTCATCGGCAACGGGCTTGTTGTAGACCCGGCGGTCCTCCTTCAAGAGAAGGCCGACCTTCGTAGAAGAGGGTATTTCCGGCAGGACGATCAGCTTGTCATTTCGGAGCGGGCGCATGTTATCATGCCCTATCACAAGGTCATAGATCTGGGCCGGGAAGAGCTGCTGGGAAATAAGAAAATCGGCACTACAGGTAGAGGCATCGGGCCGGCTTATGAGGACAAGGCCGCGCGTGTGGGCATCCGGATGGGTGATCTTACCAGGCCCGATCATCTCCGAAAGAGGGTTGACGCGGCGCTGGCTGAGAAGAATGTTTTGATCGAGCATCTTTTCAAGCGCCCGCGTCCGGATGCAAACGAGATCCTCGACCAGTATGTTGCCTACGGCGAGCAACTCAAGCCGCACATCACCGACATCGCACGCATCCTGCAAGAAAAATTGGACGCTGGCGTCCACATTCTTTTTGAGGGGGCACAGGGGACTCTGCTTGACATCGATCACGGAACGTACCCATACGTCACCTCGTCCAGTGTTGTAGCCGGCAACGTTTGCGCCGGCTGCGGCATAGGCCCCATGAAGTTGGACCAGATCTGGGGTGCTGCCAAAGCCTATTCCACCAGGGTGGGCGCGGGAGGATTCCCAACGGAACTCACCGATGACCTGGGAGAACGAATCCGCATGACAGGCGCGGAGTTCGGGGCCACTACGGGCAGACCGAGACGCTGCGGCTGGCTGGACCTCGTTGTGCTGAATCACAGCATCAGACTCAACGGCCTGACCGGGTTGGTCCTCACCAAACTGGACGTGCTTACGGGGATCTCGCCCTTGAAAATCGCAACCGCGTACGAACTGGACGGCAAGATCATCGAAAGGGTTCCCTGGGACGTCAACGATCTCGATCGGGTCGTTCCCATATATAAGGAATTCAGAGGTTGGGATGAGCCGATCAGTGAATGCCGTTCCTTCGACGAGCTGCCCAGGAACGCCAGGCATTACGTGGAAGCCATCGAGCACATTACAGGGGTGACCTGCACGCTGATTTCGGTGGGGCCGGGAAGAGAGCAGAGCATAATTCGGGAATCGCCGTTCTAGCAGATCTCAAAATTCCGAAGGCTTGGCCAAAATCTGTTTGATCCGCAGATCGAGAAACCGGTTGGATGGATGGGCCCGAACAATGGCCACCGTGTCGGCTCCTCTGCCCGTACCGGCAACTGCTATTACGTCCGCTCCCTCGGGGATGAGGCCCGCGTCGCATGCCTCCATGACGATCTCGACGATCACCTTGATGCCCTGACCGAACAGCCGCAGGGTTTCAGCCACTATGTACGCGGGATATATTCCCTTGTGCTTCTCCATAAGCGATCTCTCGATGCTGCGCGTCAGGATCGTGCCGGTGAATACTTTCACTCCGAGGGCTTCCAGTTCCCGCCTTGCTTCGGGACTGCACTCGTCTTCATTGGGTTTGCCGAACCCCATGTTGTGCGTCACCGCAACGAGGTTCACCTCTTTGCCTTGAAGCCCTTTGGCGAACACCATGCCCGTCCGGCCGCCCGTTGTGGCGACTACCACATGCTTGAAGCCCTCGTCCACGAGTGCTCCGACGATCTCGATGCACCTCTGGGTGTTGTCCTTGCCTGCTTTGTCAAAGTAGTCCACCTGCCTGATCATATCGTCTGCCTCGCAGCCCCGTTCTGTTATTCGCCGGAATCGGCCTTGTAAGCGCACAGGTCTCCGCACATGGTGCAAGTCTCGTGGTCGCGGGAGCACGTGCGGGCTCTGATCTCAGCGGCCAGCTTGGAATCCAGGGCCAGGCGGATCTGTTCCGCCCAGTCGCGGTTCTTGCGCGCCCGGCTCATCTTTTCGTCCCATTCCCAGGCTCCGGGAACCTTTCTGACAAGATCAGCGGCATGCCCTGCCGCTCTTGCGGCCAGGACACCCATGCGGACGTCTTCCTCTCCCGGCAACCCGAGGTGCTCCGAAGGCGTCACATAGCACAAGAAGTCCGCTCCGTACATGGCAGCTATTGCGCCGCCGATGGCGGAGGTAATATGATCAAGGCCGGGAGCCACGTCGGTGACCAGCGGCCCGAGCACGTAGAATGGCGCTCTGTCGCAGAGCTGTTTCTGTAGCATCATCTGAGCCGGAATCTGGTCCATGGGAACATGCCCGGGCCCCTCGATGATGGCCTGCACGCCCTGCTCCCAAGCGCGGCGGCAGAGGCGGCCCAGCGTGACCAATTCCTCAACCTGTGCCGCGTCAAGGGAATCGGCGAGTGCTCCAGGCCTCAAGCCGTCCCCCAGACTGATGACCATCCCGTAGTGCCTGCAAATGTCCAGGACCTCGTCATAGCGCTCAAAAAGGGGATTCTCCGCTTTGTTGTGGCGCATCCACCGGGCCAGAAAACTTCCGCCCCGTGATACGATGCCGCAAGCCCTGGGCTTTGACTCTAAGTGCTCAATGGCCGCCAAAGTCACTCCGCAATGCACCGTGACAAAACTTATCCCATCCTCGCCATGGAGCCGAATCGCATCCAGCATCTCTTCGGGCTCCATGTTCTCACCGCCGCCGCGGGAGCGAACCGCCTTGACAATGGCCTCGTATATGGGAACGGATCCCACCGGCGCCGCCGACGCCCGGACGATCTTCTTGCGCACGGATCTCAGATCACCGCCGGTGGACAGATCCATCACCGTGTCCGTACCCGCGTCCAGTGCTGCCTCCAGCTTGCGTACCTCCCGATCTTCGTCGTAAAGGTCACCGGACGTCCCTATGTTTGCGTTGACTTTCACCCGCAGGTTTTCGCCCACCGCGATCGGCCTGCCGGATGGAGGAGGCTTGAAAACCGCGACTCGCCGCGCCTCAAACGCTTCTTCCAGCACTCTTCGGTCAACTCTCTCTTCTGACGCTATTTCTTTGAAAAACTTCTTCAATAGAGCAGTCTCCATTCTCTCTGATCATAGTAAGTATAAGGGGATGGAAGCTGGTTGTCCACCATTCGGCGGCGCCTCCCCGCAGCACGTAGCTAAGTACTCTGTTGCGGAAATACGGTGCCATATTGGGCGACGATGCCGCATTTCTGGAAAACCATGCCGTCGGGTGCAGGATTTGGTAGGACGGGCATCTTGCCCGTCATTCGCAGAGGTCTGTAACGATGCGGTTTCCGCTGGTAACCGCAAGCTACGGAACGGTGCCGAAAGCGGCGTGCCTGCCGGTCCCGGCCATAATGACCGGCAAGATGCCGGTCCTACTGTCGGCGGCCATTGGCCGGGCACCCTAACCGATCAGAATACGTCACCGTATTTGCGCCAAAAAGCACTAAGGGCAGGTTTTTTGAAAATGCGGCATAGTATCTTTTCGAGCGGTGTACTGATCTCGGACCTACGGATTGGTAGCGACCGGCGAGCCTCCGGTCCCGCCGAAGCGCGCGGTCGGTGTGGTAGGGGCGAATCTTGCATTCGCCCTCTTCCTTCGCATGAGAGCGGTAGGGGGCTAGGCCCGCCACCTTTTTCGGGTGGAGCCCTGCGTACCTCAACCCGCAGATTTACAATGCGGCAAAATTTCTGAGAAGCTCAAGTCCCTTAGCTTGGCTCTTCTCCGGGTGAAACTGGGTGGCGAACACATTATCGCGTTGAACCGCGCAGGCAAACTTTATGCCATAGTCGGTTTCCGCAGCAACGTCAGCTTCGTCAGTCGGATCTACATAGTAAGAGTGCACGAAGTAAAAGTACGAACCGTCTTCGATGCCGCGAAATATGGGCACGTCTTTTCTGAACCAAACCTCGTTCCAGCCCATGTGCGGAATCTTCAGGCCCATGTCTTTGTCGAACCCTCTGACTCTGCCCGGCACAAGCTTCAGTCCCTGATGAACGCCGAACTCCTCCGACTCGTCGAACAGGAGCTGCAAGCCAAGGCAGATGCCGAGAAACGGTCTGCCCGAACGGACCACTTCGAGAACAGGTTCAGCCAGCCCCAAGCCGGTGAGGTTCTTCATACATTGGGGAAACGCGCCCACTCCGGGGAGCACTAGGTGTTCCGCTTTTCGTATCTCGTCCGGATCACGGGAAATGACCGCGCTCGCGCCCACTTTTTCAAACGCCTTTTGGACGCTGCGAAGGTTGCCCATTCCATAATCCACTATTACTATCATGAAAACGCCTCCGAAAATAGCGAGGGTGCGCCGATACAGTTTAGCCGACCCGTCCAATAAAGCTATTCGAGGACGCCCTTGGTGGACGGGACGCCTTTGACCCGCGGATCCAGCTCCACCGCTTCTCTCAGCGCTCTTCCCAAAGCTTTGAAAACCGCCTCTGCCGCGTGGTGAGGGTTGGCGGCATTGCCGACCGAACCGTGAAGCGTCAATCCGGCCCGGTCCACCAAGGCCTGGAGAAAGACCGGCACCAGATCCAGCAGGAACTCGCCTGCACTTCGGTCTCCCAACGGGTTGGTGAACACGAGCATCGGGCGGCCGGAGATATCCAGGGCCACCGACCCGAGGGCTTCGTCCATGGGCACTGCCGCGAAACCGTAACGACGAATGCCCTTCTTGTCTCCCAGAGCTTTCTTGAGCGCTTCTCCGAAGCAGATCCCCACGTCCTCCACCGTGTGATGATGATCAACATGCAGATCGCCTGAAGCCCGTACGGTCAGATCCAGAAGCCCGTGCCGGGCCACGTGATCCAACATGTGGTCAAAGAATCCGATTCCGGTGGAGATCTCTCGCTCTCCTGAGCCGTCGAGGTTCAGTTTGACATGAATGTCGGTTTCCGAGGTGGTTCTGGAGACTTGGGCGGTTCTCATCTGTGAGTTTTCCTCCATTCTTGCCCGATCAGAGAATGTCATCCTTTTCTCGCCTGATATCAGCGCCCAGCGCGGCCAGCTTGTCTTCAAGACGATCATAGCCCCGATCCAGATGGTATACCCTGTGGACCTCGGTAGTTCCTTGCGCGGCCAGGCCGGCGAGAACAAGGCACGCGCTGGCTCTGAGATCCGTGGCCTGCACGTGAGCCCCTGAAAGCTGCTGCACGCCTCTTACTCTTGCAGTGCGACCCGAGACCCTTATGTCGGCCCCCATGCGAACCAGTTCCGACACGTGCATAAAACGGTTCTCGAAAACCGTTTCGGTCACCATACTCTGCCCGTCTGCCAGGGCCATGAGAGCCATGTATTGTGCCTGGAAATCCGTGGCGAATCCGGGATAAGGCGCAGTTTCCACGTCGTTGCTCTTCACCCTGCCGTTTGTGGCTACGCGCACTTCGTCTTCACCCACATCCACGCGCAGTCCTGCATCGTCGAGCTTCTCAAGCAGCGCGGAGAGATGAGCCGGACGGCAGTGCCGCACCCTGACGTCCCCTCTGGTGACCGCCCCGGCCATCAGGTACGTGCCCGCCTCGATTCGATCCGGCATCACCTCGTGAACAACCCCGTGAAGTCTGTCCTTCCCCTCTATGACGATGGTTTCCGTTCCGGTTCCGTCTATGCAGCCCCCCATTCGATTAATGACATGGGCCAATTCGGCGATTTCGGGTTCGACGGCGCAGTTGCGCAGGACAGTCGTGCCCTTTGCCAGGGACGCGGCCATTATCAGATTTTCGGCGCCTGTGACTGTCTTGAGATCAAAGGTGAAATCCGTGCCCTGAAGTCTTTCTGCCCGTGCCTTCACATAGCCGCCCTCAAGGTCAATGCGAGCACCCATGGCTTCCAGGCCTTTCAGGTGCTGATCAATAGGCCTTGCGCCTATGGCGCACCCGCCCGGAAGGCTCACGTCCGCCTTGCCTTCCCGTGCCAACAGCGGCCCCAAGACCATAACGGACGCCCTCATGGTCTTGACCAGTTCGTACGGCGCCGTGTGATCGGAAATCTCGGCTGCCTTGACACGAAGCGTCCCCGCGGCAAAATCGTCCAAACACACCCCCAGTTGAAGCAGGAGCTGTTTGGTGGTTCGGATGTCGTTCAGGGTGGGAACTCCGTGAAAAATCATCTCGTCACGGGTGAGCAGTGAGGCGCACATCAGAGCCAGGATAGCATTCTTGGCCCCGCTGATGGTAACCTCACCGTTGAGAGGGATTCCTCCTCTGATTACGATCTTGTCCATTGGTCGCCGTCTTCTTCCTGGTCGGCCCCGGCAAGAATCCGCAGGTCGGGTCCGATCATCACATGGCGTGTGCCGGCCAAAGCTTGCCCGACACCGATTTTTCCCGCGTATACCATCTTCCGAGCCCTTGTGCAACGGCTTGAACGGAGCAACGGTCCTTGATATGTGTCAACGCTGTTTACATAAACGTCAACATAATTGACACAGTCGGGGGCAAGGCAAGAGATGTGCCATTGTAGCCCAACCGGAGACTGACTCCAGCCACCGACCTCAGAGCCGGACCGGTTTCTGGTCCGGCTCTTGCACCAATTTCGACGACGATCTGAGATTACACGTTCCAAATTCAAGCAAGGGGGGGGAGACCAACACGCGAGGCAGGTCCCGCCGAGGGTCCAAGTGGTATGGGCACTGGTCGGATTCTCGAGGGGACCTCCCAACCGCGCGGCAAAGATTAAGAATCATCGGATGAGGAGAATTCCATGACCAAACCCGAACTGGTAACCTTCATTGCCCAGAAGGCCGAGATCACCAAGAAGGCGGCTACCGTTGTTTTGGAAACATTCGTCAAAACCATCCAATCCTCTTTGACGGAACCCGACGGCAAGATAAGGGTTTCCGATCTGGGAACCTTCAGAGTGATCAAGACGCGCAAACGACTGGGCGTGAACCCCCAAACCGGGAAGAAAATGACCATACCCGCGATGAAACTGGCACGGTTTTCTCCGTCCAAGGCGCTTGTGGAAACGGTGCGCGGGAAAGGATAGCCGGATTCACCGGTCCAACCGGAAAAAACTCAATCATACCATCCAGTCTTCGTTCCGCGGGGCTTTCACTACAGGTACGTAAACAAGGGGGGGAGTCTATCCGAAGACAACGGCACGCGCCACCCGCGTCGGGCGGCACCAACCGCCGGACCGCGTGGGGTTTGATTGTCGGCCTGGAAATCTCTATAATGGAGTGCACTTCACCCTAATCGTCTTCTGAGGGAAATGGACCATGACGAGAGATTCCAGGTCGTTTGCGACGGCAATTCTGGCTCTTCTGGTGCTGTTCACAGCTCCCGGACTTTCTGAAGCTCAAGAGGAATCCGACGCGATCCGGCAAGGTGTTCAGGCCCTTGAAGCAGGTCGGGCAGATGAGGCATTGAAGATCTTCTCTTCCCTCATTGCCTCGAAGCCTGGATCCAGAGCGTATTTCTATCGCGGCCTGGCCCATGTATCGCTGGGCAAGGAAAAGGAGGCCGTGCAGGACTTCAACCGTGCCATAGCCCTTGAGCCTTCACAGCATGTATATTATCTCCAAAGGGGCTTGTCGATGCTCAATAACGCGCAGTACAAGCAGGCGGAGGAGGACCTGGCAAAGGTTGTGGAACTCAATCCGAAAAGCGCGGAAGGGTGGGCGTATCTGGGTTTGGCGCTCATATCCACCAATAGGGCGGCCAAAGCCGTGGAATACCTCAACCGCGCGGTCAAGTTGGATTCGAACAACGCCACTTATTACAAGCTCAGGGGGGACGCTTACTCGTCCGCCGGCGACTTCCAACGTGCCGTTGAGGACTATGACTCTGCCCTGAAGCTGAAACCCGGAGATCCTCCTGCGCTGAACAACCGTGGGGTGGTGCTGGCCAATCTGGGCAAGGTCCGTGAAGCGTTAAGCGACTTCAAAGAGGCTATGGAAATCGCTGAGGCCAACTCTTCTTCCAAAGAACCCACCGGCCTTCCGGTTCCCAATTGGTAACGAAAAAAGGGGACGATTTCCTTGTCGGCAGTGGGGGGCTTCGGTGCGTATTGGGCAGAATCGTCTTATGCCGGCCGACGAATCCTATGCGCCAACTTGCGAGAATATCCTTGCCGTTCACGCGGTGAACCACCGCATGACCATGTCCCGGACCACCATGACCGGTGTGCCTTCGGCGTCGGTTGCACGCGCGTCCCAGGTGACCCCATGCTCGTCCTGTTTCCTCATGCGTCCTTCCAGGATGATGGTCTCTCCATCGGAGCACTTCCTGAGGAACTTCATCTCCCCGATCCTGAAGGGGATCATGGAACGATCTTCTTTTTCGTTACGCATGACGATGTAGAAGCTCACGGCCTGCATGAGCGCCTCGAGGAGATACGGCGAGTACTGGTAATGCGGTTTCAGAGAGCCTGAGAAGTCGTCGGTTTGTCTGTACGTCGTTCGGCCTCTGATAGCGTTGGAAGCAGTTCCGTCCAGGTATTCGATGACTCTGTACCGGCCCTGCATGTGCGAGCAGTCTTCGTACCACTTGAGAACCTCCGAGTGATCCATTGGTCGGGTGTCCAGTTCTTCGGGCTTTACCGGAAAACCGGGGATGCCGCCGCCGGAGGAATCTTGGATTGAGCCCATTTCGACACGGGCCCTGAAGTTGGTGGACATCCGATCCAGAGTCTGCCCGGACGGAAAAATTTCAAGCGTTGCAAGAGAGACGTCGCAGTCCACAGCCCCGCGGGCTCTGCGTAGGGCCGTGCAGCGAATCACGGAGCGGCGGTCGATTCCGGGCGGACACTCAATGATGTCGAGGAATTGAGCATCCCGTATCCCGAGGACCCTCAGGTGCGGATACAGCATCCTGCCGGCCTCCATGAATGTCTCTACAGTCATGATAGCCGAAACCAGCGGATGCTTGAGGAACTTGAACGGCTTGTGATCCGGTATCCAAAGGTCCTTCTCTATGGAGAAGACCCTGTTGGCGATCAGTTCCCCCTTGTGCAGGTCGATGTGCGACACCGCATCAATCATTGGGAAATCTTCTTTCTTGTACAGTACTGCTGCTGCACGGACCGAGTCCGCCGAGAGTTCGGGTTCGGCCATGTCCAGCCGAACGGTTCTCAGGTTCGGCAGAGACCTCATGAACAGGACCCACACGTCGTCCTTGGGGGCGAAACACAGCTCGCGGCAAACAAGTCCCGCCAGCTCGTCCGCGTGCACATAAGCCGCGTTCATCCTTTTCATGAGCGCCTTGATTTCCGGGTTTTCCGCCATTCCCGCGCCTTCAACGGGCGGCAACATCATTGCCTTGAACTGAACTGCAGGATTCATCCGACTCAGGTTGCTCATGAGCGCGGACATGACGCGGTTTGCACATGAGTAGTTGGACTGTCCCGGATTGCCCTGAATTGCGGTTCCTGATGAAAAGCAGGCAAAGAGCTTCAAACCTCGGCTCTGCGCGGCGGAGTACAAATTCCATGCGCCCAGGAACTTCACTGCAACCACCTGGGCAAAGTCCTCGGGGGTCATCTCTTTGACCATGTTGTCCTTGATTATCCCAGCGGCGTGGATGATTGCGTCGATGCGGCCGAAGCGGGAAACCAACTCCTCCATCACGGCTTCAACTCGGTCGGCGTCGGTCACGTCGCAACTGTAATACGAAGCGTCAACGCCCATTCCGCGCAGCCCTTCCACTTCTTTGATTATCTCCAATGCCTTGGACACGCCGGCCACAGCTTTTTCCATGTCGGCTCCGGAGATGTGAGGCTTTGCTTCGGCAACGCTGCGTGCCACGTCTTCACGGGAAAGGTCTTCTTGAGCCAGCAGCCCGCGAAAGTCGATCTGCGGGTCGATCTTGGTTCTTCCCAAGAAGACTATCCTGCAACCCAGGTCGGAAAGGCTTCGAGCGATGAAGGGCGAGATGCCGTACCCGCCGCCCGACATGACCACCACGTCGTCAGGGCCTATTTCGGGTTTGCGGTTGTCTTCGAAAGTCAATGGAACAACGCGGCCTTGCCTGGTAAAAACGTTTCCGTCGGCACAGATCATGTCCAAGACCGTGCAGTTTCGGTTCAAGGCATTTCTCATGGCTGCGCCCGCTTCGGTCTTATCATCCATGCGGACTGTCCGGAACTGCACGGATGGGAACTCGTGGGCAAGGCTCAGGAACATTCCCAAGATCCCCTCTGAAAGCACTCGGCCCAGGCCGTCCGCTCGGCAGTTCTTTTCCACCAGAGCCAGCAGCTTTCTGGAAGACGAATCAAGCACTGTCTTGGACAGAGTAAAAATGCCCGTGAGAAGATCGGAGACGTCCCGAATGTCTTTCATATTGCGCTCAACGGAATCGTCCACCACAAAGACCAAGCCTGCAAGCGAAGCCGACTCGGATATCTTGGCCGCGATCTGTGACGCTCCGGCGGCGGAACGTATGTCAGAGCCACCCCCGCTGACTTTGCCGTCCGTGCGGAATCGTACAACAGCGGGGTTCGTTCCGTAATCACTGCGGAACACTTCCACAATGTCGCGGACCAGGCTGCTCTCAGAATCCGCGGAGAGCACTGCCACCGAGTCCGTGGCTTTCAGTTCAACCGGACGCGAATCGCCCGTCTCAAGAGAAGCCTCGCTAAAGACGATCCTCTTGAGGCTTTCCTTTTCCTCGATCTCGCCCGGTTCGGTCACTGCTGCGGCCGTGACCGTTGCTTCACGCCTGCGGACTGCGGCCGGCGCCGGATTCTTGTCCTTGGGCGCCAGCTTGGAAATCCTCTCGGCTATGTCGGAAATGGTCCGCACATCCATAAAATCCTCAAGCTCTATCTTGATGCCGAAGTGCCCCTCAAGAGAGTCCATGATCACCGGCAAGCGGCTGGAGCGAATTGCAAGGTCTTCCCTCAGATCCATGTCGGGCTCGATCTCGTCACGATCGTAGCCCGTTGCATCCATGATGATGCGGATGATCTGTTCCGTGACGTCTCCGGCGTCGTGAGCCCCAGGACCAGCTGCGGCAGCCTTACCGCGAGGAGGCGCAGGAGCTTCATCTTCCACCGGAGGCATGAATGCTCTTCCAAGACTGCCCGCCAATTGAGCCGGCTGCGCTTGAGCAGCCGGAGGTATGAAAGCCGTTTCGCCTGACGGAAGCGTCCTGGAAAGGTAGTCTCTCAGATCTTGCTCCGAGTAGGCTGCATTGTGCTCCGCTCGAATAGCCGCGAGGATTCCGGGAACCAGAAATCTGCCGAAACTCTCCAGCACGAAGGCATTGATTTCTCTTTGAACGATCCGACTGACGGGATCCGCCGCAGTGGGAATCGGAACTCGAGATTGGATCGCCCTCACGGGCACGGGGGCAGCGGCTTGCGCCCGGCCCGGGAAAACCATGTAGCGCGCGGTTGGCCGCGCGGGGAGATTGCCTCGGGCATAGAGCTGTGCCAGTGCAGCTCGGTACATCCGGCTCTCGTCCGAAGGAAAGCAAGTCTGGATGCAATCGGCATCTTCGATAGTATCCTGAATCATGTTGCTGAGAATGTCCCTTGGGCCAACCTCAACGAAAAGCCGCACACCGAAATCGTTCCACATGGTCCGGACGTTCTGCAGCCAGTACACCGGTGACTCCAGGTGAGCCATTACGATCCTCTTGATTTCCGTTGTGTCCGGAGGGAACGGCTTCATGGTGGTGTTCGAGATCACCGGAATTTGCGGCGGGTGGAACTCTAGGTCCGCGATGAACGCCTCCAACTCATCGTGGATGCACCTCATGATGGGCGAGTGAAACGCCATGCTCACCCTAAGTTGCGTGCGACGGTAGCCGTTTGCCTTCAATTCTTCTCCCAGGGCCCTCACCGCGTCCGTATCTCCGCCTATGACGACCTGGTGGAGCGAATTGATGTTGGTTATGTACACGTTTTCCGCTGTCTTCAGTCTCTCTTCCACGTAGTCCAAAGGCGCGTCCGTGGCCATCATGATGCCCGGATCCACGTTGATCTCGCAGGCCTTGTCCATGCAAAGGGCCCGCATGTTGACGATGCGGAAGCCGTCCGCGTAGGAATAGACGCCCGCCAGACAAAGCGCGGTGAGTTCGCCCAGACTATGGCCCGCCAGCGCTGCCGGACGAATCCCCAAAGACCAAAGATACTGAACCATGGCGTATTCCATGGTGAATAGCGCAGGCTGCTGCCATCGCGTTTTCCGGAGATCTTCCTCACGATCGTGGAAAAGCAGGTGAAGGATGTCGAAGTCGGCCACCTCGGCTATCCTGTCCATCCATTCTCGAATCACGGGGAAGGTCCGGTAAAGCTCGTGACTCATACCCGCGTAATGGGAACCCTGTCCGGGAAACACAAAAGCCAGCGGCTGCACGTCGTTGCCCGCCCGCGCCAGGTGAACTCCCTGCCGGGCCATGGCTCGCAGACGCTTGGGCTGGAGTGCTTTTTCGTCGGCTATGAACTCGCATGCCTCAATGAGAGACAGAGCCTCCTTTTCGCTGTCCGCTACAACGGCGACCCTGTACGGCTTTCCGCCGATATCAGTCCTGAACCCGTAAACTCCCTCGGGAAGTGAAGCTTCGCCCCCCTCCTCACTGATCTGCAGGTCCTTATCCGGTAAGGAAATCAGAACCCTGTCTTCTCCATCCATCACCTGCTCCACCTGCAATACATAATTGGAACCTCCGAAGCCGAACGCGTTCACCTCAAACCGCCGTGGGTTGCCATTTGCCGTGTTCCAGTCGGCAGGCTCTCGACACACATGGAACCCGAAGCCTTCGAGCCCGATCTCAGGGTCGGGCTTCTCATAGTTGAGCGTCGGCGGGAATATTCCGGATTTCATGGCCATTATGCCCCGGATCAGACTGTTGACCCCGGACGCTCCAAGAGTGTGACCGATCTGGGACTTGAACGATGTAAGGACCGTGAGGTCGCCTGAATTGTAAAACTGCTTCAGCGCGTGGATCTCTTCCACATCGCCCTGCACTGTGCTCGTGGCGTGACATTCAATGAGTTGCACACCCTCAGGTCCGTAAGACGTGTCGCGGAACGAGGCTCCGATTGCGATTTCCTGGGTCACCCTGGATGACTCCACCAGGCCAAGGTGGTTGTTGCTTGCGCCCATGCCAGTGATGAACGCATGTATGTGAGCCCCGCGCCTGCGGGCAACCGATTCCCTCTCGATTACTATCATGCCGCCGCCTTCGCCAAGAACCATTCCGTCGCGGTTTGCCTCAAAGGGGCGGCTCGTCTCCCAGGGATTGCGTTCCACGCCGGACAAGCCCTGAAGAGCGCCGAGGGCTGAGAACTCAAGGAAATGCATTGGGGTGAGAAGCTCTTCGGCTCCTCCGACCACAGCCGCGTCAATTATTCCGTTGCGTATCATCTGATAAGCGCTGTACAAGGCTACGAGCGCCGTAGCGCACGCGGCGGACACGGAGAAGCTCGGACCCTGGAAGCCGTACTTGTTGGAAATGAATCCGCCGGCAGTGCAATTGAGCCTTCCGAGCAGCGTGGTGTCGTCGATGGCAATATGTCCGGCCTTCACTTCCTCCGCTGCGGCAAACTCGGCTTCCGGCGTCAGGGCCACCACTCTGGCCACCGACGACACAATATCGCGGGCCGAAGCCCGAATTATTACATCCTGCAATGTGGCTGCGGCTTCCCCGGAATTCTGTGAGATGAGCACTCCGATTCGTTCCCTTGGGATGTCCGAATCGAGGATGCCGGACTGCTCCACCGCGTTCTTGGCGAGCCACATGGTTACTTTCGTGGAATCGGTCATCGTGCGGAAATCCTGCGGGGGCAGGCCCACGTCTTTGCGGGAGACCTCGATGTTTTGGAATGCGCCGACTTTGCAATAGGTCTTTTCCGACGTTCGCGGCCGCGGATGATAGAACAACTCATGATCCCACCTGGACGCCGGAACATACACTATGCCGCTTTTCATTGCCAGGCATGCAGCCCATACCTCTTCGGGAGAGTTGCCCAGCGAGTTCACAATGCTCATACCGGTGATGGCGATTCTTTCCTTGTCAGCCGCGTGATACGCGGTTCGCGTCACCGCTGCCGCCTGCCTGGATGGCTCCACATCCTCGATGTCAACGCCGGTCAGTCTGGGGGTGGCCGGAGTCCTCACGGGCCCCAGGAAGGGCAGCCCCTCTGCGAGCTTTCCTTGGGCCAGCTCCAAATGAAGTTCCTCAAGCGTGGTGACCTGCCGAACAGCTCCAGCGCAGGCTCCGCTCATGAATTGCCCGCGTCTTGCGCAGTCTTCTGCGGCAAGCGGCGCTCCGTCGGGGCGTTCAACGCCCCGGGCCGCGATGAGCAGACTTCCCGCGGCAAGTGCCTCGATTTTCCGTCTGACGGATGCCTCGTCTTCAGCGCCGGCTGCGAAATCCCGCTCCAGTTTGCAGATCTCGTCAATGCGCTCCGTCTTGAGGGACCTGACCCGCAGGCCCGTGGATTCGCCGCTGATTACGGAGCCGCCCGGGCCGGCTTCGAGGATCTTTCGTTGATACAGCTCGCTAAGCGCTCCTGTGGCCACGATCTCCTTTGTGGCCAGATAACGTGTGCCCATTTGAACCGCGTCCGCTCCCAGCATCGCAGCCATGAAAGCGGTCTCTCGGTTGCAGATTCCGCCTGCGAGGATGACGCGGCGGCCTTTGAACGTCTCGGGCTGCTGATTTTTCAGATCCAGAATTATCTGAGCGAGAGTGAGGGTTGAATGCTCACCTACGTGGCCTCCGGCTTCGTTCCCTTCGCAGATTACGTACCGAACGCCCGCGTCAAAGGCCATTTTCAGGAGTTCTTCATTGGGGGCGATGTAAATGACCTGGATCCCGCTTTCGAGAAATTCCCTCGCGTGGGAGGGCTCACCCGCAGCAATAACTGCGAATCGGGGCCTGGCCGCGCGAATCCAGGCCAACTGGTCAGCCCTGTGGGGATTCTCAGCAAGTGTTATGACATTGATCGCATACGGCCTGGCTCCCATCACTTCAGGCAGGTTGCCGAGCTTTCGTTCCAAAGTGGTCTTGTCCATCATGCCCAGAGCGATGGTCGGCAAAGCGCCCGCGTCCGCGACGCTTCGTGCGAATTGGGGCACATCGCTTATCCAGGACATGGCTCCCTGGACGAAGGGATACGTTGTTCCAAGCTCAGCGGCAACCGGACTGTTGAGGAAAGCCCCTGTCTTTTTCTCCGCGCCGGCGCAGAGTGCCTCTATGTCCTCGGCAAAAGCAGCCAGGGCATCTTCGGTGACCGTACCGTAGCGCCTGACGAAGGAATCGGCAAAAGCAGCTTCTATGCCGATAGGAATTAGTTCCTCCCGGCCGAAGGCTGCGTTAAGAGGATGCACGGATTCCCCGTGCACCTTTTCAGCGAAAGAGCGCCTCTGTTCATCTTTCACTTCGGTCGCGCATAAAGAACCTGCGAAATCTCTAAGTCCTTTCACTGCCCTGGAATTTCCCTTGTTGAAAACTCTGCACGGGACATCGAGGTTCAGGCCGTTGAGGTCCGTGTGCTGCGGCCTGATCTTGGCGATCTTGTCACGCCGAGAATCGTCAATGGCAACCAGATCCGTAAGCCAGTGCACGCTCTCGAAAACTATGCCACCTGCCCCTGCTGCCAGAAAAGCAGCCGCGGCTTCTGCCAATGCCACACCCCCCCAGATCAAGAGGTTGGGAGGCTCGGACGATTCTCTCGCGATCGCGCGTGCGGACGAGTACAGTGTGAACGCGGTCTCGGAACTGACGAATCCGGCGGCTTCGCAGCCCTTGAGTGCAATGTTCCGAATATTGGAATGGTTACGCAGAAGGGACGTAACGAGATTCACATCCGCAACCACCGGAAAGCATGTTAGCGCATCAGACAAGTCGGCGATTCGCCCGAGGTAGGCCTCAACCGGTCCTTCGAGCAGCATGGGGTGCAATTCGACCCAAACTCTGCCAATTCCCGTCTCCTGCAAAACGCCCAGGATCGAGCCGTCCATGATGGCTTTTGGCGAAATCTTCAGATCCACGCAGTCAGGTCCTGCATCGGCCTGCAACAGGGCCATGGCAACGGAATCCGGTTCAACGCCCGAGATGTCGAAGATCACCCGGGTCCTGGTCCGGCGAGCTGCATCAATCACCGGGGAAGTTATCTCCTGCGGAGGGCGGCAGAACGCGAGGACTCGAGTTTCGCTATTACTGGACATGTGTACCTCTAACATTCCCTGCAAAGTCAAACCCTCAATATACTACAATATGGCTCAGCGGCAATGCAAAAACTAGTCCGAAATCCGCGACCTAATTTGGGCGCCTTTGGTCGTTTGGGTCCGTTCTGCCCT